>NZ_JAGYGJ010000099.1:0-1858 GCF_019947405.1 Pseudomonas sp. GL-B-26 | reverse complement strand
ACCCCACACATCGCGCCACCCTAAACTGAATCGCCTCAACATCCCCCCGCCGCACCAACAACCCAAACACCTCCCGCTCGTAATCGCTCATGATCGGATCATCCCGCAAAATCGGACTTTCACCTTCCCTCTCATAAGCCAGCTTGAGGGCGAAAAGGGCAACGGTTTCCAGTGGCAATTCCATTGTGTGAATCCTTGATTCGTTAGCCGAACGGTTTCGGGGTATGGCGTTGAAGAGCAAGATCAAAAGATCGCAGCCTTCGGCAGCTCCTACACGACAGCGGTGGGCGAGGTCACTTTTCTACAGACGAAAAAAAGGCCTTGCAAAGCAAGACCTTTCTTAATTCTGGCCCCCGAGGGCGACTCGAAGCTAACATTAATTAATTGATTCGTATAGATTATTTTGACGCGAGTAAGTTGGCGGGGGGGGGCACAGTCCGGGCCAATAGCTGCCCCTTGGCGAGAGGCTGCTTGCAGCGATGAAATCAATGATGATCGTTCTAAACCAGAAGCAACATGTCTGCTCCGCTATTGCAACGGCACATAAATATCGGTCTGCCATTGATCCTGCGGTGTCTCGGGATAAACGCTTAGATAATCGAAGAACAGCGGCTGGTCTCGAAGTTCCTCGCCGCTGGTGGGAAGCCAGTCGCGATAGATCGGATAGATCGTTTCGCCGATGTGATCCGTCGAACCCACGTGACGCACTACAACGCAACGCCCTCCAGGGATAACGCGCTCGGTTACGCCGAACTCATTCGCTGCTACCGCCTCGTGAATCTCGCCGCAGATTGCAAACCGGAACGCTTCGGGTGGTGTCGTATCGGGGTTGCCGAAAGGAATGCCAAAGCTGCGACTTGATTTCACTGGCGACTGTCCGCTCTGCATGCGCCATTCGGAAAACTTGCGAACACTCTCATTAATGAGTCCGGGAGCGCCACAATGCTCGAGTGCTGCAACTCTGACTTCGTGAAACTCTACGATTCGCACCTGCATGATGATGCTCCTGGAAAAATGAGGGATGGTGAACACCGAGCCCCAGACCTGCCAATTCGGTTGCTTCCTGAATGCACTCGGCGTCATACCGAACGCCCGCCTGAATGCCCTGGAAAATGCCTCGGGGCTTTCGAAACCCGCACTGAACGCTGCTTCCAGCACCGAGTAATCCGCGAGGGAGGACAGGCAATGCGCTGCGCGTCGTAGCCGCATCAACTGTACATAACGTGAAACAGGCACGCCCACGAAGGCGGTGAATTGTCGATGGAAGTGAAACGCCGAAAAGTTCGCCACCTGGCTCAACGTCTTCACAGACAAGTCACCTTCGAGATTGGCGTCGATGTAGGCGAGTACTGCATTGAAGCGCTTTGTGTAGGCGGCGTTGCTCGGCAAGTCAGGCACTGGATGGAGGCTCCGGGGAATACGGTAGGCATATAGAGTCAACTATACCGGCGTGCCCGCGCCTAGCCGTGCTTGCTACAGACCTTGGAAGTTTTCATGGTGGTAACCCAGCGCTTTGGTAAGGAAAAAGAATTTCTAGATAGGGGTTGACCACGTATTTTAATGCTGTACTATTCGCCTCCCGCTAACGAGCAGCTTGATGTTGCTTTTGGCTTAAGTTGTTGATTTTGTTAATGAAATCAGAAACTTTTAAGGTTGCTACTTGAGGGGATGTGCTGTAGAGTGCGCTCCTCGGTTGAGACGAAAGATCTTAACCAACCGCTCTTTAACAATTGAATCAAGCAATTCGTGTGGGTGCTTGTGGAGTCAGACTGATAGTCAACAAGATTATCAGCATCACAAGTTACTCCGCGAGAAATCAAAGATGTAACCAACGATTGCTGAGCCAAGTTTAGGGTTT
>NZ_JAGYGJ010000098.1:0-2192 GCF_019947405.1 Pseudomonas sp. GL-B-26 | reverse complement strand
GTTACGAGGGTATGCAAATAGCTCTGCCAGCAGAGTACTCATCCATTCCGATCCCCGCAGGAGGGCTGGCTCAGTACCTGCTTGCACTCGCTCGAAACATCCAGCCCAAAGCGGTCGTCAAGAGCAAACGAGGTCCGAAGGTGCCCAAACCAAAGGAGTGGCTTGAAGGCAAAGCCGCGAATGCCCACGTGTCGACGGATCGGGTGCTCAAGGCCGCTAAAGTCAAAAGACCTTGAAAGGGCTGGCTGTAAGAGCGAAACCATATTCAGCCGTTACCGCAGCAACGGATATACACCCAAAACCCAAGAACCCAAGAACCCACCAAATCGCAGACAAACAAAAACGCCCGGCATAAACCGGGCGTTTTGTATTGACTTGATTAGCGAGCGCGGTAAGTGATGCGCCCTTTGCTCAAGTCATAGGGCGTCAGCTCGACGCGCACTTTGTCACCGGTAAGAATACGAATGTAGTTCTTGCGCATCTTGCCGGAGATATGCGCGGTTACGACGTGCCCATTTTCCAACTCCACACGAAACATGGTGTTGGGCAGGGTGTCGACGACAGTGCCTTCCATTTCGAAGCTGTCTTCTTTCGACATGCAGTAAAGCCCTCGGTGTCCAATGAATGGCCCGGTGCAACTGCGCCAGGCAAAAGCGGCGTGCATTGTGCCCGAAAAATGGGGTTTAAGCCAAGGGGTTTACGGCTCGCTCTAGTTCAGGATGACCCAGCGCTGATTAATCAGCAGTTCGATTGGGCGATATTGAGTCTTGTAACTCATTTTTTTGCAGTTTTTGATCCAGTAGCCCAGATAGACGGCTTCCAGCCCCAGACGCTGAGCCTCGGCGATTTGCCAGAGAATCGCATAACGCCCCAGGCTGCGGCGTTCTTCAGCGGGCTCGTAGAAGGTGTAGACAGCCGACAGACCGTTCGGCAGCAAATCGGTGACGGCCACCGCTACCAGTCGTCCTTCGAGGCGGAATTCGTAGAATCGGGAAAACGGCAGGTCACGTACCAGGAACGTCGCAAACTGATCGCGACTCGGCGGGTACATATCGCCATCGGCGTGACGCTGTTCGATATACCGCTGATAAAGGTCGAAATACTCTTCGCTGAACTGCGGCCTGGCAGGGCGCACCTGTAGGTCGACGTTGCGTTTGAAAATGCGTTTCTGCTGGCGGTTGGGCGAAAATTGCGCCACAGGGATGCGCGCCGGTACGCACGCATTGCAATTCTGGCAATGAGGCCGGTAAAGATGATCGCCGCTACGACGGAAACCCATTTCAGACAGGTCTGCATAGACATGCACATCCATGGGCTGACTAGGGTCGAGAAACAGGGTTGTGGCCTGCTCCTCGGGCAGATAACTGCAAGAGTGGGGCTGAGTGGCATAAAACTTCAAACGCGCCAACTCGGTCATGATCAACCCTCGGGATAAGCTTTGAATTAAGTGTAAGCCACGCGCGCAAAAGTCGCTCAGCAAACCCAGGTCGCGCGACTGGGTTGATCCAGATGCTGCGCAAGGTAGTCGGCAAACTCGCTGCGAGGAATCGCTCGGGCGCCGAGGCTGTGCAGGTGGTCGGTCGGCATCTGGCAGTCGATCAGCACAAAGCCTGAGTCTTTCAGATGTCGGACCAGTGTGGCAAAGCCATATTTTGAGGCGTTGTCGGCGCGGCTGAACATGGACTCGCCGAAAAACAGCTGGCCCATCGCCAGGCCATAGAGCCCGCCGACCAGCTCGCCCTGGTCCCAGACTTCCACCGAATGGGCGTAGCCACGCCTGTGCAACTCGAGGTAGGCGTTCTGCATGGCTTCTGTAATCCAAGTGCCGTCGGCGTAATCCCGGGGCGCGGCGCAAGCGCGGATGACCGCGGCAAAATCCTGATCAAAGGTCACTTGATAGCGTTGCTGGCGCAGCAGTTTGTTCAGGCTGCGCGAGACATGCAGTTCGTCGGGAAGTAGTACGGTGCGTGGATCCGGCGACCACCAGAGAATCGGCTGGCCTTCCGAGAACCACGGAAAACAGCCGTGGCGATAGGCCTGAATCAGACGATCGGCGGACAGATCCCCGCCCGCGGCCAACAGCCCGTTGGGATCGCGCATGGCTTTTTCCAGGGGCGGGAAGGTCAGGGTGTTGCGTTGTAACCAAGTCAGCATGGCATCCGGGCTTGCAGAAGGGGAGGGCAGTGATGGGC
>NZ_JAGYGJ010000097.1:0-2296 GCF_019947405.1 Pseudomonas sp. GL-B-26 | reverse complement strand
CCACCCAGCGTCAACATCCCGCCCACCAGGTGATACATCGCCAATTGCTCATGCAGCACCACCGCCGCAATCAGCGCAGTAATCAACGGCAGCAGATTGAAAAACAGCGTAGTCCGGCTCGGCCCCAGGCGGATCACGGCCTGCATCCACGCCAATGGCGCAACCATCGAGGCCAGCAGGCAGGCGTAAAGCACCAGCGGAATGTTCTGCAGCGTCGGGCCGATCTTCGGTGACGCGAGGAACATCGGAAACAGCACCACCACCGCCACCCATACCTGCAAGTACAGCAACACCAGCGGCGGCAAACGCAGCTGCCACTTTTTCAGCAGCGTGCTGTAAATCGCGTAGGCCAGGGTAGCGATCAGCATCATCGCGTCACCCAGGTTCACCCCGTGTTCGAGCAGCGCGCCAAGGCTGCCGGAGGAGACGACCACCAAAACCCCTGCGAGCGACAGCACCGCTCCGACCAGGGCCCCGATGGTCAGGCGCTGGCCGAGGCTAATGATCGCCATGGCCAGCGACATCAACGGCATCAGCGACAGGATGATGCCCATGTTGGTGGCCGAGGTCAGGCTCGCCGCGAAGTACGCCAGGCTTTGGTACACGGCCATGCCGAGCACGCCGAGCACAAAGATTTTGCCCAGGTTCGGGCGGATCGCTGGCCAATGGGCAATCACCGGTTTGAGCATGAAGGGGGTGAACAGCATCCCGGCCAGCAGCCAGCGGTAAAAACCGATCTCGGCGGGGAAGATCGCCCCGGCCGACATCTTGGTGATCACGGTGTTGCCGGCCCAAATGAAAATGGCCAGCAGGGGATAAGCGTATTGCATCAGAGAAAACCGGAACGTTAATGAGGGGCGATTATCGCCTGTCTGGATACAAGCCTATACTTCGATCCAGACAACCTGCCCCTGATGACGGACAGCATGAACAGTAAACCCATCGATCTGCTGGATTTCAGCGAACTGCCCGCGCCGGTGTACTTCCGTTATGCCGACTTTGATGCGCATCGTTATGCCTCGGCGCACCGTCATCCATGGGGCACGCTGGAATATTCGGCCCACGGCGTATTGCACATGGAAATCGGCGGCAGCCGCTTCATGTCGCCGCCGCAATACGCGGTGTGGGTGCCGCCGCAGACTGAACACAGCTTCTATAGCCATCAGCCGATCAACTATCGCGCGGTCTGCCTGGCGCCGATGATGTGCCAGGACCTGCCTCAGCAGGCCTGCACCCTGGCCATCAGCGACATCCTCAAAGCGATCCTCAAAGACTTTGCCGCGCGCGATGTGAAGATTCCCGAGTACGAAGCCGACAAACGTCTGGCCCAAGTGTTGGTGGATCAGCTGCAGCAAGCGCCGGTGCATGAGTGTTACCTGCCCTACGCCAGCAGCCCCGGCTTGCTCGCGATACTCGAAGCCTTGCAGGCTGAGCCCGGTGATAACCGGCCCTTGGCGGAGTGGGCTACGCAGATCCATGTCAGCGAACGCACCCTGGCGCGGCGGTTCGTGCGTGAGTTGGGCATGAGCTTTGGTGAGTGGCGGCAGCGGTTGCGGTTTCTGGCGGCGATCGAAGCGCTGGACAGCCATCGCAGCATCCAGGAAATCGCGTTCGACATGGGCTACAGCACCGGATCAGCGTTTATCGCGATGTTTCAACGCCAGGCGGAGTGCACGCCGGAACAGTATCGACGCAGTCACCTTGAGACCAGGAAGGTGTAACAGGTGTTGTCTACACTCCAGAGCGAGGCCGTGCTCGTCAGTGCGGCAACAAGGAGAAAACTCCATGAAGATGTTGCGTGTCCCTTTGTTGATGATCGGTTTACTGTTCTGCGCCCAGGGCTTTGCCGCCACCGAGCAACAGAACAAGATGACCACCTGCAATGCTGACGCTACCGCGAAAACCCTCAAGGGAGACGAACGCAAAGCCTTCATGAGCAATTGCCTCAAAGCTGCACCCGCCGCCGATGCCGCCAAACCCCTGACTCCTCAGCAAGAAAAGATGAAAACCTGCAACGCCGATGCCGCCACTCAGGCGCTCAAGGGCGATGCGCGCAAAACCTTCATGAGCGATTGCCTGAAGAAAAAATAAAGATCAAAAGATCGTCCGAACGCGGCCCGAGCCTTCGGCAGCTCCTACATAAGACCGCGTTCCCTGTAGGAGCTGCCGTGTAGTGGTCGAATATTTTTGGACCATGATGTAGGAGCGTCGACTTTAGGAATCATCATGGGATATCGGGTTGTTACATCTGAGGAAAAAGCGGAGGCGATCCGTTTGGTTGTGGAGATGGATTACT
>NZ_JAGYGJ010000096.1:0-2392 GCF_019947405.1 Pseudomonas sp. GL-B-26 | reverse complement strand
GTAAGCGGCTGGGGAAGTCACCTTCCGAACTCCAGCATTAAGGGCGATGGTGTCCGCGTATTTCTAAGCGGACGCGATCGCCCTTAACGTCAGGATTTCCATGCGCCAACGAAGCTCTTACCCGAAACCCTTCAAGGCCCAGGTTGTTCAGGAATGCCTGCAACCGGGCGCAACCCTATCCAGCGTCGCCATCAGCCACGGCATCAACGCCAACGTGATCCGCAAGTGGCTACCGCTTTACCGAGATCAGCCGCCAGCGGCGTTGCCGGCTTTCGTTCCGTTGAGAGCCAAGCCCAAACGGCAGGAGGAAGCATTGGCGATTATTGAGCTGTCGCTTGGCGAGCAATCGATCATAGTGAAATGGCCAACTTGCGATCCTGACGGCTGCGCCCGCTTTGTCCGTGGACTCACGCAATGATTCGCATCGACGCCATCTGGCTTGCCACCGAGCCCATGGACATGCGTGCCGGCACTGAAACTGCGCTGGCCAGGGTGATCGCGGTGTTCGGTGCGGCGAAGCCGCACTGCGCTTATCTGTTTGCCAACCGCCGCGCCACTCGTATGAAAGTGCTGGTGCATGACGGGTTTGGAGTCTGGCTGGCTGCTCGCCGATTGAACCAAGGAAAGTTTCACTGGCCCGGCATTCGACAAGGCTGCGAGATAGAGCTGGATACCGAGCAACTTCAAGCGTTGGTGCTCGGCCTACCTTGGCAGCGTGTTGGGGCTGGCGGTGTAATCACACTGCTTTAAAAAGCTGTAATTAGCTCCTTGGCCTACTGCCGCAAACGACCTGCTTTGGTAAAATCCAGGGCATGACTTCCTCGCCCAATCTCGATCAGATGAGCCCCGACCAACTGCGCGCCTTCGCGGCGCAGTTGCTGTCCCAGGTTGATTCGCTCGGACAGCAAGTCGACAGGATGGGCAAGAAGAACGACCGCGACCAAACCATCATCGAGCAACTCACCCACGAAATCGCCTGGTTCAAACGTAACAAGTTTGCTAAGCGCAGTGAGCAATTAAGCCCTGCTCAAGGCAGCCTGCTCGATGACCTGCTCGACACAGACATCGCGGCCATTGAAGCCGAGCTGAAGGCGTTGAATCCGCCGGCTACGCCGGCCGAGCCACGCAAGCAGCCCAGGCGTGTTCCATTGCCTGCGCAGTTTCCGCGTACCGTGATTTATCACGAACCAGACAACACCCAATGCCCCTGCGGATGCCAGCTCCAGCGGATCGGCGAAGACGTCAGCGAAAAGCTCGATTACACGCCGGGCGTGTTCACCGTGGAGCAGCATGTGCGCGGGAAATGGGTCTGCCGCGAGTGTGAAACGCTGACTCAGGCACCGGTTCCGGCCCAGGTAATCGACAAAGGCATACCGACCGCAGGGCTGCTGGCTCACGTGATGGTGGCAAAATTCGCCGACCATTTACCCCTGTATCGCCAAGAGAAAATCTTTGGCCGCGCCGGCCTGGCTATCGCCCGCTCGACACTGGCGCAATGGGTCGGCCAAACCGGCGTGCAACTCCAGCCCTTGGTCGACGCGCTGCGTGAAACGGTACTTGCCCAAGGCGTGATTCACGCAGACGAAACCCCAGTGCAGATGCTCGCGCCGGGCGAAAAGAAAACCCATCGTGCTTATGTCTGGGCCTACTGCACAACGCCGTTTTCGGCACTTAAAGCAGTGGTTTACGACTTCAGCCCGAGCCGTGCGGGTGAGCATGCACGCAACTTCCTTGGGCAATGGAACGGCAAGCTGGTTTGCGATGATTTCGCCGGCTACAAAGCAAGCTTTCAGCAAGGCATCACCGAAATCGGCTGCATGGCCCATGCCCGCCGCAAGTTCTTCGATCTGCATGCGACGAACAAAAGCCAACTGGCCGAACAGGCGCTGCACTCAATTGGCGGGTTGTATGAAATCGAACGGCAAGCGCGGGAAATGACCGACGAGGATCGCTGGCGAATACGTCAGGAAAAAGCGGCGCCCCTTATCGACGCACTGCATACCTGGATGCTGGCCCAGCGCGACCTTGTGCCCGAAGGCTCGGCTATCGCCAAAGCTCTGGATTACAGCCTCAAGCGCTGGGGCGCACTGGCTCGATATATCGAGGACGGTGCTGTGCCCATAGATAATAATCCAGTGGAAAACCAGATACGGCCGTGGGCACTCGGCCGCTCCAACTGGTTGTTCGCCGGTTCACTGCGCAGCGGCAAACGAGCAGCGGCGATCATGAGTTTGATCCAGTCGGCGCGCATGAATGGGCATGATCCATATGCCTATCTCAAAGATGTGCTGACGCGGCTGCCAACGCAGCGTGCCAGTGAGATTGATCAACTGCTGCCGCATCAGTGGGTGCCGGCCTGAGTCACGCAAGGTGACTTCGGCGGACGCTTACG
>NZ_JAGYGJ010000095.1:0-2535 GCF_019947405.1 Pseudomonas sp. GL-B-26 | reverse complement strand
GTCGCGACATCTGCCTGATCCCCTCGTCCGCCCACGGCACCAACCCGGCCACCGCCAACATGGCCGGCATGCGCGTGGTCGTCACCGCCTGCGATGCCCGCGGCAACGTCGACATCGAAGACCTGCGCGCCAAGGCCATCGAGCACCGCGAGCATCTCGCGGCATTGATGATCACCTACCCGTCGACGCACGGCGTGTTCGAAGAAGGCATCCGCGAAATCTGCGGCATCATTCATGACCACGGCGGCCAGGTGTACATCGACGGCGCCAACATGAACGCGATGGTCGGCCTCTGCGCCCCGGGCAAGTTCGGCGGCGACGTGTCGCACCTGAACCTGCACAAAACCTTCTGCATCCCGCACGGCGGTGGCGGCCCGGGCGTCGGCCCGATTGGCGTCAAATCGCACCTGACCCCGTTCCTGCCGGGCCACGCACAGATGGAGCGCAAGCAAGGCGCGGTCTGCGCGGCACCGTTCGGCAGCGCGAGCATTTTGCCGATCACCTGGATGTACATTCGGATGATGGGTGGCGCGGGTCTCAAGCGTGCCTCGCAACTGGCGATCCTCAATGCCAACTACATTTCCCGTCGCCTCGAAGAGTACTACCCGGTGCTGTACACCGGCAGCAACGGCCTGGTGGCGCACGAATGCATCCTCGATCTGCGTCCGCTGAAAGACAGCAGCGGCATCAGCGTCGATGACGTCGCCAAGCGCCTGATCGACTTCGGCTTCCACGCCCCGACCATGTCGTTCCCGGTCGCCGGCACGCTGATGATCGAGCCGACCGAAAGCGAATCCAAAGAAGAACTGGACCGCTTCTGCGACGCCATGATCCGCATCCGCGAAGAAATCCGCGCGGTGGAAAACGGCACCCTGGACAAGGACGACAACCCGCTGAAAAACGCCCCGCACACCGCGGCGGAAATCGTCGGCGAGTGGACGCATCCGTACAGCCGTGAGCAAGCGGTGTATCCGGTTGCGTCGCTGATCGAAGGCAAGTACTGGCCACCGGTCGGTCGGGTCGACAACGTGTTTGGCGATCGCAACCTGATCTGCGCCTGCCCGTCGATCACCGACTACCAGGACGCCTGATCGTCAGCCCACTCATACCATCCAAGAACAACAGAGGACTCCACCATGTTCAGCAAGCACGACCAGATCAAAGGCTACGACGACGAACTGCTGGCAGCGATGAACGCCGAAGACGCACGTCAAGAGCACCACATCGAGCTGATCGCTTCGGAAAACTACACCAGCCAACGGGTGATGGAAGCGCAAGGCAGCGGCCTGACCAACAAGTACGCCGAAGGCTATCCGGGCAAGCGCTACTACGGTGGCTGCGAACACGTCGATGTGGTCGAACAATTGGCCATCGACCGCGCCAAACAACTGTTCGGTGCCGATTACGCCAACGTCCAGCCGCACTCCGGCAGCCAGGCCAACGCTGCGGTCTATCTTGCGTTGCTGCAGGCCGGCGACACCGTATTGGGCATGAGCCTGGCCCACGGAGGACACCTGACCCACGGCGCCAAAGTCAGCTTTTCCGGCAAGTTGTATAACGCCGTTCAGTACGGCATCGACACCGCGACCGGGCTGATCGATTACGACGAAGTCGAACGCCTGGCCGTCGAGCACAAGCCGAAGATGATCATCGCCGGCTTCTCTGCCTATTCGAAGACCCTGGACTTCCCACGCTTCCGGGCGATTGCCGACAAGGTCGGCGCTTATTTGTTTGTCGATATGGCCCACGTTGCCGGGCTGGTAGCAACCGGTCTGTACCCGAACCCGATTCCCTTTGCCGATGTCGTCACCACCACAACCCACAAGACGCTGCGCGGTCCTCGTGGCGGCCTGATCCTGGCCAAGGCCAACCCGGAACTGGAGAAAAAACTCAACGCCGCAGTGTTTCCCGGCGGCCAGGGCGGCCCGCTGATGCACGTGATCGCCGCCAAGGCTGTGTGCTTCAAAGAAGCGCTGGAGCCGGCCTTCAAAACCTATCAGGCGCAAGTGATCCGCAACGCCCAGGCGATGGCCAAGGTCTTCATTGATCGAGGTTACGACGTGGTGTCGGGCGGTACCGACAACCACCTGTTCCTGGTCAGCCTGATTCGTCAGGGCCTGACCGGAAAAGACGCCGACGCCGCCCTCGGCCGTGCCGGTATCACCGTGAACAAGAACGCCGTACCGAACGACCCGCAATCGCCGTTCGTGACCTCCGGCCTGCGCATCGGCACGCCGGCGATCACCAGCCGCGGTTTCAAGGAAGCCCAGAGTATCGAGCTGGCGGGTTGGATCTGCGACATTCTCGACCACCTCGGCGATGCCGATGTCGAGGCGCACATCGCCCGGCAGGCTGCCGCGATGTGCTCTGATTTCCCTGTCTACCGCGACTAACCTGCAGCGCGATCCGTAATTGAATGGACTCGCCCAAGCCGAGGCGTCTGTGCGCCACGGTGGCATTCTTATAGAAGCCAACGACAGCGAGGGCGAGGCCATGAAAAAGCATACGACGATCAATCAGTCTTTGTCAGCCGAT
>NZ_JAGYGJ010000094.1:0-2615 GCF_019947405.1 Pseudomonas sp. GL-B-26 | reverse complement strand
CGCGAATGCGGTGTATCAGTCAACGTTGATGTCGACTGATACACCGCATTCGCGAGCAAGCCCGCTCCCACATTTGATCGGCGTTGCTCTTAGACGGTTTTCCAGGTGATCTCTTCTTCACCGTCCGCGCTAATGCGCATCCAGCGATCGGCCGTCTCTTCACCTTCTTCCTCGACCCAGCTACCCGGTGCGCAACGCACTTCGACGTTCAGCGCGGCAAAGGCTGCGCGGGCGCAGGCGATGTCGTCTTCCCACGGGGTCTGGTCGCTGTCCAGGAACAGGCTGTTCCATTTGCCCACGGCTTTTGGCAACCAGGTGACCGACATGTTGCCGGCCTTGCACTTGTAGGTCTGGCCTTTCTGGACCCAGTCGGTGCATGGGCCCAAAGCAGTGCCGAGCCAGGCCGCGACGGCCTTGTAGTCGACGTCGGCGTCTTTCAGGTAAATCTCGATATCGGGTTGGCGCATGGATGTCCTCACTGCGGGTCTGAAAAATCCATTCGCGGATTTAGCCGGCCTACGACAAATGCCGAAGACCAAAAAATTAAGGTGTTATTGAAGTACGAAGTAATCGTAGCGCATCGAAACGGTGACCTCGAACGGCTCGACCTGTTCGATGACCGCCGCCCGGCGCTCAGCACTGGCGCGCCAGCCGTGGGGCGTCATGGCCAACAGGTTCGCCCGGTCCTGACCCTTTTCCAGCGTCAGTTTGAATTCCAGGGTTTCGCTGTGCTGCAGCGCCATGCCTTCCGGCACCAAAGCCAGATGCTTGTCATCGGTGTATTCACGCACTTCGTCGTACAGACGCTCGCGTAATTCCATCAGATGGCCGCTGGTCGGCCCGACTTTCATCAAACCGCCGCCGGGGCTGAGCAGGCGTTTGGCTTCCTCCCAATCCAGCGGGCTGAAGACGCTGGCGAGAAACTGGCAGCTGCCAGAGGCCAGCGGAACCCGGGCCATGCTGGCGATCAACCAGGTCAGCTGCGGGTTACGTTTGCAGGCGCGTTTGACCGCTTCCCGGGAAATATCCAGTGCGTAACCGTCGGCGTTCGGCAAGGCCTCGGCGATTTGCGCGGTGTAGTAACCCTCGCCACAACCGATGTCCAGCCAGCGCTGCGGTGCGTACCGAGCGGCCAGTTCCGCCAGACGCTTGGCCACCGGCGCGTAATGGCCGGCGTTCAAAAAGTCGCGTCGGGCTTCGACCATCGCCAGGTTATCCCCAGGGTCGCGGCTGTTCTTGTGCTGCACCGGCAACAGGTTCAGGTAACCCTGACGCGCACGGTCGAAACGATGCCCGGCGGGGCAGGCCACGCCGTTGTCCACCGCGTTCAGCGGTTCGCTGCAGATCGGGCAGGCGAGCATCAGGCGAGCAACTTGATCAGGGTCTGGTAGTAGATTTCGGTCAGCACGTCGAGGTCGGCAGCCAGTACACGCTCGTTGACCTGGTGGATCGTCGCGTTGACCGGGCCCAGTTCAACAACCTGAGTACCCATGGTCGCAATGAAGCGCCCGTCGGAGGTGCCGCCACTGGTGGACGCCTTGGTTTCACGACCGGTAATGTCCTTGATGCTCGACGCGACAGCATCGAGCAACGCGCCCGGTTCGGTGAGGAACGGCAGACCGGACAGCGCCCAGTCGATGTGCCAGTCCAGGCCATGCTTGTCGAGGATGTCAGCGACGCGCTTTTGCAGGCCTTCAACGGTGGATTCGGTGGAGAAGCGGAAGTTGAACACCGCCACCAGGTCACCCGGGATTACATTGGTCGCGCCGGTGCCGGAGTTCACGTTGGAGATCTGGAAACTGGTCGGCGGGAAGAAATCGTTGCCGTGGTCCCAGTGCTCGGCGGCCAGTTCGGCCAGCGCCGGGGCGGCGAGGTGGATCGGGTTCTTCGCCAGGTGCGGATAAGCCACGTGACCTTGCACGCCGCGCACGGTCAGCTTGGCACCGAGGGAGCCGCGACGGCCGTTCTTGACCACATCGCCCACCAGGGTGGTACTCGACGGTTCGCCGACGATGCACCAGTCCAGACGCTCCTTACGGGCGGCAAGGCGTTCGATCACGGCTTTGGTGCCGTGGTGCGCCGGGCCTTCTTCGTCGCTGGTGATCAGGAAAGCAACCTTGCCCTTGTGATCCGGGTAGTCGGTGACGAAACGCTCAGCCGCCACGGTCATGGAAGCGAGGCTGCCTTTCATGTCCGCCGCGCCACGGCCGCAGAGCATGCCGTGTTCGTCGATCACCGCGTTGAACGGGTCGATCTGCCAGGCGGTCACCGGGCCGGTCGGCACCACGTCGGTGTGGCCGGCGAAGCACAGTACCGGACCGTCGTGTTTACCGTGGGTCGCCCAGAAGTTATCCACATCTTCGATGCGCATTGGTTCAAGCGCAAAACCGGCATCGCCCAGGCGCTGCATCATCTGCTTCTGGCAATCGGCGTCGACCGGCGTCACGGACGGACGGCGGATCAGGTCGATGGCGAGTTGAAGGGTCGGCGAAAGGTCGGCGTGGGCCGTCATGGAAAACTCCGAAAACATGAAATATGGGCGCGGGCTAAATGTGGGAGCGGGCTTGCTCGCGAATGCGGTGTGTCAGTCAGCATAAAAGTTGATTGTTACACCG
>NZ_JAGYGJ010000093.1:0-3046 GCF_019947405.1 Pseudomonas sp. GL-B-26 | reverse complement strand
ACGTTACTTTCACTGGTAACGGATCAGGCTAAGGTAAAATTTGTGAGTAGCTCTTAATTGAGCAATGCATGCGAATTTTCGGCGAATGTCGTCTTCACAGTATAACCAGATTGCTTGGGGTTATATGGTCAAGTGAAGAAGCGCATACGGTGGATGCCTTGGCAGTCAGAGGCGATGAAAGACGTGGTAGCCTGCGAAAAGCTTCGGGGAGTCGGCAAACAGACTTTGATCCGGAGATGTCTGAATGGGGGAACCCAGCCATCATAAGATGGTTATCTTAAGCTGAATACATAGGCTTAAGAGGCGAACCAGGGGAACTGAAACATCTAAGTACCCTGAGGAAAAGAAATCAACCGAGATTCCCTTAGTAGTGGCGAGCGAACGGGGACTAGCCCTTAAGTGGCTTTGAGATTAGCGGAACGCTCTGGAAAGTGCGGCCATAGTGGGTGATAGCCCTGTACGCGAAAATCTCTTGGTCATGAAATCGAGTAGGACGGAGCACGAGAAACTTTGTCTGAATATGGGGGGACCATCCTCCAAGGCTAAATACTACTGACTGACCGATAGTGAACTAGTACCGTGAGGGAAAGGCGAAAAGAACCCCGGAGAGGGGAGTGAAATAGATCCTGAAACCGTATGCGTACAAGCAGTGGGAGCCCACTTGTTGGGTGACTGCGTACCTTTTGTATAATGGGTCAGCGACTTATTTTCAGTGGCGAGCTTAACCGAATAGGGGAGGCGTAGCGAAAGCGAGTCTTAATAGGGCGTCTAGTCGCTGGGAATAGACCCGAAACCGGGCGATCTATCCATGGGCAGGTTGAAGGTTGGGTAACACTAACTGGAGGACCGAACCGACTACCGTTGAAAAGTTAGCGGATGACCTGTGGATCGGAGTGAAAGGCTAATCAAGCTCGGAGATAGCTGGTTCTCCTCGAAAGCTATTTAGGTAGCGCCTCATGTATCACTGTAGGGGGTAGAGCACTGTTTCGGCTAGGGGGTCATCCCGACTTACCAAACCGATGCAAACTCCGAATACCTACAAGTGCCGAGCATGGGAGACACACGGCGGGTGCTAACGTCCGTCGTGAAAAGGGAAACAACCCAGACCGTCAGCTAAGGTCCCAAAGTTATGGTTAAGTGGGAAACGATGTGGGAAGGCTTAGACAGCTAGGAGGTTGGCTTAGAAGCAGCCACCCTTTAAAGAAAGCGTAATAGCTCACTAGTCGAGTCGGCCTGCGCGGAAGATGTAACGGGGCTCAAACCATACACCGAAGCTACGGGTATCACTTAGGTGATGCGGTAGAGGAGCGTTCTGTAAGCCTGTGAAGGTGAGTTGAGAAGCTTGCTGGAGGTATCAGAAGTGCGAATGCTGACATGAGTAACGACAATGGGTGTGAAAAACACCCACGCCGAAAGACCAAGGTTTCCTGCGCAACGTTAATCGACGCAGGGTTAGTCGGTCCCTAAGGCGAGGCTGAAAAGCGTAGTCGATGGAAAACAGGTTAATATTCCTGTACTTCTGGTTATTGCGATGGAGGGACGGAGAAGGCTAGGCCAGCTTGGCGTTGGTTGTCCAAGTTTAAGGTGGTAGGCTGGAATCTTAGGTAAATCCGGGATTCCAAGGCCGAGAGCTGATGACGAGTTACCCTTTGGGTGACGAAGTGGTTGATGCCATGCTTCCAAGAAAAGCTTCTAAGCTTCAGGTAACCAGGAACCGTACCCCAAACCGACACAGGTGGTTGGGTAGAGAATACCAAGGCGCTTGAGAGAACTCGGGTGAAGGAACTAGGCAAAATGGCACCGTAACTTCGGGAGAAGGTGCGCCGGTGAGGGTGAAGCATTTACTGCGTAAGCCCATGCCGGTCGAAGATACCAGGCCGCTGCGACTGTTTATTAAAAACACAGCACTCTGCAAACACGAAAGTGGACGTATAGGGTGTGACGCCTGCCCGGTGCCGGAAGGTTAATTGATGGGGTTAGCTAACGCGAAGCTCTTGATCGAAGCCCCGGTAAACGGCGGCCGTAACTATAACGGTCCTAAGGTAGCGAAATTCCTTGTCGGGTAAGTTCCGACCTGCACGAATGGCGTAACGATGGCGGCGCTGTCTCCACCCGAGACTCAGTGAAATTGAAATCGCTGTGAAGATGCAGTGTATCCGCGGCTAGACGGAAAGACCCCGTGAACCTTTACTATAGCTTTGCACTGGACTTTGAATTTGCTTGTGTAGGATAGGTGGGAGGCTTTGAAGCGTGGACGCCAGTTCGCGTGGAGCCAACCTTGAAATACCACCCTGGCAACTTTGAGGTTCTAACTCAGGTCCGTTATCCGGATCGAGGACAGTGTATGGTGGGTAGTTTGACTGGGGCGGTCTCCTCCTAAAGAGTAACGGAGGAGTACGAAGGTGCGCTCAGACCGGTCGGAAATCGGTCGTAGAGTATAAAGGCAAAAGCGCGCTTGACTGCGAGACAGACACGTCGAGCAGGTACGAAAGTAGGTCTTAGTGATCCGGTGGTTCTGTATGGAAGGGCCATCGCTCAACGGATAAAAGGTACTCCGGGGATAACAGGCTGATACCGCCCAAGAGTTCATATCGACGGCGGTGTTTGGCACCTCGATGTCGGCTCATCACATCCTGGGGCTGAAGCCGGTCCCAAGGGTATGGCTGTTCGCCATTTAAAGTGGTACGCGAGCTGGGTTTAGAACGTCGTGAGACAGTTCGGTCCCTATCTGCCGTGGACGTTTGAGATTTGAGAGGGGCTGCTCCTAGTACGAGAGGACCGGAGTGGACGAACCTCTGGTGTTCCGGTTGTCACGCCAGTGGCATTGCCGGGTAGCTATGTTCGGAATAGATAACCGCTGAAAGCATCTAAGCGGGAAACTAGCCTCAAGATGAGATCTCACTGGGACCTTGAGTCCCCTGAAGGGCCGTCGAAGACTACGACGTTGATAGGTTGGGTGTGTAAGCGCTGTGAGGCGTTGAGCTAACCAATACTAATTGCCCGTGAGGCTTGACCATATAACACCCAAGCAATTTGCTGACCTGAA
>NZ_JAGYGJ010000092.1:0-4827 GCF_019947405.1 Pseudomonas sp. GL-B-26 | reverse complement strand
GGCTTGCTCGCGAATGCGGTGTGTCAGTCAACATTGATACTGACTGACCCACCGCATTCGCGAGCAAGCCCGCTCCCACAGTGGTTTTGTGGTGTGTTCAGAGACCCAGCAGCGACAACATGATGAAGGTCGCAAACAGCACAAAGTGGGTCATGCCTTCGATGGCATTGGTTTCGCCATCGTTGAGGTTGATTGCGCTGACGATCAGGGTGAGGAAGACCATCACGGTCTGCACCGGGGTCATCGCCATCTGGAACGGCTGGCCGGTGTAGAGCGCCATCGCTTCCATCACCGGCACCGTCAGGATCACCGTCGACAGCGATGCGCCCATGGCGATGTTGACCACCGACTGCATGCGGTTGGCCAGTGCCGCCCGCAACGCGGTCAGAATCTCCGGCGCCGCCGAGATTGCCGCCACCAGGATCGCCGTGATCACCGGCGGTGCGCCCGTCCCTTCCAGGCCCAGGTCGAGGGTCTTGGACATCACTTCGGCCAATGCGCCGATCACCACCACGCCGAACACCAACGTGCCGATACTCAGCACCAGATTGATGGGCTCAGGTTCTTCCTCCGGGACTTTCTTGCGGCGTTTTTCCGGGTAGCTGTAGCTGAAGAAATAGCTGTGCGGCCCGACCTGCATGCGCAGGAACAGGGCGTAGAGCACGATCATCGCGCCGATGGTGAACGCCGAATAGAGTTTCCAGTTGGCTTCGGGAATGAACTCCGGCACCACCATGGAAACGCCCATGGCGGTGAGAATCATCACGCTGTAGCTACGGGCCGAGTCATCGTTGTAGGACTGTTCGCCATGCTTGAGCCCGCCCATCAACGCAGCGAGGCCGAGAATGCCATTGATGTCGAGCATTACCGCCGAATAAATCGTGTCGCGCACCAGGGTCGGCGAGGCCTCGTTGCTCATCATGATCGCCAGGATCACCACTTCCACCAGCACGGCGGCCAGGGTCAGGATCATCGTGCCGTAGGGGTCGCCGACTTTTTCCGCGAGCAGCTCGGCGTGATGGGCGACGCGCATGGAGGCAACGACGATGAACGCGATCAGCACCAGGCCGGCGGTGAGCGCAATGGGTTGGCCGCTGTGCAGCATCCAGTGTTCCAGCGGATAGGCGACGACGGCGGCGAGCAGGGCCAGCAGCAGAAACTTTTCTTGCTTGAGGAGTGTGAGCATTGCGGGCCTTTTTGCCGTGTGGAGCGAAACCAGTGTGATGAGCTACTGACTGTGGGGCGGCGCTAACGTTTCGTTACACCTTAGCGCACCAGTGGATGGCAGCCGTGTCAGGCCATGCACTTTTATCGGCCTTGCGGGCCTCTTCGCGAGCAAGCCCGCTCCCACATTGGATCGCATTCCCCTGTGGGAGCGGGCTTGCTCGCGAAGGCTTCACCACGGTTTCGGCGATTTTGTTGTCCTGTTGGTCAGTAATTTGCATTGGCCCTGCCAACCTCACAACAACATGGAGTTCGAATTCATGCACAAACGTCCGTTGAAGAAGCTGCTTTGCGCCGTTGCCGCGGCCATCGGTCTGAGCGCAAGCCTGACTGCCAGTGCCGCCGACCCGCTGAAAGTCGGCTTCGTCTACATCGGTCCGATTGGCGACCACGGCTGGACGTATCAGCATGAACAGGGGCGCAAGGCGTTGGCAGAAAAACTCGGCAACCAGATCACCACCAATTACGTGGAAAACGTTGCTGAAGGCGCCGACGCCGAGCGGGTGATCCGCAACATGGCCAAGGACAACTACGACCTGATCTTCACCACGTCCTTCGGCTACATGAACCCGACCCTGAAAGTCGCCAAACAATTTCCCAAGGTGACCTTCGAACACGCCACCGGCTACAAGCAGGACAAGAACCTCGGCACCTACCTGGCGCGCACCTATGAAGGTCGCTACGTCGGCGGTTTTCTCGCGGCGAAGATGACCAGGACCAAGAAGATCGGTTACGTCGCGTCCTTCCCGATCCCGGAAGTGATCCGCGACATCAACGCCATTCAACTGGCCCTGAACAAATACAACCCCGGCACCGAGATCAAGGTGGTGTGGGTCAACTCCTGGTTCGATCCGGGCAAAGAAGCCGATGCCGCCAATGCGTTGATCGATCAGGGTGTGGACGTGGTGTTCCAGCACACCGACAGCCCGGCGCCGATCCAGGCGGCTGAACGTCGTGGCGTGTATGCCGTGGGCTACGCTTCGGACATGGCGCACTTCGGGCCAAAAGCGGTGCTGACGTCCATCGTCAACGACTGGGGCCCGCACTACATTCAGGCGACCCAAAGCGTGCTCGACCACACGTGGAAGTCGCAGGATTACTGGGGTGGTTTGAAGGAAGGTACGGTTGAGTTGCCGATCAGCGATCTGGTGCCAGCACCGGTGAAAGCCGAGGCAGAGCAGATCATTGCTGACATCAAGAGCGGCGCATTCCACCCGTTCACCGGACCGATCAAGGATCAGACAGGCGTCGAGAAGATTGCAGCGGGCGCGACGGCGAGTAATGCGGAGCTGGCATCAATGAACTACTACGTTGAAGGCATGAAGGCCGACATTCCGAAGTAATTCCGGCCACGAACACAAAACCCTGTGGGAGCGGGCTTGCTCGCGAAGGCGGTGTGTCAGCCAACATCAATGTTGAATGCTCTGCCGTCTTCGCGAGCAAGTCGAATCGTCGCACCGCCGCTCCCACATTGGATTTTCAGCGTTCTTAAGGACTGCGCATGAACAAACTCCCGATCATCGACATCAGCCCGCTCTACAGCGATGACCAAAACGCTTGGCCAGCCGTGGCCGCCGAGATCGACCACGCCTGCCGCGAGTGGGGCTTCTTCTACATCAAAGGTCACCCAATCAGCGCCGCGCGCATTAACGCCGTACTCGACAACGCCCAACGTTTCTTCGCCCTGCCCGCCGCCGAAAAACTCAAGATCGACATCACCCAAACCCGTCACCACCGCGGTTATGGCGCCATCGCCACCGAACAACTCGACCCGGGCAAACCCAGCGACCTGAAAGAAACCTTCGACATGGGCCTGCACCTGCCGGCCGATCATCCTGAAGTGTTGGCAGAAAAACCGCTGCGCGGCCCCAACCGCCACCCGTCGATGCCCGGCTGGGAATCGCTGATGGAGCAACATTACGTCGACATGCAGGCCTTGGCCCTAACCCTGTTACGGGCCATGACCATGGCACTGGGCATCGAGCGCGACTTTTTCGACACCCGTTTCGTTGAGCCGGTCAGCGTGCTGCGGATGATTCATTACCCACCGCGCCACACCGCCAGTTCCGAAGAGCAGCAAGGCGCCGGCGCCCACACCGATTACGGTTGCATCACCCTGCTGTATCAAGATGCCGCCGGCGGCCTGCAAGTGCGAAACGTCAAAGGCGAGTGGATCGATGCACCGCCGATCGACGGCACGTTCGTGGTCAACCTCGGCGACATGATGGCGCGCTGGAGCAACGACCGTTACCTGTCGACGCCGCACAGGGTGATCAGCCCGCTGGGCGTGGACCGTTACTCGATGCCGTTCTTCGCCGAGCCGCACCCCGACACGGTCATCGAATGCCTGCCCGGCTGCCAGGATGAACGGCACCCGGCACAGTATCCGGCCACCACCTGCGCCGAATTCCTGCTCTCGCGCTTCGCCGATACCTACGCCTATCGACGGGAACAGGAAGCGCTGTAATGAACCGGCTGGTCAGGTTTTTCTAATTGTTTCCACGGGCATCTGTAGAATGCTCGCCATCTGCACCTGATGAGAAAAGACTATGTACGACTGGCTGAACGCCCTGCCCAAGGCAGAACTGCACCTGCACCTTGAGGGTTCGCTGGAGCCCGAGTTGCTGTTCGCCCTGGCCGAACGCAACAAGATCGCCCTGCCGTGGAGCGATGTCGAAACCCTGCGCAAGGCCTACGCCTTCAACAACCTGCAAGAGTTTCTCGACCTGTATTACCAGGGCGCCGACGTGTTGCGCACCTCTCAGGATTTCTACGACCTGACCTGGGCCTACCTGTTGCGTTGCAAGGCGCAGAACGTGATTCACACTGAACCGTTCTTCGACCCGCAGACCCACACCGACCGTGGCGTGCCGTTCGAAGTGGTGCTCAACGGCATCGCCGCCGCACTAAAAGATGGCGAGCAGCAACTGGGCATCACCAGCGGTTTGATCCTGAGCTTCCTGCGTCACTTGAGCGAAGAAGAAGCCGAGAAAACCCTCGACCAGGCGCTGCCGTTCCGTGATGCGTTTGTCGCTGTCGGTCTGGACAGTTCGGAAATGGGTCACCCGCCGAGCAAGTTCCAGCGCGTGTTTGATCGTGCCCGTCACGAAGGCTTCCTGACCGTTGCCCACGCCGGTGAAGAAGGCCCGCCCGAGTACATCTGGGAAGCCCTCGACTTGCTGAAAATCCAGCGCATCGACCATGGCGTGCGCGCCATTGAAGACGAGCGTTTGATGCAGCGGATCATCGACGAGCAAATCCCGTTGACCGTGTGCCCGTTGTCGAACACCAAACTCTGCGTGTTCGATCACATGTCTCAGCACAACATTCTCGACATGCTGGAACGTGGCGTGAAAGTGACCGTGAACTCGGATGACCCGGCGTACTTCGGCGGTTATGTCACCGAGAACTTCCATGCGCTGTATACCCATTTGGGCATGACCCAGGATCAGGCCAAGCGATTGGCGCAGAACAGCCTGGATGCTCGGCTTGTGAAACCGTAAGTCCGCTCCCACATTGGCTCAGTGTTCAACTGACGATCGTGGCTTCGCTCAATTCCTCCAGTGTCTTGCCCCGGGTCTCCATCCCGAACACCCACACCAC
>NZ_JAGYGJ010000091.1:0-5056 GCF_019947405.1 Pseudomonas sp. GL-B-26 | reverse complement strand
GGCATTTGTACCGACTGACCCACCGCTTTCGCGAGCAAGCCCGCTCCCACATTGGGATTGCGTGCGTTCAGTTGAAGGCGATATAGAAGTACCCCAGTTGCGGATCACGCCCCATGGCCGGTACTCGCGACACGAAAATGTCTTCCACCCGGCCTAGCTTCGGCAACTCCATTACACATAACCCATCGACAAACTCTGTGGGTTTCAAGCTGTTGAACTCGACACTGAACGGCATGCGTTCGTTGTTGGGCATCCGCGAGCGGGGTGTTTCTTCAAGGCTGTCGATATGGATCGGCAATTCACTTCCATCCGGCAGTCGCAGGGTCCCCGTCTTGCCCAGCAGCGCCTGAAAGTGTTGGCTTTGAACCTGTTGCAGCATGGCGTCACTCCAAAATTGAAAGTGACCGGGGGAGTTGAGTCCCCCGGCGCGTCCTCAGTTGCGCGATGGGAACAGCCCATTCAGGGCGATGCTGAAGTTGAGCACCAGGAACGGGTTCATCACCTCCATGGGCAAGCCATTACCGGCGGACGAGATTTCCCCCGTGACCGTGGTGGCCACGCCTTTGAGTGGCACGGCTGCAGCGCCTTGCGCATCGGAGTAGATGCTCGCCGAACCCGGGCCACCGCCCGAGGCACCGATGTACGAGTTGGTCGCGGTCGGGTTGGAGACCGGGTTGCTCGCCGGGCTGGCCAGTTGCAGCGTGGTGGTGGCCGTGAGCCCGGACAAGGCGTGGGTGTGATTGGGCAGGTTGGTGATGGTGGCGGTGACGTTCTCGGTCCCGGAGAATTCACCGATGACGCGCGTGGTCAGGCCCAGGCCGTTGCCCTGTGCCATCGGCAGACGGCCTTGCAGGTTGGGTAGCATGAAATTGGTGGTGCCATTACCTCCGAAGTTGACGCCCAGCAGTGCAAAAACCGTGTTGTATTGCGAGATGCTCAGCGTCTGGCCATTGCACAGGGCCCAGCCGTTGGGCGCGTAGTTAAAGGCGAAAGGCTGGATAGTGCCGATGAATACTTCCATAGTTCCTCATCCCTCAGGTTAGTTGTCTGGCGCGCCACGCGGGTGGCCCGGGCATCCGGGCAGATCGTTGCGATTGGCCGATTCCTTTCATCTCCGTGGCTGGGTCACGCCAAGCCAGAGCGTAGTTGATCCGCATCACTGCCGAATGTCGTTGGTCGCAAAGCCAGCATCGACGACGGCGCTGTCGCTGTCCTACAGTGATTGCAAGCTTCAAGGTTTTTCATCGGCCGTTTCGAGGGGAGGCAATGGAGGCGCGCAGAGAAACGCCGCTTGACGGCACCCAAGGCCCCCACGCGGCACCCGGCGCTTGGGCGAGTGTTCAGCGCTTGCTTCGATGGGTGCGCGAGCATTGGCTGCTGCCGATCCTGGCATTGGCCGCGCTGGTGCGTTTTTATGACCTGACCGCGGCGGCGGTCTGGGGCGATGAAGGTTCCAGTCTGCTGCTGAGCCAGTATTCGCTGGCCGATATCTGGACGCATGCCGCCCATGATGTGCATCCGCCGCTGTATTTCATGCTGCTGCATGGCTGGATCGAGCTGTTCGGTAATGGCATTTTTTCGATTCGAAGCCTGAGCGCGCTACCGGGGATTGCCACCGTGGCGCTGGGCGTCTGGCTGGTGGACTTGCTCGCCACTCGCCGCGCCGCGTTGCTGGCCGGCGTCTTGTTGGCGCTGCTGCCTACCGCCGTGCGTTACAGCCAGGAAGTGCGCATGTATTCGTTGCTGGGGCTGTGGCTGATCGGTGCCACGATCGCCCTGGTTTACTGGATCAAACACCCAGGACGTAAGCGCTATCTGGTGATTTACGCACTGCTGATGAGCGCGGCGTTCTACACCCATTACTTCACCGCCCTGTGTGTGCTGTGTCACTGGCTGTATCTGGGGCTGATCCGCGTACAGCCTGGCTATCGCTTGCGGCATATCCAGCAGCCCGGCTGGTGGGTGGCGAACATGGCGATTGTGTTGGTGTACTTGCCGTGGGTGCCCAACCTGATCGATCTGATTCAACACATGGATCAACTCAAAGCCAATGGCGATGTGGGGTGGGAGACACCGGTCACGTTCGCCTCGTTGCCTTCGATGATCTGGTTGTTCCTGATCCAGGACGATGGCGAGACCCTGACTACACCGATTTTCATCACGTTGCCTTTGGCGTTGCTGGCCTTGGTGTGGGTGGCGCTGGCGCGGGATCGCAGTGTCATTCGTGGCAGTGCATTGGTGGTGATCTATACCGTTTTGCCGTTGTTGCTGGTCTTTTCGGTGTCGTTCATCTCGCCGGTGTTCGTCGAGCGTTACCTCACCGCGTACGCCCTCGGCCTGCCGATGATTGCCGCGTTGGCCATTGATCGTCTGTACGCGGTCTTCCGGGTGTTGGCCGTGACGGTGCTGGTGTTGTTTGTCGGCGTCGAACTGGTGGGCCTGAACAACAACGCCACGGTCGATACCAACGATCAAATCAGCGTCATGGTCGATTACGTCAACCAGCACTTCATTGCCGGTGACCGGATCGTCACCAGCGACATGCTCTGGTACCTCAGTTACGTCTACTACAACCGCACCGACGCGAAACCGCTGCTGTACACCCCGCCGTCTGCCAATGGCGCTTCGAGCCGGCCGAATGCCTATGGTTTCGGCACGCTGGTGACCCAGGATATTTACCTCGACAGCCTCGGTAATTTGCCCAAAGGCACTGGCCGAGTGTGGTTGATCGGTACCCTCGATGTGCCGGACGAATTCGCGCCGTTGCCCGCAGGCTGGCAGAACGTCGGCGTAACGCAGGCGGGAGGCGCTAACGCGCGTTTGTTCGTGTTGCATTGAGCCTGTAACCAAAATCGCGTTTTTCAGACGATTTAGTTTCGATTTGATATCAAAACACCATTACCCGTAACGCCATTCATGGTCTAGGCTCCGTCATACATAAAGGACTTATGATCAGGGTGAAGGGATTGCCACAGTTCCATTTTATTTCCGGCTTGCCGCGCTCAGGCTCGACCCTGCTTTCTGCGATCCTTTTGCAGAACCCGCGCTTTCATGCCGGCATGACCAGCCCCGTTGGCGCCCTGTTTTCCGGTGTTCTGGAACAGTGCAGCGCCGGCAGCGAGTTCGGTGCGGTGATCGATACCGATCTGCGCCGCCGTTTGCTACGCGGTCTGTTCGATTCCTTCTACGCCGACAAGGCCGACAAACCAGTGGTGTTCGACACCAATCGGTTATGGAGTTCGCGCCTGCCGGCCATCAGCGATCTGTTCCCTCAAGCCAAGGTCATTGCTTGCGTGCGCAATGTCGCCTGGGTCATGGACAGCATCGAGCGTTTGTATCGCGCCAACCCCTTTGAAAACACCAAGCTGTTCGGCGACGCGGTCGAGCGCAACACGGTCTACAGCCGTTGCGAAACCCTGGCGCAGCGCAATCGTCTGGTGGGGTTTGCCTGGGCAGCACTCAAGGAAGCCTATTACGGCGAACACGCCGACTCGTTGCTGATTGTCGATTACGACTTGCTGACCCAGGCACCTGATCGGGTCATGCGGCTGGTCTACGACTTCATTGGCGAGCCGTGGTTCGAGCATGACTTCAACAACCTCGCCTACGACGCGCCGGAGTTCGATCAAGCCCTTGGTGTCTCCGGCCTGCATAAAGTCAAACCCAAGGTCGAGCTGCAATCGCGGCGCACGATCCTGCCGCCGGATTTGTTCAAGCAGTACGCAGAATTGTCCTTTTGGCTCGATGGCTCAGCCAGCGCCGCCAATGTCATTCGTATGAAGGCCGACGCCGCGATCAGTTGATTGCGGCGTTTTCATTGACGCGTCAAGCAAGTTCGAGTCCGGGTGAGCAGCATGTGGTGGAGCAACGGCAAGTCGCGGGTTATCAACGGCGCAAGAGCGTCGGCCTCGCCAATGATCATGTCCCTGGAGCCGCGAATGCTGTTCGACGGCGCGGTGGCGGCCACGGTAGCCGATGCCGCTCAGCCTGACAGCCATCCCACTGCCGACGCGGCAAAAGCGTCAACGGCCGATCAGCCGGTCGCGAGCAAGGACACCCACGGCCAGGCCGACGCCACTCCCGCGCCAGTACCCGTTGCAGTGCCGGGCCAGAGCGTGGTGTTCGTCGATTCCCGGGTCAAGGATTCCGATAGCCTGCTCAAGGGCGTGGCGCCTGGCACCCAAGTGGTTCAGCTGGATGCGACCAAGGACGGCTTGCAGCAGATTGCCGCCTATCTGGACACGCATCAGGGCATCAGTTCGGTGCAGATTATTGCTCATGGCAACGCGGGCGATCTGTGGCTGGGCGATAGTTATCTGTCCGCCGACAACGTCGCGGCCCGCAGCGCCGTGCTGGCGGAAATCGGCAAGGACATGAACGTCGGCGGCGACATTCTGATCTACGGCTGCTACACCGCCGAAGGTGAGCGCGGCTTGAGTTTTGTCGACTCGCTGGCGCAGTTGACTGGCCGCGATGTGGCCGCTTCCAGCAACCGCACCGGGGTCGGTGGCGACTGGAATCTGGAAATTGCCACCGGCAACATCGAAAGCGCCAACGTCCTCTCGACCACGGCCATGAGCGACTATCAGTGGGGCTTGGCCACCTGGACGGCCACCAACAATGCCAACACGGGCGTCGGCTCATTGCGTGCCGCCATCGCCTCGGCGCAGAACGGCGATATCGTCACCTTCAACGCCAGCATGACGGTGCAGCTGACGTCCGAACTGCTGATCAACAAGAACATCACCGTTGATGGCGACTTGAACAACGACGGCGCGGCTGACGTGATTCTCGATGGTCAGTACAGGACCCGAGTGATTGAAGTAGCGGCTGGCAAAATCGTGACCCTTGATGGCCTGGTGATCACCCGGGGCCTGGTGTCGGGCACGGGCGGCAACGGTGGCTACGGTGCCTCGGGGGCGATGGCCGGGGGGATTTTCAACGCAGGGATTCTGACCCTGAACAACGTTACCGTGACCTCCAATGCCGCTTCCGGTGGCGGTGGCGGCGGTGGTGTCACTAGCCCTTTTTACGGCGGTGGCGGTGGTGGTGGCGG
>NZ_JAGYGJ010000090.1:0-5057 GCF_019947405.1 Pseudomonas sp. GL-B-26 | reverse complement strand
CCGCAAAACACATCGCCCCCAACGCAAACACCCCGCCCTGCCCGGTCATCGGGAACACCAACCCGGTCACCATTGGCCCGAGCAACGAACCCACGCGGCCAATCGCCGACGCAAACCCCGAGCCCGTGGCCCGCGCCGATGTCGGGTACAACTCCGGCGTGTAGGTGTAAAGCACCGCCCACATGCCGAACAGGAAAAACTGCATCAGCAGCCCCGACGCAATCAACAGGCTGACGTTGCCGCCAAACACCGCGCTCTGACCATAAAGAAACGCCATCACCCCGCCGCCGAGCAACGTCACCACGCACACTGGTTTACGTCCCCAACGCTCCACCAGCCAGGCGGCCATCAGGAAACCGGGAATCCCGCCAAGGGAAATCAACACCGTGTAATACACCGACTGGGTCACGGCAAAACCCGACTGCTGCAGCAAGGCACTGAGCCAGGACGTCAGGCCATAGAACCCCAGCAAGGCGAAGAACCAGACACTCCAGATCATCATCGTGCGCTGGCGGTACAGCGGCGACCAGATCTGCCGCAACGCGGAAAAGAAATGGCCCGGCGTACTCGCCACTCTCGGCAGGCGGATCGGCTCAGGCAGATCCGAACGTCCCAGAGATGTCCGGACCCGATCTTCGATGCGCAGCAAGACCTTGTCTGCCACGTCATGATGCCCGGCCTGCTCCAGCCAGCGCGGTGATTCGGGAATGAAAAAGCGAATCGCCAGGACAAACACCGCCGGCACCGCCAACACCAGGAAGATGTCCCTCCAGCCAATTACCGGCAGCAGGAAGTACGACAGTACCCCGGCGGCGACGAAGCCCAACGGCCAGAAACCGTCCATCAACGCAATGTAGCGCCCGCGCCGTTTGGCTGGAATCAGCTCCGAGAGCATCGACTGGGCGATGGGAAACTCCATGCCCATGCCGATCCCCAACAGGATTCGGAACAACGTCAGCGTTTCAACGTTCTGCGCCGTGGAGCACAGATAACTGGCGATCCCCCACAACACGATGCTCCACTGAAACACCGGTTTGCGCCCGAAGCGGTCGGCCAGCATGCCGGACAGCGACGCCCCCACAACCATGCCGAAAAAGCTCGAACTGGCCAGCAACCCGGCCTGTGCCGTACTTAGGCCAAACTCGGTTTTGATCGAGCCGAGCAGAAAAGTCATCATCGCCAGGTCCATGGAGTCGAAGAAGAACGCCAGGGCAATGATGATGAAAATGATTCGGTGATAACCGCTGATGGGCAGCCGTTCCAGTCGTTCTGCCGCGCTGAAGCCTCGTGTTTCCATGCCACATTCCCCCAATCCGAAAGTCCCCGGACGAGTGTGCGCGATAGCGGCTGGGGGTTACGGCTGGATGCGACCTGTTCGCAGCTCTGAACGACGCCCGAAGCTTCGGACGTCGATCTCGATGCGTCTACAACGCCATTTCCAGCTCGGTTTCTTTGGCGAATCGATGGATTTCACGCTGCCCCGCGGCGGTGATCTGCAAGGCTCGAGAATCGTTGGGCAGGCTCAGCCAACCTGACTGCATGAACAATTGCAGCAACGCCGCCCCCAGTGATCCGCCCATGTGCGGGCGTCTTTCGCTCCAGTCCGGACAAGCGCAGGCGACCCGGCTGTTGCGATGAGCCAGCGCCTGGATGAACACACCCCGCGTCGCCAATTGCGTGGCGCCCTTGTGGGTGATCATGACCCGCTGATCGAATTGTTCGATCCAGCCCGCGTCCAGCAGCCGCTGGTAAAGATCGGCGGCAAGGGTGCCGCCCAAGTGGTCGTCGCAAAGCCTGGCGCGCAAGAGTGACGAAGGCGCCGCCTGAGGTTTCGCGAGGGGGGGCGTGCGCTTGAAAACGTCCGGGACTTCCCGAGGCGTGCTGGCCAGGGTGGCGCTGGCCAGTGCCTCTATCGCGGCCCCCACTTCGGGTGCGGCAAGACGGAAGAACCGCTTGCGGCCGCGGAATTCGACTTTCAACAGACCTCCGGCGGACAAACGCCCCAGATGCGCACTGGCCGAAGACGGTGACAGGCCGGCCAACAAGGCCAGCTCTTCGGTTTGCCGCGCCGAGCCGTCCATCAAGGCCCACATCATTGCGCTGCGCTTTGGGTCAGCCAGCAACGTGGCGATCTGGCTGATGCAAGGTGCATGTTCCATGTATTCACTCCCTGTTGAATCGTTTCGTCTACTGCTCAGAGACATCTTGACCAGTAATGTGTCGTCGGCCAAGGCGTGGAAACCGCCATAACCCGGGCAAAGCCGTCCATCGCACAGGCCATTGCTTCGCAGGTTTCGCAAAGCCGCGGCGATTGACCATGGCGCCTGGCTGACTCGGACGTGGACTCGCCAATGCGAGATCGACGGTGCGTACATGAAGCGAGCGCTAGTATATGCGGGTTAACCGCCGGTTCCTGCCCTTGGGAAACCATTGGTGGTGATAGTTCCTGAGTGAAATTTCGCTATTTGCCTGCGACTAATGATCGGCGCCCGATAACGTCGGAAATTGACTACTCAACCGGGCGCATCGACTGGCGAGCATTTCCCGCAAAAGGTTCACCGGCTTACTCAATTGTGCGCGATGGGCGCACAGCAAATTCAGCGGTGCGCGCTCACAGAGCAGTTCCGGCATCAGCACTTTCAATCGACCGGCCAGCACATCGGCCGCGACATCGAGCCAGGATTTGTAGGCGATCCCGGCACCCGCCACGGCCCACAACCGCACGACATCGGCATCATCACTGAAACGATCGCCGCTGACGGTCAGGCTGACCTCGCGTTTGCCGTCGTGGAAACTCCAATGGTCGTGGACCCGGCTGCCGAGCATGAACAGCAGGCAGTTGTGCTGAGCCAGTTGCTCCAGTTGCCGTGGTTCGCCATGCCGGGCCAGGTAACTCGGGGCGGCACAGAGGACGCGGCGGTTCTGCGGAGCAATGGGCAGCGCCACCAGGCTTGAGTCTTCCGGCTCGCCGTACCGCAGGGCGATGTCCACCGGTTGGCGGAACAGGTCAGCGATGCGGTCGCCCAACAGCAAACGCACCGTAAGCTTCGGATGCTCTCGCTGAAACTCGTCCAGCCAGGGCAGCAGCAGGTTGCGGCCAAAGTCCGAAGGCGCCGACAGCTGCAAAATCCCGCTGACCTGGTCCTGACCGCTGGCCAATAAACGGCGGCCCTCATCGAGATTGCTCAAGGCAGCCCGAGCGTATTCGAGAAATCCCTCGCCTTCAGCGGTCAGCCGCAAACTACGGGTAGAACGGGCGAGCAACCGGGCGCCGAGCTGCTGTTCGATGCGCTTCAACGCCGCACTGGCTACCGCGGCCGACATGTCCATCCCCCGCGCCGCCGCTGACAGACTGCCCAGGTCAGCCGCCCGGACAAACAACTGCAAGTCATCGAAACGCAGCATTGTTCAGCCTCGATTATCAAAAAAATATTGAAAGAGACTGCTCTTTTAGCGGGTTTTATCTTGCAGAGAAATAGCCAATCATCCGTCCCATCGAATTCATCCCGTTCCCGGAGCCGAACATGTCCCAGCCTTTCACTGCTATCGCCACCCTCATCGCCAAAGCCGGCCAGCAGGATGCCCTCGAACAGCACCTGCGTGCGCTGCTGGAACCGACCCGCGCCGAGACCGGTTGCGGTCAATACGACTTGCACCAGGACCTCGCCAATCCTCACGCCTTCTACATGATCGAAAAATGGAGCAGTGACGAAGCCCTGCAGGCCCATGACGCCAGCGCGCATATCCAGAACTTCCGCGCCAAGGCTGGCGACTTTCTCGAACACTTCGACCTCAAGCGCCTGCGCTCCATCGTCTGATTTCTTCCTTCTTTATTACTTTTCAGGAGCCCGTATGAAAGCCATTGCCTACTACGCCTCGTTGCCAATCAGCGACTCAAACGCTCTGCAAGACATCGAACTGCCAGAACCGGTTGCCGGCCCGCGTGACCTGTTGGTGGAAGTCAAAGCCATCTCGGTCAACCCGGTTGACGCCAAGGTCCGCCAGAACGTCCAGCCTGAAGCGGGCGCGCCGAAAGTGCTGGGCTGGGACGTGGCCGGTGTGGTCAAGGCCGTCGGCAGTGAAGTGACGCTGTTCAAGGCCGGCGACAACGTGTTCTACGCCGGCTCCATCGCCCGCGCGGGCGGCAACAGCGAACTGCACGTGGTAGACGAGCGGATCGTCGGCCATATGCCGAAGACCCTCGGCTTCGCCGAAGCCGCCGCGCTGCCGCTGACCGCTATCACCGCTTGGGAACTGCTCTTCGAGCGTCTGCAAGTGCGTGAAGGCAAAACCGATGAAGGCCAGAGCCTTTTGATCGTCGGTGCCGCTGGCGGTGTCGGGTCGATCCTCACGCAACTGGCCAGCCAGCTCACCGGGCTGAAAGTGATCGGCACGGCTTCTCGCCCGCAAACCCAGAGCTGGGTTCGTGAGCTGGGTGCCGACCTGGTGATCGATCACAGCCAGCCGTTGAGCGAAGAACTCAAACGCGCGGGTGTCGATCAGGTGACTCACGTCGCCAGCCTGACCCAGACCGATCACCACCTGGATCAGTTGGTCGAGGCTTTGGCGCCGCAAGGAAAACTGGCACTGATCGATGATCCGAAGGCGCTGGACGTGACCAAGCTCAAGCGCAAGAGCCTGTCGCTGCACTGGGAGTTCATGTACACCCGCTCGCTTTTCGAAACCGCAGACATGATTGAGCAGCACAACTTGCTTAACCGCGTGGCTGAGCTAATCGACGCCGGGACGCTGAAGACCACGGTCGGCGAGCACTTCGGGACCATCAACGCGGCGAACCTGCGCCGTGCCCATGAACTGCTGGAAAGTGGCAAGTCCAAAGGCAAGATTGTGCTCGAAGGGTTCTAAAGATCAAAAGATCGCAGGCTTCGCCAGCTCCTACAGGGAATGCATTCATCTGTAGGAGCCTATGTGTAGTGGTCGAATATTTTTGGACCATGATGTAGGAGCGTCGACTTTAGGAATCATCATGGGATATCGGGTTGTTACATCTGAGGAAAAAGCGGAGGCGATCCGTTTGGTTGTGGAGATGGATTACT
>NZ_JAGYGJ010000009.1:0-166136 GCF_019947405.1 Pseudomonas sp. GL-B-26 | reverse complement strand
GGCTTGCTCGCGAAGGCGGTGGGTCAGTCACGTCAATGCTGGATGTGCCGCCGTCTTCGCGAGCAAGCCCGCTCCCACATTGACCGCACTCAACTTTTGTCCTGGCGTGCCGTTAAAGCCTTTAACCACGCCAATAAAATCAAAAGAGTGAACCGTCATGCGCATGAGCCTGAAGGCTAAAGTCCTGTCCCTTGCCGTCCTCCCGGTGTTGCTCTTTGCGCTGGTCATCAGCCTGACCACGTTGTTCATTCTGCAGGAGCAGGCCCGCAAGGAAGTCGAGGAAACTCGCCAACGCCTGCTCAGCGATGCCAAGGCGACGCTGCAAAGCTACGTCGCCGTGGCCATGACCACGATCAAACCACTCTACGATGCGGCCGTCCCCGGTGATGACGCGGCGCGGACCCAAGTGGTCAAGTTGCTGTCGAGCATCACCTACGGCAAGGACGGCTACTTCTTCGGCTACGACTCCAACACCGTGCGCCTGTTCAAGGCCAGCAGCGCTGAAGGCGTGGGCCAGAGCTTCAAGGACAACCGCGATCCGAATGGCGTCTACGTCAACCGCGACCTTGTGAAAGTCGCCAAGGACGGCACCCACTACCTGCAATACAGCTCACCGCTGCCCGGCAACACCCAAGTGCTGGTGCCCAAGCTCGGCTACACCGAATACCTGCCGAAGTGGGACATGGCCGTTGGTACGTCGGTGAACCTCGACGGCATCGAAGCCCAAGTGGCGCTGGTCGAAATCAAGGTCCAGGAGCGCATGCAAGGCGTGGTGCTGAGCATCGTCGGGATTGCCGCCGTGGTGCTATTGGTGATCGCCGTCGCCGGGATGCTGCTGGCCAACACCATCCTGCGTCCGCTGAACCTGATGAAAGCCAACCTCGATGACATCGCGGCGGGCGAGGGTGACCTGACGCGTCGCCTGAGCATCACCAGCCAGGATGAACTCGGCGAACTGGCAGGCTCGTTCAACCGCTTCGTCGACAAGATCCACGGCCTGGTGCGCCAGATCACTGAAATGACCTCGCAACTGACCGGGCTGGTGAATCAGGTCTCCGACCAGGCCCAGCGCTCGGATCAGGCCATGGAACGTCAGCGTCACGAAACCGATCAGGTCGCCACGGCGATCAACCAGATGTCCGCCGCCGCTCAAGAAGTGGCGAAAAGTGCGCAAAACGCCGCGGTGGCTGCCCAGCAGACCGACGAAGAAGGCCAGGCTGCCAAGCGTGTGGTGGCCGGCAGCATCGTGAAGATTCATGCGTTGGTGGACGACATTCGCAGCAGCGGCGTGTCTCTCGACAGCTTGCAAAAAGACGTGTCGTCGATTGTCAGCGTGCTTGGGGTGATCCGTTCGATTGCCGAGCAAACCAACCTGCTGGCGCTCAACGCCGCCATCGAAGCAGCCCGTGCCGGTGAGGCCGGGCGTGGTTTTGCCGTGGTGGCCGACGAGGTTCGAGCGCTGGCCAGTCGTACGCAAATCAGCACCCAGGAAATCCAGGGCATGATCGATCGCTTGCAGGCCGGCACTCAGTCGGCGGTGGAAGCGATGCGCCGTTCCAGCGAGGCCGGCGACGGCACGTCGGCTCAGGCCAATGAAGCGGGAGCATCGCTGGACACCATGGCCCAGTTGATCGGCACCATCAATTCGATGAACGCGCAGATCGCCAGCGCCGCCGAAGAGCAGACCGCCGTGGCCGAAGAGATCAACCGCAGCGTGCATCAGATCGCCGTGGCCGTGGACAACGTCGCCGACGAAACCCAACTCGGCGCCCAGACCTCCCGCAGCCTGGCCGACCTCGGCCAGCGCCTGGGCAAATTGGTCGGACAGTTCCGCATCTGACTGACGGTGCCTTTGTGGCGAGGGAGCTTGCGTGGCGAGGGGGCTTGCCCCCGTTCGAGTGCGCAGCGCTCGCAAGACTTTGGGGCCGCTGCGCACCCCAACGGGGGCAAGCCCCCTCGCCACAGAAGCATGTTCGACTCAGTTATTTGAGTCTGTCCCAGTATCGCAGCAACTAACGCTGACCCCCGTGTGAGCTGCCGCAGGCTGCGATCTTTTGATCTTTGGCGATGCCGACCTTCCAAAGATCAAGATCAAAAGATCGCAGCCTGCGGCAGCTCCTACACTGGTATTACGGTGCGCATTCGTCGCACCGGACGACCACAACCAATGGAGTCAGACTCATGATCGACAGTGAAAGTATCTGCGACTGCCCCAAATGCTCCTGCAAACTGGGCGAACATCCGATCGCGCGCCATGGCAAGCACTATTGCTGTGAAGCCTGCGCCAAGCACCACGAACATGGCGAAGAATGTGCCAGCAAGGGCTGCAAGTGCGCCCAACGCTGACCACTCATCCAAAAAAAGGTGGAGCCTGATCGGGCTCCGCTTTCATTTCAATTTGCCGGCCGCCACTTGACGTTTTCTACGCCGAACTTCTCCGCCATCGGCTTGCTGGTTTTTTGCACCCTCTCTCGGCCGAAACGAGGGATTCGTCCGACCCCCGCGTCGCAACTTGCCCAATGCCAGGCCTCCGCGTTATCCATCTTGTCCAGGCGGATGATGAAAGACTTGGGCGCGCCATGAAGGGTGTATTCAATGACGAAAAGTTTTGCGTTGTTCATAAAGCCCATATTCCTCCCTGTGGTAATACAAGGATCGTCGGGGTTACGGAAAATTCAGTCGAATTGTCAGACGGGTTTCGCCCGTAGCGACAAGCCCCGTGGCTCGTTACCATGCAATCTCTGAAACCCCCAATGATTGCTGCCCATGGCCCTTGCCGCCCCTCCAGACCTGAGTGACACCGATGTGCCCGTGCAACCGCTGGCGCGCACCTATCCACGCGGCTTGTACATCGAGCCGCATGAGCATGTCTGGGGGCAGTTGCTGTATGCGATGAGCGGGGTGATGTGGGTCGAGACGCCCCATGAAGCGCTGGTGGTGCCGCCGCAACGAGCGGTGTGGCTGCCGCCGGGTGTGCCCCACGGGATTCGGGTGGTCTCGGATTTACAGATGCGCAACATCTACTTGCGGCCCTCATTGGCGGCGACGCTGGATGACACGGTTCAGGTGATCGAAGTCGGCGGATTGCTGCGCGAGCTGATCGTCGGGCTGGTGGAGCAGGGCGACGATGGCGCACCCGAGTATTACGAAGCGTTGGTCGGTCTGGCGCTGCTGGAGCTTAGGCGAGCCCGGCGCTCGCTGCTGAAAATCCCCTTGCCGGATGATTCCGACCGGCGCCTGATGAGCCTGTGTCAGGCGGTCATGGCCGCGCCATCGCTGGACATTGCCTTCGAACAACACGCCGAAAACGCCGGTGCCAGCGTGCGCACCCTGGCGCGGCTGTTCAAGGACGGTTTGGGCATGGGCTTCGCCGAATGGCGGCGCCAGGTGCAATTGGCGACGGCGGTGGCGGAGTTGATCCAGGGCGTGCCGGTCAGTGCGATTGCCCGGGAGCTGGGTTATTCCCCGAGCAGCTTCAGCGACATGTTCCGTCGGGAACTGGGTGTCGCGCCTTCGCAATTTTCGGCGAGCCAGCGTCAGGATTAAAAGCGCTTTGGCCGATATTCAGAAGCACTTGGCCGATGCTCTTCGCTGTCACTCCTTAGACTCTGGGCCTACCTTAATTGCCCACGGAGTCCGCCATGAGCTTCCTCATCTCATTGGTCATCGGTCTGGGCGTCGGTTTGCTCTACGGCGCTCTGGATTTTCGTTCCCCCGCACCACCGGCCATCGCGCTGGTAGGGCTGCTCGGCATGTTGGCCGGTGAGAAGTTGTGGCCAATGGGCCGACAATTGGTCACTGGCTGGATCTCCTGAACCGTTTATTCATTCGAGGGAAATGCTCATGAAAGCACTGCAATTCGACAAGACCGGTGACCTCTCGGCCCTGCGCTACGTTGAGGTGCCTACCCCCGTCCCCGGCGCCGATGAAGTGCTGGTCCAGATCAAGGCGGCCGGCCTCAACCCCAGCGATGTGAAGAACGTGCTGGGGCGCTTTCCTTACACCACACTGCCGCGGATTCCCGGTCGTGATTTCGCCGGTGTGGTCGTTGAAGGTCCGCAGGCGCTGATCGGTCAGGAAGTCTGGGGCACCGGCCGTGAACTGGGCTTTTTCGCCGACGGTTCGCATGCACAGTTCGTCAAACTGCCGGCCAACGGCGTGGCGCAAAAGCCGACCCATCTGAGTTTTGCCCAGGCGGCCAGCCTCGGCGTGCCGTACACCACGGCGTGGGATGCGTTGGAGCGCAGTGGGGTGACGGCCAGCACTCGCGTGTTGGTGATCGGCGGCGGGGCGGTTGGCACTGCGGCGCTGGCGCTGGCCAAGGTGCGTGGCGCTCAAGTACTGGCAGCGGCGCGGCGGCCGGAACAGATCAAGGATTTGCAGGCCCAGGGGTATCAGACGCTGCAACTGGATAAACCCGAGGACCTCGGCGCACAGGTGAATGCCGTGTATGCCGGCGGTGCCGATGTGATCTTCGACACCACCGGTTTCTGGCTGCCGGCCTCGGTCCCGGCGCTGGCCGCGTTCGGTCGCATCGCGATCATCGCCGCACCGGTGGACGGCCTGGTGCAATTGCCGGCCCTGGCGCTGTATCGCAAGGGCGGTTCGGTGGTGGGGATCAACTCGTTGCTGTACGGCGTCCAGGCGTGTGCGGCGATGCTTGAGCAGTTCGGCACGTTCTTCGATCAGGGCTTGTTGCCGTTGCCCGAGGGTTTGTTTGAATCGCCGTTGGCAGAAGGTCTGGAGCGGTATGCCGAGGTGAGTGAAGGCAGTGGTGACAAGGTGATTTTGTTGCCGTGATTTGAAGGGCAAAAGATCGCAGCCTGTAGGAGCTGCCGCAGGCTGCGATCTTTTGATTTTGCTTTATGCCTCGGGAACACCGTTCTCCCACGTCGACCAATTCTTCAAAATCTCCTCCTGATTCAAACAAGACTTAAAACTGATAACCAACGCCGGCGTAGTAACCCCAGCCGTCGGAACGGGCGCGGAAGTTACCGTCGCCGAAATTCAATTCGCTGCCATCCTCCCAATTGCCGCCGTTGTGGAAATACCGGCCGACCAGGGTGAAACGCAAGTGGGTGAACGAGTACAGCAACACGTTGGTGGCGACGGTGGCGTTGGCGGTGCGAGCCGGGTTGTCCTTGTGCAAGTCCGAGCCGAAGTCGAAGTTGGTGAACCCGATGTAGGTCAGTGACGCGCCGTTGCTGAAGCTGCTGATCGGCACGATGTATTTGAGTTGGGCGCGATAGCCGTCCCATGAATACTCGTTGCTGGCGCCGTAGTTTTCCCACTGGTAGCGCCCATAGAAGTTGGCCGACAAGTTGACCCGTGAATGGGTGTCGATGTCGGTGCCCAAACCGCTGTACAGCGTATTGGCGCGGTTGGCGCTGTTGCTGCCGTGGTCGTAGATCCAGTCGAAGGCCACATACCATTCCTTGAACGGCCCGATGGCCAGGCTGCGGCTGGCGAGGTAATCGATGGAGATCCGCGGTTCGTGCTCCATGAACACCGGCGAGCCGTGGTCCCACACGCCTTTGTCATGGCTGTTGCCGATGTCGAAGATCTTCGGGATGTCGATGTAGCCGTACAACTCGAACGGCCCCTTGCGGCCGAAGTACTCGTATTCCAGATAGATATCGTCGGCCGGTTGCGGGCCGAAACTTATGTCTTTGCTGCCGATGACCGTCAGGTCCTGGTTGAACCAGTCCGAGAGGTACACGCCTTTTTTCGGTGGGCTCGCTTCGGGGCTGAGGCTTTCGCCCTGGGCGGATTCTTCGGCGGGGGCGGGTTGCGCCAAAACGGTGTTGCTGAGTAGTCCTGTAACGCTGGCCAGCAGCAAGGAAACAGCAAAAGTGCGCGAGCAAGTTACGCGGCTGGACGTGCGGTGCATTAAAAGTCCCTTTTCGTGCGGATCGAAGGCCCGGTTCTGCGGGCTTGCGCTGTTATGTAGCGAAAACGCTTGTATCAGCGACTCGCAAACGTTTGCACAAGGCATACCAATTTTGCTCAAGGCACGGAAAAGGCTACGGATTTGAGGGTTTAACTGTCCTTTCGGTCAACGATTTTCGGGGCCTCAGGAGAGACGACGTTGATGTAGACTCTTCGGCAATGACTTCACAAGGTATGTCCCCCATGAGCGAACCGATTCGTCTGACCCAGTACAGCCACGGCGCAGGATGCGGCTGCAAAATCTCCCCGCAGGTGCTGGAGGTGATTCTGGCCGGCAGCGGGGCGCAGAACCTTGACCCGAAACTCTGGGTCGGCAACGCCTCGCGCGATGACGCGGCGGTGTACGCCATCGATGAAGAGCGCGGCGTGGTGTCGACCACCGACTTCTTTATGCCGATCGTTGACGACCCGTTCGATTTCGGTCGCATCGCCGCCACCAATGCCATCAGCGACATCTACGCCATGGGCGGCGATCCGTTGATGGCGATTGCGATCCTCGGCTGGCCGGTCAACGTACTGGCGCCGGAGATTGCCCGGGAAGTGATTCGCGGCGGGCGTTCGGTCTGCGATGAAGCAGGGATTCCGTTGGCCGGTGGGCACTCCATCGACGCGCCGGAACCGATCTTCGGCCTCGCCGTGACGGGTCTGGTGGAAAAGCGCCACATGAAGCGCAACGACACCGCCACCGCCGGATGCCTGCTCTATCTCACCAAACCGCTGGGCATCGGCATCCTCACCACCGCTGAAAAGAAGGGCAAATTGCGCCATGCCGACATCGGCCTGGCCCGCGACTGGATGTGCACCCTGAACAAACCCGGCAGCCGTTTCGGCAAACTCGAGTGCGTCACCGCGATGACCGACGTCACCGGTTTTGGTCTGCTGGGGCATTTGGTGGAAATGGCTGACGGCAGCAACGTGACCGCTCGCATTGAGTACGACCGCGTGCCGCGTCTGCCGGGTGTCGAGTATTACCTCGACCAAGGCTGCGTGCCGGGCGGGACGCTGCGCAACTTCGACAGCTACGCCAGCAAGCTTGGGCGTCTTCAGGAAATGCACAAACGCGTGCTCTGCGATCCGCAGACCAGCGGTGGCCTGCTGGTTGCGGTCACACCTGAAGGTAACGAACACTTCCTCAAGGTGGCCGCCGAACTGGGCCTGACCCTTGAGCCGATCGGTGAACTGATCGAGCGACAGACCAACGCGGTTGAGGTGTTTTGATGTCCATCGAATTCACCGATTACCGCGACATTTTCCTCAACGACCGACCGATGATGGATGCCCGCGCGCCGGTCGAATTTCTCAAGGGTTCATTCCCCGGCGTGATCAACTTGCCGCTGATGAATGACCATGAGCGGCAACGGGTCGGCACTTGTTACAAGCAACACGGCCAGCAAGCGGCCATTACGCTGGGGCACCAGTTGGTGTCCGGCGAGATCAAAGCCGAGCGTATCCAGGCCTGGGCCGATTTTGCGCGGGCTCATCCTGACGGGTATTTGTATTGTTTTCGCGGCGGTTTGCGCTCGCAGATCGTCCAGCAATGGCTCAAGGACGAGGCGGGCATCGACTATCCGCGAGTGGGTGGCGGTTACAAGGCGATGCGCACCTTCTTGCTCGACACGCTCGATCAGGCGGTTGCCCAGTGTGATTTCGTCTTGCTGGGCGGCATGACCGGCACCGGTAAAACCGAAGTGCTCACACAGTTACGCAACGGCCTGGACCTTGAAGGTCACGCCCATCATCGCGGCTCCAGTTTCGGTAAACGCGCGACCGGCCAGCCTTCCAATATCGATTTTGAAAACCGCTTGGCGGTGGACCTGCTGAAGAAGCGCGCCCACGGCATCGAGCAGTTTGTACTGGAAGACGAGAGCCGCGCGATCGGCAGTTGTGCGCTGCCGTTGCCGCTGTTTCAGGGCATGCAACAATTCCCGATGGTCTGGCTGGAAGACAGCCTGGAAGGACGAGTCGAACGGATCCTGCGCGATTACGTGGTGGACTTGTGTGCCGAGTTCATCGGCGTGCATGGCGATGAAGGCTTCGCGCTGTTTTCCGAGCGTTTGCTGGAGAGCCTGAACAATGTGCAGAAACGTCTGGGCGGTGAACGCCATCGGCGGATGTTGATGTTGATGGAAGAGGCGCTGACGGAGCAGGCGAGCAGCGGGGCAGTGGACTTGCACCGGGGCTGGATCGAAGGGTTGCTTCGCGAGTATTACGACCCGATGTATGCATTTCAGCGGGAGAAGAAAGGGGGGCGCATTGAGTTTGCGGGGGAGCGGGCTGCGGTGCTTGAGTACCTGCGAGAGCGCGTTTCCCAGCGAGGATGATGTCGTATTTACCGGCCCCTTCGCGAGCAAGCCCGCTCCCACATTTGATCTTTTCCATACACAAATAGTGTGCTCACTAAAAATCTAATGTGGGAGCGGGCTTGCTCGCGAAGGGGCCGATCAGGCACTGCACCACTCAAGTTGGACAGGTCTCCCGCCCATTATCCAGACCTTGCTTGTAGGCGTGGCTCTGCACACTGGCCTTGCCGTTGTGCCAGGTCAGGGTGAGCACGAACAGCGAGTCGTAATCGCTGGATTCCCAGTCATCGACGATGGTCTGTTTCTTGCCGACGGCTTCTCCCGCAACCTTGTTGATCAGCTCGGGCAAGTAGCCGTGGGACCAGGCGGTGTAGATGACCGAGTTGTGGTACTTGTCTTGAAGCAATTCATCCGCGAGGTCGCTGGTGTCGTTGGCCGAGAAGTTGATGTTCACCGGCAAACCGAGCTTGATCGCGCTGGGGCTGATGGTCATCAGGGGACGGATGTAACTGTAGGAATTGTCCAGTTCGCCTTCCTCGACATTGCGCGTCGGGTTGGCGGCAAACACGTAGTTGGCCTTGCCGAATTTTTCCGGTAGCAAGGTGGCCAGGTCGATGGCGCGGTTCAGGCCCTGGCAGTTGAGCTGGCCGAGGCCTCCCTCTGGTTTTTCCGCATGACGCAGGAACACCAGCGTCTGGGTGCCGTTTGCCGGTTGGGTGCGGCTTTCGCGGGATTCCAGCACCAGAAACAGCGCGCCGGCTGCCAGCAGGGCGGGCAGTAACAGATAAGCGCGATGTTTGAAGCGGTTGGCGAATTTCAGAGGGTTCATCATGGAATTAAGGGGTCTTCAGCGCATTCGGTTAAGGCTGACAAACCTTTACACCGCGAAATTCCTGCGTCGCGTGTTTTCCATGTCATTGAGCCGGTCCGTTTCAAAGGGGCAGTACTCAGAGTCCTCTGATACCCATTTGGTTCGATTCCGGCAAGTGCGCAGCAATGTACCGGTAACCTTGAACGGGTTGGAGCTTAGGTTATCGACAGGATGTTGCGGATTTGTGGACACGTTACACGTGTAGGAGCTGCCGAAGGCTGCGATCTTTTGATCTTGCTCATCAGTAATATTGATAAAGGCAAAAGATCGCAGCCTTCGGCAGCTCCTACATTATGATCGTCACTCTCGATTTTCTCGTGGATCCTTCCCCATGACTGATCTGTCCTCGTTCCCGATTACCCAAAAATGGCCGGCTCAATATCCCGAGTGGATCCAGCTGTACTCCTTGCCGACACCCAACGGCGTCAAGGTGTCGATCATGCTGGAAGAGATCGGACTGCCCTACGAGCCGCATCGTGTGGGCTTCGACACCGATGATCAGATGTCCCCGGAATTTCTTTCGCTGAACCCCAACAACAAGATCCCGGCCATCCTCGACCCCCACGGTCCGGGGGATCAACCCCTGGCGTTGTTCGAGTCCGGGGCGATTCTGATTTACCTGGCCGACAAGAGTGGGCAACTGCTGGCCCAGGAATCGGCGGCGCGATACGAGACCCTTCAATGGCTGATGTTTCAGATGGGCGGCATCGGGCCGATGTTCGGCCAGGTCGGTTTTTTCAACAGATTTGCCGGCAAGGACTACGAGGACAAACGTCCCCGCGACCGCTACGTCGATGAAAGCAAACGCCTGCTTAATGTGCTCAATAACCGCCTGGAAGGGCGCGACTGGATCATGGGCGAGCGCTACACCATCGCGGACATCGCGACCTTCCCCTGGGTGCGCAACCTGATTGGCTTCTATGAGGCGGGCGAGCTGGTGGGCATAAAGGACTTCACCAACGTTACGCGGGTGCTGGAACGTTTTCTGGTGCGGCCGGCGGTGATGCGCGGGCTGGAAATTCCCAAGTCAAACGCTTCGATTTGATCAAGACCAAGGCAGGCCATGCACTCATTCGATTTCAAGCAAGTAGATGTCTTCAGTCGTGTTGCGCTCAAGGGCAATCCTTTGGCGGTGGTGCTCGGCGCCGATGAGCTCAGTGATGAGCGCATGGCGGCGTTCGCCAGCTGGACCAACCTCAGCGAAACCACATTCATACTCGAACCGCGCGATCCTCGCGCCGATTATCGCGTGCGGATCTTCACCACCCTGAACGAATTGCCGTTCGCCGGCCATCCGACGCTGGGCACCTGCCATGCGTGGCTGGAGGCCGGTGGTGTGCCCAAGGGCGAAGAGATCATTCAGGAGTGCGGCGTGGGGCTGGTGCGGGTTCGTCGGCAAGGGGCAGAGCTGGCCTTTCTCGCACCGCCATTGCTCAAAACCGGGCCGGTGGAGGCGGATGTGGTGGATCGGGTGCGGCGGGGGCTCGGGCTGGAATCGGGGGCGATTGTGCGCACTCAATGGGTCGACAACGGTGCCGGATGGCTGGCCGTGATGGTCGAGGATCGCCAGCAGGTGCTGGACCTGCAACCGGATCATTCGCAAATGCTCGGCCTGGCCGTCGGTGTCATCGCGCCATGGCATCCAGAGCGCGATGGCGATGACGCACAGTTCGAAGTGCGGGCGTTCATCTCCGACGACGGCATGCCGGAAGACCCCGCCACCGGCAGCCTGAACGCCGGGATTGCCCAATGGCTGCTCAGCGAAGGACTGGCGCCGGCGTCCTATGTGGTCAGCCAGGGCCTGACCATGGGCCGCGCCGGACGCATTCAGGTCGAGCAAGTGGGCGACGAGATCTGGATCGGCGGCGCGGTAGTGACCTGCATCAGCGGAACCTTGAGTCTGTAGCGCTGAGTGTCGCGGCCTAACGGTTACTCGCCGCCAGTTTGATCCCGAACCCGACCAGCGCCATACCGGCGGCGCCGGACGCGATTTTTCGCGCCATGGGGATGGCTTTCAAACGACGGGCCGCGGCATTGCCCAGCAGAACCAGCAAACCCTGATACAGCGCGCTGATGAGCGAAACATGCAGCATCATCGCGACCAGGGTCAGACTGGAGGCATCTGGGCGAATGAACAGCGGAAAAAACGCCACAAAAAACAGGATGACCTTGGGGTTGGTCAGGCTCACCGCCAGGGCCGTGCGAAAGTAGAGCCGGGCCGACCGTTTCGGCTCCAGCCCCGCCGAGTCCCGGGCCGCTGGCGCGCGCAGCAATTGCAGGCCGATCCAGCACAAGTACGCGGCGCCGAACCACTGCAGCATCTGGAACAGCAAGGGATTGGCTTGCATCACGGCCGCCAGACCGATGGCCGCCGCAATCATGTACGTCGCATCCCCCAGCAGCGTGCCGCCCACGGCGCCGAACCCGGCGCCCAGGCCATTGCGGGCGGTGGCGTTGAGGATGGCGAAGGTGCCCGGCCCAGGCATTAACTGGAAGATCAGAATCGCGGCAATGAAGCTGCCGTAGTTTTGGATATCAAACATGCTGCGTCACTCCCTGTGTTGGTTTTGCTCAATCCTGAACGTTGTCTTTAGCCGGCGCAATGAGGGCGGATTATTGCCGGGCTCGCAACAAAGTCTTCCGCAATCGATGTTTGTGCCCCTGACCGTTGAGGGCATAAGCTTCGTCCCCTACGACTTTCGTCTCGTCCTCCGTTTTTCAGGAACCCCTCATGTCCAGTCAGTTCCCCGAAGCACGTCCACGCCGTCTGCGCCGCAATGCGAGCCTGCGCAGCCTGTTCCAGGAAACCGAGTTTAGCTTGAACGATCTGGTGTTGCCGATTTTCGTCGAGGAAGACATCGACGACTTCGTACCGATCAAAAGCATGCCCGGCGTGATGCGTATTCCAGAGTCGAAACTGGCGGGTGAGATCGAGCGTTATGCCCGGGCCGGGATCAAGTCGGTGATGACGTTCGGCGTGTCGCACCATTTGGACGGCAACGGCAGCGACACCTGGAGCGACAACGGTCTGGTGTCGCGCATGTCGCGCATCGCCAAGGATGCGGTGCCGGACATGATCGTGATGTCCGACACTTGCTTCTGTGAGTACACCGACCACGGCCATTGTGGCGTGCTGCACAACCATGAGGTCGACAACGACCAGACCCTGATCAATCTCGGCAAACAGGCGGTGGCCGCGGCCCGTGCCGGCGCCGATGTGATCGCTCCGTCGGCCGCCATGGACGGGCAGGTTCAGGCCATTCGCCGTGCGCTCGATGAAGCGGGTTTCAACCAGACCGCGATCATGGCCTATTCGACCAAGTTTGCCTCGGCGCTCTACGGTCCATTCCGTGAAGCCGGCGGCAGCGCACTCAAGGGCGACCGCAAAAGCTATCAGATGAACCCGATGAACCGCCGCGAAGCCGTGCGCGAATCACTGATGGACGAGCAGGAAGGCGCCGACGCGCTGATGGTCAAACCGGCCGGCGCGTACCTGGACATCATCCGCGACATTCGTGAAGCCTCGCGTTTGCCGCTGTCGGCGTATCAGGTGAGCGGCGAGTACGCGATGATCAAATTCGCCGCGCAGGCTGGGGCGATAGATGAGGCTCGCGTAGTGCGTGAGAGCCTTGGCGCGATCAAACGGGCCGGGGCGGATTTGATCTTCACTTACTTCGCGATGGACCTGGCCCTGGCCGGGATCTAAGTATCACTGCAGATTAAATGTGGGAGCGAGCAAGCCCGCTCCCACATTTGGACTGTGTTGAATCAGTTCGCGCCGAAAAACGGCCTGATCCCGTGATCCCGGAAGTACCGCTCGATCACCTTGGGATCGGCAGAGTTGTCGGCAATCGCCACATACGTATCCGGCCGCAACAGGTAAAACCCGTTACGTCCCAGGCCTGCCGCTTCAAACGCCGGCCGCCAGTCAAACACCTGCAACGGCAAATGATGTTCGTGGCACCAGGCGATCATTTCGTCGCTGGTGTCGCCATACACATGCACTTGCCAGGTCGCGCATTTCAGCGATTCGAAATTGTCCCCCTCACTGTCGTGAGCCCAGGGCAGGCGGTCGCCACCGTGAACATGACCGGCAACGCCCGTGCTCAACGGCATCCCGCGATAATTCAGGGTGATCTGCGACACCGTGCGAAACAGGAATTCCCGGGACGCCTCAAACGATGCCATTTTCGGAATCACGAACGGCGCCAGACGCGTGCGCAGCACATCGGCCATGCGCCCTTCGGCCGTGACGAAAGTGAACACCCGATCGGTGGTGGCGACCAGTTTTCGGGCAAACGCGATGCGCTCGGTTTCGTAAGTGTCGAGGAGTTTGGCCTCAGCGCCGCCGCTCAACACCGCCGCGAGTTTCCAGGCGAGGTTGATGGCGTCTCCAATGCCGGTGTTCATGCCCTGGCCACCGGCAGGGCTGTGGACGTGGGCGGCGTCACCCAATAGAAACGCGCGCCCGGTGCTAAAATGATCCGCCACCCGATGATGCACGCGGTAGGTCGAGAACCAGTTCAGTTGCTCGATCTTTACTTTCATATGCTCGATGGCCCGGCTGCTGACGTCTTCAAATTGCAGGGTTTCGGCTTGCTCGGCGCGCTCGTCGCGTACGGTGCCGATCAGACGGGCGCGGCCTTCACCGCCCAAGGGAAACACCGCGAGAAAATCCGCTTCATCAAGATCCACATGCAGTTCGCCGTTGAACGTCGGCCCGCTGGCTTGCACGTCGGCGACGTAGAAAATCTGCTGGTAGGTGCCGCCGGGAAACCCGGTGTCCAGGGTCTTGCGCACGATCGACCGGGCACCGTCACAACCTGCCAGATAGCAAGCCTGGCAGGTTTCCTCCTGACCATCGGCCAAGCGCAAATAGGCGGTGATGCCGTCACCGGTTTCCATGAAACTCTCAAGTTCAGTGTTGCGCTCGACCTCGATGCCAAAGGCTTCGAGGCGGTCTATCAGCAGTCGTTCGTGTTCGTCCTGAGGAAAGATTTCGAGGAACGCATAGGGCGTCAGGCCTTCGCCGATGCGGCTCAGCGGCAAGCGCGCCACGGGTTCGCCCTTGACCCAGAAGTTCGCCGCGGCCACACGATGGCCGTTCTGCACCACCGCATTGCTGAGGTCGAGCTGGCGATACAGCTCCAGCGTCCGCGCCTGGACGGCCAGCGCCCGCGAAGTGGTTCCGGGTGCCGACGTCTTGTCGATGATGCGTACTTGCACGCCAAGTTTGCTCAGCCACAGCGCCAACACCAGCCCGGTCGGGCCGGCGCCGATGATCAGAACGTCGCTACGGTTCATGAGACTGTCCTCCTCGGTGTGTGGCTCAAGTATGGTTCAGCCGCGACGGACGGGCAGGTTGTCTGCCAAACGGAAAACACCCCCGCGCTGCTACGGGGGAACAGTGGGCTGCGGCGAGAGTCATAGCCTGCGCCATGCCATTGATCGTATGGTTAACCCGGCTCAACGGATTTGATGGAGCAACATGCAAGCCAATCGATTGATGATGAGCGTCGCCGCGCTGCTGGTGCTGGCGGGTTGCGGCACTCAGCGCACGCAAGAGCTCCCTGCGCGCAAGCCTGCCGAGGTCAAGGCCGAGATCGTGCGTCTGCTGCCGGCCCAAACCGCCGATCGCCAGGGCTGGGCTACCGATATTTACGCAGCATTTGCTGCCCAGAGCATTTATCCATCCACCCAAAACCTGTGTTCGGTGCTGGCGGTCACCGAGCAGGAATCGACCTTTCAGGTGGACCCGCCGGTACCGGGCCTGGGCAAAATCGCCCGCGAGGAGATCGACCGCCGTGCCGACAAAGTCCATATCCCCGGCCTGCTGGTGAGCGGTGCACTACTGGTGAGTTCACCCAACGGAAAAAGCTACAGAGACCGACTCAATGCCGCGCGCAGCGAAAAAGAGCTCAGTGCGATTTTCGATGACTTCATTGGCATGGTGCCCATGGGCCGGACGCTGTTCGGTGGGTTCAACCCGGTGCACACCGGTGGGCCAATGCAGGTCAGCATCGATTTCGCCGAGCAACAGGCGAAGGCGTATCCGTACCCGGTGGACGGCTCGATCCGTCATGAAGTGTTCAGTCGTCGCGGCGGCCTGTACTTCGGTATTGCCCACTTGCTCGGTTATCCGGTGAGCTACAAACAACCGCTGTATCGCTTTGCCGATTTCAATGCCGGTTGGTACGCCAGTCGCAATGCCGCGTTTCAGAACGCGGTGAGTCGCGCGTCGGGCATACCGCTGGCGCTGGATGGTGACCTGGTCCGCTACGACTCGATCATGCCTGGCACCACGGAATTGGCGGTGCGTACCCTCGGCAAGCAACTGGGCATGCGCAATCCGACCATTCGGGACCAATTGGAGGAGGGCAAAAACTTCGCGTTCGAGGACACCCAGCTCTATGCACGGGTTTTCGCCCTGGCCGAAAAGGCGGAAGGTCGGCCATTACCGCGTGCGGTGTTGCCGGGGATTGCGCTGCAAAGCCCGAAAATCACCCGAAAACTCACCACGGCGTGGTTTGCCAAGCGGGTCGATGAGCGTTATCAGCGTTGCATGGCGCGGGCCGGCAAGTGACCGATCGCAAAAAACAGGCGTAAAAAAAACCGGCTGATAAGGCCGGGTTTTTCATTGAGTGCTGCGGAAAAACCATTCATTTATACAGCGCGGCTTTCGATCAGGCGGTCCGAACCACCTTCAGCAACGCGGTTTTCGATCAGACGATCCGAACCACCTTCGGCCACGCGGTTTTCGATCAGACGATCCGAACCACCTTCGGCCACGCGGTTTTCGATCAGACGATCCGAACCACCTTCGGCCACGCGGTTTTCGATCAGACGATCCGAACCACCTTCAGCCACTCGACTTTCAATCAGACGATCCGAGCCGCCTTCAGCGACAACCGGGTGAGTAGAGGTAGCGGCGAAAGCGTTAACTGCAAAAACCGAGAAAACGATGCTGAGGATAGTTTGGCGTTTCATGATGGTGTGCTCCGGGGTGTAGTTGTTGGGTCTGGAGCTGATGTTACGCCGCGGATTTTTTATGAGAACTTCATTGCCGTGATGGTGAACATCGACGGCAATGATAGGAAGGACGACGCACCCCACGCGAGCACGATGGTTCAGTTCAACGACTCACGTGCGACGACGGACAAACTTGCGCCACAACCAGACCCACAGCATGAACAGCGGGAAGGCCAGAATCAGGAAGGGCAGGGCGTAGCTGACTTTTTCCAGCGCATCGGCGGCGCCATCGGCCAGGTTGTCCAGCAAATTGCTGAACGCTTGGCTCAGGTGCGACGAGCGACTGCTGGCACCGGTCGGCAGGAACGACAGCGTGACCCGATTGGTGTCCAGTCGGCGCTGGTGCCCGGCGGCGATCTGGGCCAGGGCTTGCAGGTCGTTTTCGATCCCGGCCTGTTCCTTGCTCAAGGTGATCAGATCCGTAACGCTGATGTCTTTGCGGGTCGCCAACTCATCCAGACGTTGCTGCTGAGTCTTGAGTCGCTCTTGACGCCGACGTGTGTCGTCCACGGCATCGGCCAGGTCTTCGGCGCTGGTGATCCGTTGACCCAGTTCTCCACCCTCGGCCGCCATCGTGACCAGCGGTTCGACGCCAGCGGGGGCAATGCGCAAAGTGATCTCGGCGCGGCCGGCGCCTTGCTCGATCCGCAGAACGTTACAGGCCCCGAAGCGTGCGGTTTCGCAGGCCTCGCGTGTGGCCTGCAAGCGCGGCCCGATTTGCGCCTGGGGCAGCAACAGTTGCAGTTCGTGCTCATAGGCGAGCATGGCGCCACCGCGCCCTTGTTCACCGGCTAGACTGGCCGAAGACGAGTGTTCGCTCGGCGAGCAGCCACTCAAGGCTAAACCAGCCAGAAGCAACCCATAGAGACGAAGAAGCGGGGCGAGACCGCCATCCTGTTGGCGCATGTTCTTTCCTTGACGTGTGCAGTAGGGCTTGAACCGCGACGGGTAGTCATGAGTGCGCCCCGGGAGGCGTATCTTACCTGTATCGCCCGGCCCAAAGGCAGGGAACGTGCCTCGTGCCCAATCGTCTGCTGACTCTATTTTCGTTTCGCCAGGAGCGCGCGATATGTACCAGCTATACGGACACCAGAATTCCGGCGCTGCCGCGATAGAAGCGGCACTGGAGCTTTGCGAAATTCCTTACCGCTTTATCGACGTTGAATCCTCTCCCGAGGCGACCCACGCGCTGGAGAAGCTCAATCCGCTCAAGCAGATTCCGACACTGCAATTGCCCGATGGCAGCGTTCTCACCGAGAGCGCGGCGATTCTGATTCACCTGGGGCTCACGTTCCCCCAATCAAACCTGTTGCCGAAAAACCCCGCCGCGCGGGATCAGGCCATTCGCGGCCTGGTGTACATCGTCAGCAATTGCTATTCGGCCATCGGCATCATCGACTACCCCGAGCGCTGGTTGGCCGAGGCGGATGAATCGTCCCGGCAAAACCTCATGGCCGGCGCCCGCGCGCGACTGCACCGAAGTTGGGAGGTGTTTGCCGATCAGTTTTCGGGTGATTTGTATCTGGGCGATGAGACGCCGGGAGCCCTGGATGTGCTGGCGGCGGTGGTTTCCAGATGGGCGGGTAGCCGGGAGCATTTACGCAGTGCAAGGCCCGGTTTTTTCGCGTGGCTTACGCGCATCGACCGGCACCCGACATTGGCACCGGTCTTCGCGCGGCATTGGCCGGGCTGAAAAGATCGCAGCCTGCGATCTTTTGATCTGCGCTTACTCGCCGCGGATGTACTGCTCTAACTGGCGAATCAGCTCAGCCTGTTCGGCGATGGCCTCCTTGACCAGGTCGCCGATCGACAGCAAGCCGATCAATGTGCCGTTTTCCACCACCGGCAAGTGGCGCAGGCGTTTGTCGGACATGATGCCCATGCAGGTTTCGACGGTTTGATGGGTGTCCACGGTGATCACCGGCGACACCATGATGTCTTCGACCGGTGTACCGACGGAGGAGCGGCCCTTGAGCACGAGTTTGCGCGCATAGTCACGCTCGCTGATGATGCCGACGACCTCGCCATTCTTCACGACCGGCAAGGCGCCGACGTTTTTCGCGGCCATGACCATCAGCGCTTCCAGCACCATTTGATGCGGTGCAATGGTGTGGACTTCATGGTTCTGTTCAGCCTTTAACTTCAGCAGTTGGGCGACGGTTTTCATGGCAGTTTCTCAGGTGTTGTCGTTGTCCTTGAAGAATCGTAGACACGGGCGCTGAGGGCAAGAGAGAAAGCGGCAGATAACGCGCAAAAAACGCCATTCAGCGGTTTTTCTTCGGTAAACCTCGCGCACCCGGTCCATAAACGCCTGCAATCGGCAGCGGCTTCAAGAGCCACCCCTCACCCCAGCCCTCTCCCCACGGGGGAGAGGGGGAAAGGGAGCTGATCTTTATGGTTTTCGAACCTGAGTTCGACTTGATATCTCAGGTCGATGTAGCACTAAGAACACCTCGGTCAGTCCCCTCTACCCCTTGGGGAGAGGGTTAGGGTGAGGGGGCGATCCAAAGGCTGCCAAATCCATAAGCCACCACGCTCTCCATCCCGATCCCGCGTAGAATCTCCCTCTGAATCAGATTCGAGGTTGCAGTGGTGGATTTACAGCGGGGCTTCGTCCTGACCCGGCATTGGCGCGATACCCCGGCCGGTACGGAAGTCGAGTTCTGGCTGGCGACCGACACCGGTCCCCAGCGGATCCGTCTGCCTCATCAACCGTCGGTGGCGTTCATCCCCGCAGCCCAGCGTGAGCCGGCCGAAGTGCTGCTGCGCAGCGAAAAGAACGTCGAGCTGCGGCCGTTGGCGTTGCTGGATTTCGAGCACCGCCCGGTACTCGGTCTGTATTGCCAGCAGCACGGTCAGTTGATGCGCCTGGAAACCGCGCTGCGCAAGGCCGGCGTCGATATGTTCGAAGCCGACGTGCGCCCGCCGGAACGTTACATGATGGAGCGTTTCATCACCGCGCCGGTCCGGTTCAATGGCACGCCGAACGCCGAGGGCCTGCTGCTCGATGCGCAGATGAAACCCGACCCCGACTATCGCCCGAACCTCAGGCTGGTCTCACTGGACATCGAAACCACCGCTCAGGGCGAGCTGTACTCCATCGCCCTGGAAGGCTGCGGCGAGCGCCAGGTCTACATGCTCGGCCCGCCCAATGGCGACGACAGCGAAGTGGATTTCCAACTCGACTACTGCGATTCCCGAACCCTGCTGCTGAAAAGACTCAACGAGTGGTTCGCCCGCCATGACCCCGACGCGATCATCGGCTGGAACGTCGTGCAGTTCGACCTGCGTGTGCTCCACGAACACGCCCGGCGCCTGGCGGTGCCGCTGAAACTGGGGCGTGGCGGCGAAGAAATGCACTGGCGCGAACACGGTAGCCGCAACCATTACTTCGCCTCGGCCGCCGGCCGGCTGATCATCGACGGCATCGAATCCCTGCGTTCGGCGACCTGGAGTTTCCCCTCGTTCAGCCTGGAAAACGTCGCGCAAACCCTGCTTGGCGAGGGCAAGTCGATCGACAATCCGTACCAGCGCATGGACGAAATCAACCGCATGTTCGCCGAGGACAAACCGGCCCTGGCCAAGTACAACCTCAAGGACTGCGAGCTGGTGACGCGGATTTTCGCCAAGACCGAGCTGCTGACCTTCCTGCTGGAACGGGCCAGCGTCACCGGGTTGCCGGCAGACCGCAGCGGCGGCTCGGTGGCGGCGTTCACGCACCTTTACATGCCGCTGATGCATCGCCAGGGGTTCGTTGCGCCGAACCTTGGGAACAAGCCTGCGCAAGCCAGCCCCGGCGGTTTTGTCATGGACTCGCAACCGGGCCTGTACGAATCGGTGCTGGTGCTCGATTACAAAAGCCTCTATCCATCGATCATCCGGACCTTCCTCATCGACCCGGTGGGCTTGATCGAGGGGCTTGAACATCCCGATGACAGCGAGTCGGTGCCAGGTTTTCGCGGTGCGCGTTTTTCCAGAATCCGGCATTGCCTTCCCGCCATCATCGCCCGGGTCGCCGAAGGTCGCGAAACCGCCAAGCGCGAACACAACGCGCCGTTGTCCCAGGCCCTGAAGATCATCATGAACGCCTTTTATGGCGTGCTCGGTTCCAGCGGTTGCCGCTTCTTCGACACACGCCTGGCATCGTCCATCACGCTTCGCGGTCACGAGATCATGCTGCGTACGCGACAGCTGATCGAAGCCCAGGGCCATACGGTGATTTACGGCGACACCGACTCGACCTTCGTCTGGCTGCGCCGTGCCCACGGTCAACAGGAAGCAGCGCAGATCGGCCGCGCGCTGGTGGATCACGTCAACCAGTGGTGGTGCGAGCATGTGCAGCAGGAATTTGGTCTGGAAAGTGCGCTGGAGTTGCAGTTCGAGACCCACTACAAGCGCTTTCTGATGCCGACCATTCGCGGCGCCGAGGAGGGCAGCAAGAAGCGTTATGCCGGGCTTGTGACCCGTGCCGATGGCACCGACGAAATGGTCTACAAAGGCCTGGAAACCGTGCGCACCGACTGGTCGCCGCTGGCCCGGCAATTCCAGCAGGAACTGTACCTGCGCATCTTCTATCGCAAGCCTTATCAGGATTATGTGCGCGACTATGTGCGCAAGACCTTGGCGGGGGAGTTCGACGATCGCCTGATCTACCGCAAGCGCCTGCGCCGCACTCTCGATGACTATCAGCGCAACGTGCCGCCCCACGTGCGGGCCGCGCGGATTGCCGATGAATACAACGACCAGCAGGGCCGTCCGCGGCAATACCAGAACGGTGGCTGGATCAGTTACGTGATCACCGTCGCCGGGCCCGAGCCGCTGGAAATCCGCAGCGCGCCCATCGACTACGACCACTACGTCACCCGCCAACTGCAACCGGTGGCGGACGCCATTCTGCCCTTCGTGGACGACGACTTTTCAACCTTGATTGGTGGGCAGTTGGGCCTGTTTTGAGTCCAGCAGCAACAACGTCCAGTCATCCAGGATGCCGTGGAAATACTGGTCCAGCGCTTGATGAAAATCGCTGTTAGCGCCGGCAACCTGGGCGAACAGCGTCATGGAAGAGTGAAACTTGAGATTGTCGGGGTGACCGAAGATGGCCGTAATTGAGCTGTTTTCGATGTTCAGCACCAATTGCGTGCAGGTGCGCAACCGTGAACCCAGCAGCGGATGATTGAGGTACGCCGCGGCTTCCTCTTTGGAGCGAATGGCAAAGTGGCGGGACATCTCGCTGCCGCCCAATCCTGAGAATTGCGGAAAGATGAACCACATCCAATGACTGCGCTTGTGACCGGCGTTCAGCTCGGCCTGGACCCGTTTGTACACCGGGTCCTGTGCCTGGATAAAGCGTTGCAGATTAAAGGAATCGAGCTGATCGGTGCTTCTCATGAAGAAGCCCTCTGTCAGAACCGCGATGGCTCAGACCATGGCCAATCGCTGTTTGCGTTGTGGCGCGCGAAACGCCTGGTCCAGCGCCTCCAGATCCCCAGCCTCCAGTTGCAATTGCGCGGCTTGCGCGTTGAGTTGAACGTGCTCGGGTCGGACCGCTTTGGGGATGGCGATCACGCCTTCCTTACGCAGCATCCATGCCAGCGCTACCTGGGCCGGCGTCACACGGTGACGGGCGGCTATTTGTGTGAGCATTGTATGGTTCAGCATAGGCCCACCCTGACTGATCGGACAGTAGGCCATGACCGGCATTCGATGCTGGCGGCTCCAGGGCAGCAGATCAAACTCGATGCCGCGTTCTTCCAGGTTGTAGAGCACCTGATTGGTGGCACAGGCCGGTGAGGCCAGTTCCTTCAGGTCGTCGACGTCGAAATTGGAGACGCCCCAGCGACCGATCTTGCCTTCTTCGCGCAGGCGTTCGAAGGCTTCGACCGTTTCTTCGAGGGGATACTGGCCGCGCCAGTGCAGCAGGTAGAGATCGATGTAATCGGTATCCAGCCGCCGCAGACTGCGTTCGCACGCCTGGGGGATGCCTTTGCGGCTGGCGTTGTGTGGGTATACCTTGCTGACCAGGAACACTTCGTCACGCCTGCTGGCGATGGCTTCACCGACCACTTCCTCAGCGCCGCCCTCGCCGTACATTTCAGCGGTGTCGATGAGGGTCATGCCCAATTCGATACCCAGGCGCAAAGCCGCCACTTCCTGGGTGTGCCGGGAACGATCTTCGCCCATGCGCCAGGTGCCTTGGCCGATGACCGGTACGTTGACGCCGGCCAGTTCGAGGGTCCGCATTCAAATCTCCTTATTTTGAATCAATGAGTACTCTTCGGTTGGCAACAGAATACCCCGGTGGTTCCATCGACCTGTAGCAGCTGTCGAGCCTGCGAGGCTGCGTCCGGCTGCGAAGCAGTCGCCGAATCAAACAATGAGGTGTTTCAGGAGCATCGCGTGCGCAGGAACTGCGAGGACTTCGTCCTCGGACGCAGCCTCGCGGGCTCGGCAGCTGCTACATGATCGTGTGATGTCGGATAGTCAGTTGGCAGAAAACTTCATCACAGTGCTCTGGGCATAGGTCTTGCCCGGGTCCAGTCGCGTGGACGGAAAGTTCGGCTGATTCGGTGAATCCGGATAGTGCTGAGTCTCCAGCGTGAACGCGCCCCAGTGTGGATAGACCTTGCCAGCCTTGCCCTTGACCGAACCGTCGAGGAAGTTGCTGGTGTAGAACTGCACACCGGGCTCGGTGGTGTAGAGCTGCAATCGACGACCGGATTGCGGATCGCTGACCTCGGCGGCGAGTTGACCCACATCACCCATGGCGTTCAGCACCCAGTTGAAATCGAAGCCGCCCTGTTTCGGTTCGGCAAATTTCAACTGTGGGTGATCGGCTTTGATGTTCTTGCCAATGGCGGTCGGTTGGGTGAAGTCCATCGGTGTGCCGGCCACCGGGGCCAGTTCGCCGGTCGGGATCAGCTTGCCGGTGACCGGCGTGTAATGGCTGGCGTGCAGGGTGGCGAGCTGTTTCAGCACATCACCGTTACCCGCGCCGGCCAGGTTGAAATAGCTGTGATTGGTCAGGTTCAACACCGTGGCTTTATCGGTGGAAGCCTTGTAGTCGATGCGTAGCTCGTTGTGCTCGTTGAGGCTGTAGGTGACCTCGGTTTTCAGGTTGCCGGGGAAGCCCATTTCACCGTCCGCCGACAGGTACGTCAGGGTCACGCCGACCGAATCCTTGCCGTTGCTCGGTTGGGCTTTCCAGACGTCTTTGTCAAACCCCTGAGGGCCGCCGTGCAGCGAATTGGAGCTGTCGTTGAGCGGTACCTGATAGCGCTTGCCGTCCAGTTCGAAAGCACCGCCGGCCAGGCGATTGCCGAAGCGCCCGATGGTCGCACCGAAATACGCCGTGCCGCTCTGATAGCCCTGCACGTTATCGAAACCGAGCACCACATCGTCAAACTTGCCGTTTTTGTCCGGCACTTTCAGCGATTGCAGGATACCGCCGTAGGTAATGACCGTGGCGGTCAGGCCATGGCTGTTGCGCAAGATGTATTGCTCGACGGGCGTGCCGTCATTGGTTTTGCCGAAGGCCTTGTGTTCGCTGGACAGGCCGGCGGCCTGGGCGGAGAGGGTGGCGATCATCAGGGACAGTCCAAGGACGCAGAGCGGGTGTCGGGATTGAAGCATGGTTGACCTTCCTTTTTGTTGTTTTTGGCAAATTAGTCATACTAATAATCGAGTTTTAATCCGATCAAGGAAGGGTTTATAGCTTGTGTGTGAGCTATTGCAATTATAAAGTATGACTAATGTGGTAGGGCTCTTAACGGTTGCCAACGCTTACGGACCGTCGGCACTGCACTTTTCAAGGATTCACGGCTCTATCCTTGGCCAGCCTGCGGCGAATCCCCACCGCCGGCCCATGCCCAAGTTCAATAACCCATGGCTCGAGTTTTACCCCTCACCACCACACCCATCCGCCGCCGTTGCCTGCTGTTGGCCTGCTTGTCGATGCTCGCCGCCTCCGGGTGCAGCCAGCAGCAGGGCAGCGACATCGTCAGCCAGTTCCGCGAAGGCAAGCCCCAGGAATTCCTCCAGACCAGCGTCGACCGCATGGCGACCCTGGCGATGCGCGACAACCTCGACAGCCTCTACCTGCTGATGAGCAAGCTCTACCTGCGCAACCCGGACGAGCTGAAAAAATCCGGCTTCCTCGACGCCCGCACCGCTGGCAAACAAGTGCGCATAGCCATCGAACAGCAACAACCGCTGCCGACCCTGGGTGGCAAAAAAGACCTGGCAGCGTTGCGTTATGCCATGAGCCCGGAGTTTCTTGGCGACCGGGTCGGTGCATTCATCTATGCCATCGGCAGCATGCTCGTCACCGCCCATGGCAATCGACTCGAGTTCTACATGACGGATGTGATCAACCCGACGTTTGTCAGTAACGCGGCCCGCAACATCGAAATAGCCACCTGGATCCTCAGTCAGCGGCAAAACAAGAACGGCGAGCCGTTGCTGTTTTCCAACGAAATTTCGGAGGAGGGCAGCAACCTGAGTTTTGCCGTGGAGTTCGGCAAGATCGTCGCGCGACTGGATTTGCTGACGCAGATGCTGGACGAGCGCTACCGCCGGATCGGCTTGAATTACGCCCAGAGTTTGCTGTTTTTGAATTTCTTGCCGGTGCAGTAAGCAAGGAAGTGCATAAAGATAGATCGCATCGATATATGTGGTTATAAGAAAAATCGCTATGCTGCGAGCCAGATTTTTCATGCGTTTTTTGTGGGCGTGTTAATGGAATTCGGTAATTTCGGTTTAGTCGTGGCAGGTCTGGTAGTCGGCTTTATTGTCGGGATGACCGGGGTTGGTGGCGGTTCGTTGATGACTCCCATTCTGTTGTGGTTCGGCGTCAATCCGGCCACCGCAGTGGGGACGGATTTGCTGTACGCGGCGATTACCAAGTCCAGTGGTGTGCTGGTTCATCGAAAGAACAAGAACATCGACTGGGCCATTACCGGTTGGCTGACCCTCGGCAGTGTGCCGGCAGTGGCGTTGACGCTATGGTTCCTTAGCACCTTGCAAACGTCGCCCGAGGCGATGAACGCGGTCATCAAACAGGCCTTGGGCTTTGTCCTGTTTGCCACGGCGCTGGCGATTTTCTTCAAGAAACGCCTGCTCGATTTCGCCCACAAACGCGCGGGCGGTCATTACAACCCCAGCGGCAACCGCTTGAATGCACTGACCGTGATCACCGGCCTGGTCCTCGGCACCATGGTCGCGCTGACCTCCATCGGCGCTGGCGCCCTGGGCACCGTCGCGTTGTTCATTCTCTATCCGCTGCTGCCGACCCGCCGCCTGGTGGGCACAGAGATCGCACACGCCGTACCGCTGACCCTGGTGGCCGGCCTCGGCCATGCGAGCATGGGCAACATGGATTGGCACGTGCTGGGTTATTTGCTGATCGGTTCGCTGCCGGGGATTTACCTGGGCAGCCACCTGACGGGCCGTATCTCCGATGAAGTGCTGCGGCCTTGCCTGGCCACGATGCTGGTGCTGATCGGGTACAAACTGGCCTTTTAATCGGGTGGAGGTTGCAGAAACAAACCAGCTTGGCAGGCCCGCTTAGGGCCGGGTCAGAATCTCCAGCAGATGCCCGTCCGGGTCATCGAAATAAACCCGCCGGCCACCGCCGTAATCGTTGATCTCGTTCGGTCGTTGTTTGCCGGGATCGGCCCACCAGGGTTGCTTTCGCGCTTGCAGGCGGGCGAAGGCCGCATCGAAATCCTCGTCACCGATCAAAAACGCGTAGTGCTGGGAGGCAATCGGCGGGTCATTGTCGTAGAAGTCCAGCGACACACCGTTGTCGAACTTGACGATCAGCATCGGGCCAAAGGGTTCGGGGCAGGGCAGACCGAGGATGTCTGCCAGATAGTTGGCTGATGTCTGCTTGTCGCGACACCAGACGATGGTGTGGTTCAACTGAGCGCTCATGCACAGGTCCTCACGGCGGATCAGGGCTTGGTTGTTGAGTTATGAGATTAGCTCAGCCTGTTGCGCAATGACCGCCCTGACCTAAGCTTGGGGCAAGGCGAGACATAATTGCGTGCGTCACCCGGAACGAACGCCGCGATGCGCAATCATTAGAGCGTGGATATCAAAAGGAGATGCGCATGCTCATCAGGTCATTGACCCTGACTACCCTGCTGGCTTTCGCCGGCCCCTTGTTCGCTGCCGATGACGGCTCACCGCTGGATATGGACAAGGGCAGGTCCCGGCCACTGATTGTCATCGCTCCAAGTACGGTCGATCCCACGTGGGTCAGCCTGAAAAAGTCGCTGGATGAGCCGGCCAATCGCAAGGGGTTCACCGAGCGAAACATGGTCCTGTACACCGTGCTTAATTTGATGGGCCAGCGCGAGGGCAAAGACCTGGGGCCACAAGACACGGCGGCATTGATCCGCTCGCTCAAGTTGGGTGCCGGCGCGAAGAGCAAAGTCATCCTGGTGGGTAAGGACGGGGAAAAGAAGCTTGAGAGTTCGGGGGATGAGTCAAAATCGATCGATTTGAAGAAAATTTTCGACACGATCGACGCCTTGCCAGCGACTGAGAAAGAAGCCGCAGCGCCGACGGTTGCGACGCCTGTTGAAGCGGCTGAACCGGTCAATGGTGCAAAGGGCGCCAAGGGCGCAAAACCAGGCAAACCGGCGAAACCTGCCAAGCCGCCTGAAATGCCGGATGATTAAACGCAGACTTTTGTAGCAACAATGAAAAATGGGCGACCTCAAGAGGTCGCCCATTTTTTTGCTGCTTCTATTGGTCTCGGAAGTTTCCTGCAAGTCCTGTCGGTCTTGATGAACTGGTTTCTGTCAGAGCGCACCGCTAGCCTTCGTCAGCCACCGCAAAATCGCGGTCGGACGTGGGAATCCGCGACACTGAGGGATCCAGGGACGAAAAACACCAATGGCACAAAAAGGAGCCTCGTCTGTGAAAAAGTCCAGCAAGCATCAACCGAAAACCCCTACCGACGCCGATCATCTCGATCCCGCGAAGCTGTGTGAAACCACAAAAGGTGCAGTTACTCGAAGCCCCAGGCGCACTGCCACGGCCCAGCAGATTTTCACTGTTGCTCCTGGTGTCGACACACTAACCCTGCTAAATCAGGCCTGCGAAAACCTTGCCTCCCTGAATGTCCTGATTGCGAATTTTGCCGGGAAACTGGAAGGCTCGCACCGCAAGGTGCTGCTGTCGATTCAGCAATTGGCGGCGGTCACCGAGTTGTTGGTGAATCAGGCACGGGAAAATCTTGATCCGAGAAGCGATGCACCTGACGCACAGCCGTCGACTCGGCATTGAGCTGACGCAGTAACGACAATGGGCGACCTCAAAGGGGTCGCCCATTTTGTTTGTCCGCCGAAGATCTGTAGCAGCTGTCGAGCCTGCGAGGCTGCGTTCGAGTGCGCAGCAGTCGTGATCCGGCAAATGCGGTTTTCCTGAAAGAATTCGGTTGCAGGTTTTACGACTGCTGCGCACTCGAACGCAGCCTCGCAGGCTCGACAGCTGCTACTAGAAATCGCGTTTCACGGCTACTTGGCCAGTGCGCTCAATATCGTATGAGCAATCTTGATCCGCTCAGGGTTCGGGTAGTTTTTGTTGGCCAGGATCACGATGCCGATGTCTTTCGATGGCACATATGCAACGTAAGCACCGAAGCCGCTTGTTGAGCCGGTTTTGTTGATCAATACGTTTTCTGGTTGAGGTTGCGGCGGGGTCAGCCACTGGACTTCGTGAGCTTCCATCGCCATCTGCGTCGAGTTACCCGCCAGCAATGTATCGAGGGTGACCGGGTAGTTGTAGAACTCCCAACCCAGGCCTTGGGTCATGTCGCCCACCTTGTAATACCCGGTATGAGTGATGGCGATTGCCCGCTGCATCGGATCTTCCAGGCGGGTCGGTTTCATGTTCGCCTCAACATACCGAATCAGGTCCGCCGCGCTGGTTTTCACCCCATAAGCCTCCGAATCCAGTGCCCCCGGCCCGACTCGCACCGGTTTGTCTTCCTTGTTGTAACCCTGAGCGTAAAGGCCCATTTGAGCCTGCGGCACGGTGAGGTAGGTGTGTTTCAGCCCGAGTTTCGGCAGCAGGGTTTTTTCCATCACGTCATCAAACGGCGCGCCCATGCTTTGGGCGGCGAGGTAGCCGAACAACCCCAGGCTCGGGTTCGAATACTGCCGATGGGTGCCTGCGGCATAAGTCGGTTTCCACTGCTTGAAATAGCCGAGCATCTTGTCCGGTGCATCGGCATCGTCGGGGAATTGCAGCGGCAGACCGCCGGCGCTGTAGGTGCCCAGTTGCAGCACGCTGATGGTGTCGAACGCGCTGCCACGCAGATCCGGCAGCACGCTGCTGGCATTGTCCGACAGGGACAGCTTGCCGGTGGCCTGAGCGTAGGCGGCGAGGGTGGCGGTGAAGGTTTTGCTCACCGAACCGATCTCGAACAGGGTGTCTTCGGTGACGGCTTTGCCGTTTTCCTTCGAGGCCACGCCGTAGTTAAAGTAATGCGGTTGGCCGTTGACGGTAATTGCGACCGCGACACCGGGGATCTGCTGTTGCTGCATCACCGGTTCGATGGCAGCCTTCACGATGGCTTCAATGCGGTCGTCAGCAACACAATGACCGGCGCTGAGGAGCAGTGCGAAAGCGCTGTAGAATGCGAGCTTGTTAGGCATGATTGGGTTACTTTCCATGAGGTTCAAGGGTAATAGCCGCTGCACTCAGAGCGGCTTTTCAATCCGGGTTGCTGATAGGCGAGCCAAATCTATGCAGTCTGCCGAGGTTCGACAACCGATGATATTTCGGACGAGCCATTAGAAAAATTTGGGAGTGGGCATGATCCGGCCTCAATTACCGCTCAATGCATTGCGCGCCTTCGAGGCCTCTGCCCGGCACTTGAGTTTCACCCGAGCGGCCGTTGAGTTGTGTGTTACTCAGGCGGCGGTGAGCCATCAGGTCAAGAGCCTGGAGTCTCAACTTGGCGTGACCCTGTTCAAGCGCTTGCCCCGTGGGCTTATGCTGACCAGCGAGGGCGAAACACTGCTGCCGGTGCTGCGCGAATCTTTCGACCGTATCGCGCAAACCCTTGAGCGATTCGAAGGCGGACATTTTCGCGAGGTATTGACGGTCGGCGCGGTGGGGACGTTCGCGGTGGGCTGGTTGTTGCCACGGTTGACCGACTTCCAGGCGAAACATCCGTTCATAGATTTGCGCCTGTCGACCCACAACAATCGAGTGGATGTGGCGGCTGAAGGGCTGGATTACGCGATTCGTTTTGGCGCGGGGGCGTGGCATGGCATTGAAGCGGTGAGATTGATCGAGGCACCGTTATCGGTGTTGTGCGTGCCCGAGATTGCCCGGCAACTGAAAACACCGACAGACCTGTTGCAGCAAACGCTGTTGCGTTCCTATCGCACGGACGAGTGGCCCGAATGGTTCCAGGCCACCGGCCTATCGACCCACACAGCGTCGCCCCGAAGCATCGTCTTCGACTCATCGCTGGCGATGATGGAGGCAGCGCTGCAAGGGGCGGGGGTGGCCTTGGCGCCGCCGCTGATGTTCGGCCGACAACTGGCGACGGGTGCAATAGAGCAACCGTTCGCCATCGGGATCACCACCGGCAGTTACTGGCTGACCCGTTTGCAGTCCCGCCCCGAAACATCGGCAATGACGATGTTCAAGGATTGGTTGCAGCAAGCGGCCCAGGGGCGTTAGCGCACCAGACACGGCCGCTTGTTATCGAACTTCCATCCCGGAATCAGAAACTGCATCGCCACGCTGTCATCCCGCGCGCCCAATCCCATGCCTTTGTACAGCTCATGGGCCTTGGCCAACTGATCCATGTCCAGCTCGACACCCAGCCCTGGTTTCTTCGGCACCTGCACGCAGCCGTCGACGATTTGCAGCGGCGCTTTGGTCAGGCGCTGACCGTCCTGCCAGATCCAATGCGTGTCGATGGCGGTGATTTCACCCGGCGCGGCGGCCGCGACGTGGGTGAACATCGCCAGGGAAATATCAAAGTGATTGTTGGAATGCGAACCCCAGGTCAGGCCCCACTCATGGCACATCTGCGCCACGCGGACCGAGCCCTGCATCGTCCAGAAATGCGGGTCGGCCAGCGGAATGTCCACTGATTGCAGCTGGATCGCGTGGCCCATTTCCCGCCAGTCGGTGGCGATCATGTTAGTGGCGGTTTTCAGGCCAGTAGCTCGACGGAATTCAGCCATGACTTCACGTCCGGAATAACCGTTTTCCGCGCCGCACGGGTCTTCGGCGTAAGCCAGGACGTGATGCTGATCCCGGCACAGGCGAATGGCTTCCTTGAGTGACCACGCGCCATTCGGATCGAGGGTGATGCGCGCATCGGGGAAGCGTTCGGCCAGGGCGGTGACGGCTTCGATTTCTTCATCGCCACTGAGCACGCCGCCCTTGAGTTTGAAGTCCTTGAAACCGTAGCGCGAGTGAGCTGCTTCGGCCAGACGCACCACGGCGTCGGCGGTCATGGCTTTTTCGTGACGCACGCGGAACCAGTCGTTGTCGGCGTCCGGTTCGCTGCGGTAGGCCAGGTCGGTTTCGTTGCGATCACCGACATAAAACAGGTAACCCAGCATCTTCACTTCATCGCGCTGCTGACCTTCGCCGAGCAGGGCGGCGACTGGCACGTCCAGATGCTGACCGAGCAGATCGAGCAGGGCGGCTTCGAGGCCGGTGACGGCGTGGATGGTGATGCGCAAATCGAACGTCTGTAACCCGCGACCGCCGGCATCGCGATCGGCGAAGGTCTGGCGCACTTGATTGAGGATCTTCTGATACGTGCCGATCGGGCTGCCAACCACCAGGCTGCGCGCATCTTCGAGGGTTTGGCGAATGCGCTCGCCGCCCGGTACTTCACCGATGCCGGTGTGACCGGCGTTGTCCTTGAGGATCACGATGTTGCGGGTGAAAAACGGCCCGTGAGCGCCGCTCAGGTTGAGCAACATGCCATCGTGGCCGGCCACCGGAACCACCTGCATGCTGGTGATGATCGGGGCTTTGGCGGTTTCTTGTGTGTTCATTGTCATGTCCTTCAAAACAGTGCTCTTACATGAGTGTTCAGGCGTGGTTGGGCGCTGGTTTGGCCAGTGCAGAGGCATGTGCGGATTTCGGTTTGTTGCGTGCGGCGAAGACGATGATTGCGGCAATGATCGAGGTCGCGGCCAAGCCGTACAGCCCGCCCTGAATCGAGCCGGTGCGTTCTTCCAGCAGACCGAACGTGGTCGGCGCGACAAAGCCGCCGAGGTTGCCCACCGAGTTGATCAGCGCGATCACACCCGCCGCGATCCGTGCGTCCAGATAGGCCTGAGGAATCGGCCAGAACAGCGACGACGCCGATTTGAAACCCAGCGCAGCAAAGCAGATCGCAACGAAGGCGAAGATCGGCCCGCCGGTGGTGGACATGAACATCCCGGCTGCTGCGATCAGCAGGGCCGCGGCGACCCAGGCTTGTTGATGCTTCCATTTGGCCGACAGCGAAGCGAAGGCGTACATGCCAACGATCGACAGCAACCACGGAATCGAGTTGAACAGCCCGACTTGAATATCGCTCAGGTCGCCCATCTTTTTGATGATGCTCGGCAGCCAGAAAGTCGCGGCGTAAATGGTCAATTGGATGAAGAAATAGATCAGGCAGAACAGGATGATCTGGCGATCCTTGAGTAGCTTGCCCAACGACGGTTTGATCGGCGTCGCGGCTTCGCGGGCCAGTTGTTCGTCGTCGATGGCCTTGACCAGCGCGTCCTGCTCTTCACGGCTCAGCCATTTGGCGTCGTGGGGTTTGGAGTCCAGCCAGAACCAGACGAACACGCACAGCCCGACCGAGAACATCCCTTCAATGAAGTACATCCATTGCCAGCCGTGCATGCCAAAACCGCTGATTTGCAGGAGCAACCCGGACAACGGGCCGGAGATCAGCGAAGCAATCGCTGAACCGCTGAGGAAGATCGCAATCGCCTTGCCGCGTTCAACGCCAGGTAACCAGCGGGTGAAGTAGTAAATTACTCCGGGGAAGAAACCTGCTTCGGCCACGCCCAGCAGGAATCGCAGGATGTAGAAGTGGGTTTCGTTCTGGATGAAGGCCATGCAAGCGGCGACCAGGCCCCAGGTCAGCATGATGCGGGTCAGCCAGATTCGCGCGCCGACTTTTTGCAGGAGGATGTTGGAGGGTACTTCGAACAGCGCGTAACCGATGAAGAACAGGCCGGCGCCAAGGCCGTAGGCGGCAGCTCCAATGCCCAGGTCATGTTCCATGTGGGCGCGGACGAAGCCGATGTTCACGCGGTCGATGTAGTTGACGATGAACATGATCACGAACAGCGGCAGTACATGGCGTTTCACTTTCGAGATGGCTGATTTCAGGACCGAATCGGCGCCATCGTTCATCCCGGATATGGATGTATTCACTGCGTTATCTCCCACTGATTATTTTTATGCGGGGTGTGACTGGGTGTTGCGATGTTGATAGACATCATACAACTGCATTTTTCCATACCGCAAGAGTGATTGCCCAACAAAATGGCGCTTTATAGAGCGTTTATTATTCTTTTGCGCTGATGCACGACCTTTCTGATGGTCTCGAATATCCTGTTTGTTGAGTGTTGTCATACAAGCTGGTCGGTGTTTTCTTGAGATTCCCGTCGGGCGCAGTGCTACGATTCCGGTAGCCCTGCTTCCGGATGATCGCCATGCAAGAAGACCTCGACGCGCCTGCCCGCAAACGCACCCACAACCTGGCCCATGACCTGGTCGCCAAACTGACCCAGAGCATCTTGCTCGGCCAGATGCTGCCCGGGGACAAGCTGCCGTCCGAGAACACGATTGTTCAGGAGCACGGGGTCAGTCGCACGGTGGTGCGCGAGGCGATCTCGAAGTTGCAGGCGTCAGGGTTGGTGGAGACCCGCCACGGCATCGGCACCTTTGTTATCGAGCGAGCACCGGAGCAGGGACTGCGGTTGAACGTCGATACCGCGCTGGGGGTGCGCAGCATTCTGGAGTTGCGCATGGGCCTGGAAACCCAGGCCGCCGCTTTGGCGGCAACCCGTCGCACGGAGCATCAATTGGCGCAGATGCGCGAAGCGCTGGACGACTATCAAAGCCTGCTGGCCAACAACGACAGCTGCGTCGAAGCCGACAAGCGCTTCCACCTGCTGATCGCCGAAGCCACCGGCAACGTGTGCTTCACCGAAATCATGCAGCACCTGGGCAGCGCCATGATCCCGCGCACCCGCGTCAATGCCGCCGAGCGCGGCGCAGTGGACTTGAGCAAGCTCGGGCAACTGGCCAATCTTGAGCACGAGGCGATTCTCAACGCCATCAAACGTCAGGATCCAGATGCGGCGCGGGCGGCGATGTGGCTGCACCTGACCAACAGCCGCGACCGGTTTTCGGCCGATCGCTGACCACCGTTTGTCTACTCGATAGCACCTCATCCGCGGCCCTGCTTCCAACGAGTACGGCCCAGATTTGCTGGACCTCATCAGTGAGGTGCGTCATGGCTAACGATTCGATGTTCCAGGGTGGAACGCCCAATACCGATCCAACCCGACCCCTGCCCGGCACCGACGAGCCGCAGATGGATCACGACGCGCCACCCGGCATGGACCCTTCGCGAGACCCGACCGAGCCCGATATTGATCGACCTGAAGACTGGATGGATCCTGATGCGGCCGAGGACGTGCCTGCGGCAGATGAGCCGACACCGCTGTCCGATGACAGGCGATAAAGAGAAACCCGGCCATTGCGCCTAATGCTGTTCACTTAAGACATTCTTCAGTCGAGCAAGAACCTGTGGCGAGGGGATTTATCGGAATGCCGCACCACCCCGTTCGGCTGCGAAGCAGTCGTAATCCAGACAACTTAGTCTGTCTGAAAAGACGCTGGGGCTGCTTCGCAGCCCAACGGGGATAAATCCCCTCGCCACAAATGTGGACGCCCACGCTTAAGTGAACAGTGTCACGGCCATTGCGCCGGGTTTTTTGTGGACGACAGATTTGCATCAGGCCTCGGTTACTCGAGCAATCACCAGTCTGCGTTCCAGGTTCAAGGCCAACACGCTGACCAGCACCACCAGTGCTCCCCCAACGATCATCAACGTCGGTCGTTCGCCCAGCGCAAAAGAGGCAATCGCCATGGCGGTCGGTGGAATCAGATACAGCGTCATCGTTGCACGGCTCAAATCCACATGAGTGAGCACATAGGCCCAGGCGAGATACGCAAGGGCACTTGGGAAAATGCCCAGCCCGATGACCGCAAGCTGCACTTCAACCGGAGCGGTGATGACCTGGCTCACCAGCCCCGGGAGATAAACCAATAGCAGCAGCGTCCCGAACCAAACCGTGTAACACACCAGCGTCAGCCCGTCGTAGCGCCGCGAGTGATGCTTCTGCAAGGCAAAGTAGAAACTCCATGACACCGCCGCCAGCAGGATCAACAAACCATGGGTGTCGATGCTCCCCAGGCCGTGATCACCGGCCACCACAATCACCACGCCGATCAACCCCAGAAGAACGCAGCCCCAGCGCCACGCGCTCACCCGGTCCTTGAAGACGAAGCGCGCCAGCAGCGTGCTGAACAACGGCGTTGATTGCGCCAACACACTGGAGGCGCCGGCGCTGACACTTTGCTGGCCGAAGTTCAGCGCGACATGGTGCAGGCTCACGGCAAAGAAACCGAGCGCGAACAGCAGCGGCAGGTCACGAATTTTCGGCAGGCTGATACCCCGGAGTACCGCGACCACCGCCATGAATGCCGACGCCAGCAGAAACCGCAGCAAGGCCAGATGACCAGGGTCATAGGTCTGCAAACCGATGTGAATACCGGTCGGTGAATAACCCCAGCAGCCGACCACAAATGCCATGGCCAGGATGAGTTTGACGGGAGAACCGGGGGAGGGCGTGAGTGGCTTCATGATCGGGCACCTGTAGGCGGATGCACCCAGTATCAGAAGCCTGACTGTTCACCACAACTGACTTATAGTGCGTCAACTATTCACTTTGGGTGATGTATGGAGCTGGCACAGATACGCATGTTCAAGACCGTCGCCGAGGTCGGCAGCATCGCCCGGGCGGCCGAGTTGTTGCATTGCGTGCCGTCGAACATCACGGCACGGATCAAATCCCTGGAAGTGGAGCTGGGAGTCGCGCTGTTTCTGCGCGAGGGCCGAGGGCTGCGAATCAGCCCGGCGGGGCAGACGTTTCTGGCGTATGCCTCGAAAATTCTCGCCCTGACGGCGGAAGCCAAACGCGCGGTGGACCCTTCGGCCGAGCCGTCCGGGCCGTTGCGCATTGGCGCCATCGAGTCGTCGGCGACCGGGCGATTGCCGCGTTTGCTGGCGAAATTCCACAAACGTTTCCCCGGCGTTGCGCTGGAACTGACCACCGGCACCTGGAGCCAATTGCTCGACGACACACTCAATCACCGGCTCGACGGCGCGATCGTCGCGGTGGATGTCGAGCGCCCACACCTCAAGCGCACGCCAATGTACCGCGAGGAGCTGCTGCTGATTGCCTCGACGTCCCTGGGGCCGGTGCGTGACATCGCGGATTTGCAGGACAAGACCGTGTTCATGTGGCCTCAGGGCTGTCCCTACCGGGCGGCGCTGGAACATTGGTTGCTGCGGCAGGGGCAGGCGTTGCAGATCGTCAGCCTGGCCAGTTACGGGGCGATTGTCGGTTGCGTCAGTGCCGGGGCGGGTGTCGCGCTGGTGCCAAAAGGCGTGTTTGATCAGTACGCCAAGGGGGCGGGTTGTGCGGGGTATGAGTTCCCCGAGCTGACGGCGATCGACAACCTGTTTTACTGGCATGAAAACGCCGGGGTTCACCCGGCGCGGGAAGCGTTTGTGGGGATGTTGCGGGAGGAGTTTTTGCCGGGATAGGTGGTGAAGCTGAAAAACACCCCTCACCCCAGCCCTCTCCCCAGCGGGGAGAGGGGGAAAGGGGGCTGATCTTCAAGCCTTTCAAACCTGAGTTCGACCCGGAATTTCAGGTCGATGTAGCTCTAAGAACTACTCGGTCAGTCCCCTCTACCTCTGGGAGAGGGTTAGGGTGAGGGGGGATCTAAACTGTGCCCACATCCCGCATCAACAACCCAAACCGCAAATCCACCGCATCCGGAATCGGCAGGTACACCGTATGCCCATCCCCCGGCGCCACCTCGATCGGCTCGCCTTTAACGTTTTGCAGCTCATGCAAGTCGAATTGGAAGTTGCCCTTGGGCGTCATCAGTTCCATATGGTCGCCCAGACCAAATCGATTCTTCACCTTGACCTCCGCCATCCGGTCACGCCGCTCGCCGGTCAGCTCGCCGACAAACTGCTGCCGCTCCGACACCGAACTGCCGTGCTGGTAGTTCTGGTATTCGTCATGCACGTGCCGACGCAGAAAACCTTCGGTGTAGCCGCGCTGGGCGAGGGATTCCAGATCCGTCATCAGACCGCGGTCGAACGCGCGACCGGCCACTGCGTCGTCGATCGCCCGGCGGTAAACCTGAGTGGTCCGTGCACAATAAAAGTGGGATTTGGTCCGGCCCTCGATTTTCAGTGAGTGCACGCCCATCTGCGTCAGGCGCTCGACATGCTGCACCGCGCGCAGGTCCTTGGCGTTCATGATGTAAGTGCCGTGCTCGTCTTCGAAGGCGGGCATCAGTTCGTGGGGCCGGTTGGCTTCCTGCAACAGGAACACCTGATCGGTCGGAGCGCCGATGCCCAAGGTCGGTTCCGGCTGGAAGGTCTGCACGATCTCGCCGAGCTGATTTTCTGTGGCCTCTTGCGCCGAGTATTTCCAGCGACAGGCATTGGTGCAGCTGCCCTGATTGGCGTCGCGCTTGTTCATGTAACCCGACAACAGGCAGCGACCGGAATAGGCCATGCACAAGGCACCGTGGACGAACACCTCCAGCTCCATGGCCGGGACTTGCTGGCGGATTTCGGCGATTTCTTCCAGGGACAGTTCCCGCGACAGGATGATCCGGCTCAAGCCTTGTTGCTGCCAGAACTCGACACTGGCCCAGTTCACCGTGTTGGCCTGCACCGACAAGTGAATCGGCATCTGCGGGAAATGCCGGCGAACCAGCATGATCAGGCCTGGATCGGACATGATCAGCGCATCCGGCGCCATGGCAATCACCGGTTCCAGATCCTTGAGGAAGGTTTTCAGTTTGGCGTTGTGCGGGGCGATGTTCACCACTACGTAGAAGCGCTTGCCCTGAGCCTGGGCCTCGTGAATGCCGAGGGCCAGATTGGCGTGATCGAATTCGTTATTGCGCACCCGCAGGCTGTAGCGCGGCTGACCGGCGTACACCGCATCGGCGCCGTAGGCGAAGGCGTATCGCATGTTTTTCAGGGTGCCGGCGGGGGCGAGCAGTTCTGGAGGCAGGAGAGTCATGGCAGAGTCGGTCACAAAAGCCGCCGAGAATAAGCGGCTTGCCCGCGGGGTTCATTGATCTGGATCTATGCTTGATGAACAAACGGATGGCACTCGCGCGAACCGTGGCGGACTAAGCATCAGGGCGCGACTTTGTGTCCTTGCGGACTGACATGGATCGGACATGAACGAAGAGACAGTACAAAACAAATCACAGGTGATCTTGCTGGGGCTGGTCACCGCCGCTTTCATCTGGATTTTGCTGCCGTTTTACGGCGCGGTGTTCTGGGCAGTGATCCTCGGCATCCTCTTCGCGCCCCTGCACCGACGACTGCAACTGAAGTTCGGCTGGGAGCGCAATCTGACGTCGCTGCTCACCCTGAGCATCTGTCTGGTGAGCGCGATTCTGCCGGTCATCATCCTGAGCATTTTGCTGGTTCAAGAAGGGGCCGCGGTCTACCACCGCATCGAAAGCGGCGAACTGGACATCGCCGGGTACGTGACACATTTCAAACACAGCCTGCCGCCGTACTTCCAGCACTTGCTCGATCGGGCCGGGGTTGGCGAGCTGGACGGGCTGCGGGAGAAAATCATCAAGAGCGCGGTGACTGGCAATGAGTTTATCGCCTCGAAGGCTTTCAGTTTTGGCCAAGGCACGTTCGACTTTGTGGTGAGCTTTTTCACCATGCTCTACCTGCTGTTCTTCTTTCTGCGGGACGGCGCCGAACTGGCCCGCAAAGTGCGCGCTGCCGTGCCGCTGCAGGACAACCAGAAACGCCGTTTGCAACTCAAGTTCAATCGCGTGGTGCGCGCCACGGTGAAGGGCAACCTGCTGGTGGCGATCACGCAGGGCGTATTGGGCGGGTTGATGTTCTGGTTTCTGGATATTCCGAGCGCGTTCCTCTGGGCGGTGCTGATGGCGGTTCTGTCGCTGTTGCCAGCGGTGGGGGCGGGGATTGTCTGGGCACCGGTGGCGGCGTTTTTCCTGTTCGCCGGGGCGATCTGGGAGGGCGTTGTGCTGGCGCTGTTCGGGATTTTTGTGATCGGCCTGGTGGATAACGTGCTGCGACCGATCCTGGTGGGCAAGGATACCAAGATGCCGGACTATCTGATCCTGATCTCGACCCTTGGCGGTCTGGCGATCTTCGGCCTCAATGGCTTTGTGATCGGGCCGCTGATCGCCGCGCTGTTTATGTCGAGCTGGGCCATCTTCATTGAAACCAAGCCGCGGGTGCAGCTGCCTTAAGCGCTGATATGGCCTTGGCTGATGCGTTGCGACAGTGCCTGGGCGGCCGGCAGCGAGGTGAGCGGACCGCTGATCGGTTCGCCGTCCTGCACCAGGTACCAACAGGCGAGCAATCCTAGCTCTCTAAGCGGTGCGGGAACGGCGCTGCCGATAACGGACATGATCTGAACCTGGGACATAAGTACCTCCATCAATCTGTGGAGCTACCTTACGGATCGGGCGCTTGAACGGACAATCAACGCTTTCGATAGTCGTCATTGATGCCAGTGAGGCTTCGCTTCAGTCGACCACCAGATCCAGCATATGAACCACTTCCTGCTCGTTGAGCAGGCCTTTTCGCACCAGGTTTTCTGCCAGCAGCGAAAGAAACTTGGCGCTGCGATGGCCTTCCAGGTGCTTGAGTTCGGTCAGTGCGTTGTACACCTTGCTGGAAGTGCACAAGCCGACAATGCGGTGCGGGTTTTGCGTGGGCATGAGGTCGTCCTTGTTTTTATCAACCTGTTGTTAACGGACAGATCCAAGATTGCGGACCCGACATGACATAAATATGACCGTTTTCCCCAAAGCGGGGGAAGGATGGCGAGTCAATCTTGCCAACTTGCACCGCAAAGACTGTCCCGACAGCGACCTTGGCGAGATTTATCCAGACCTCTGCCGACGGACGGTCACAAAAAAGGCCCCGCTGTTGAGGCGGGGCCTGATGATTCCGTTACCAGCGGCCATAGCCGCGGGGAGGGCCGTAGTAACCACGCGGTGGACCGTAATAACCACGTGGCGGGCCGTAGTAAACCGGCGGCGGGCCGTAATAGACCGGTTGTTGCACGTAGACCGGTGCCGGCTGGTAATAAACCGGTGGCGGGCCGTAGTAAACCGGTTGTGGTGGAGCGTAAACCGGTTGCTGTACATAGACCGGCCGGTTGCTGTTGATGATGGCCGAACCGACGATGGCCGTGCCAACGATCGCGCCAAATACCGCCGGCCCCTCCCAACCGTGACCGCCGTGACCGCCGCCAGCCTCTGCCTGCCCTGCGATAGCAAGAGCACCGATCAGCAAGGCTACTGTGGGGATTTTACGGATCATGATAGTTCCTCGGTTCTTCGCCCCTGCGCTTGTGTCTGCAATAGACCCAAGGATTGTCGCGGGGATACTTCTAAGACAGCGTTTTTTTCAAAATCAGCACAGCCGTTAGGTAAATTTTGTGTAAGGTCTGTACTGACTTCTTTACGGTTCAGTGAGGCCGCGTGCAGACACACCGTTATGATCGATCAGACCCGATGGATTGGCTAATCCCGTCCATCTGAAAGTGCTATTCAAGGAGATTTTTCATGCAGATGAACCCCAACAGAGACACCCAGCTGTGCATGTCGCTTTCCGCACGTCCCGGGAACTTCGGTTTGCGGTTTCACAATCATCTGTATGAGCAACTGGACCTGAATTTTTACTATAAGGCCTTCAGCAGTCAGGATCTGCCGGGCGCCGTTGGCGGCATTCGCGCCTTGGGGATTCGTGGTTGCGGTGTGTCGATGCCGTTCAAGGAGGCGTGCATTGCGCTGGTCGATGAACTGGACCCCTCCGCTGCGGCCATTCAATCGATCAACACTATCGTTAATACTAACGGCCATCTCAAGGCTTACAACACCGACTACATCGCGATCGCCCAGTTGCTTGACACCCACCAGGTGCCGAAGGCATTGACCTTTGCCCTGCGCGGCAGCGGCGGCATGGCCAAGGCGGTGGCCAGTGCCTTGCGCGATGGTGGCTACAAAAATGGCCTGATCGTCGCCCGTAACGAGCGTTCCGGACGTGCATTGGCCGAATCGCTGGGCTATCGATGGCAAGCGGAGCTGGGCTCGGAGCGGCCGCAGATGCTGATCAACGTCACACCGATTGGCATGTCCGGCCCCGAGGCCGATCAGCTGGCGTTCGATGTTGAAACCATCGCTGCTGCCGAGACTGTCTTCGATGTCGTGGCAGTCCCCTCGGAAACACCGTTGATTGTGCGCGCTCGTGCTGAAGGCAAGCGAGTGATCACCGGGCTGGAAGTGATCGCGATCCAGGCGCTGGAGCAGTTCGTGTTGTACACCGGCGTGCGGCCGACCGATGAGCAGTTTCACAAAGCCGTGGAATTTGCCCGAAGTGACCTTGGCTCCCCTGCTGCCCAGCAAGCGAAACCGTGACTGAGGTGACTCATGCATCCTGCCATTCTTAATCTGGACCAGGCCAAACTTGAGCCGCTGCCCGAAGCGTTTGCCCCTACGGGAGACACCGCCGACCGCTATCAGCAACGGCAGGCGCGCATCGGCCAGCAACTGGGTGCGCAGAAGCTGGGTTATCGTCTGTACGCGCTGGAACCGGGGATGCGTGGCAGCCCGTTTCACAGTCATCGGGTCAACGAGGAGATGTTTTACATCGTGGCCGGGGAAGGGGAGATTCGCTTGGGCGCCGAGCGCTTTCCCGTTCGCGCCGGTGATGTCATTGCCTGCCCGCCGGGCGGCCCTGAAACCGCGCACCAGATCATCAACACCAGCAAGGGTGAGCTGCGCTACCTGGCGGTCAGCACCCAACAATCACCCGAGATTTGCGAGTACCCGGATTCCGGCAAGTATGCGGTGATGGACGACTTCAAGGTCGACGCCGAGGGCAATGCCTCGGGCTTCGTCGCCGTCGCCAGGCCGGCGGACGGCGTGGATTATTGGGACGGCGAGTAGAAGCACCGCAACCTAATGTGGGAGCAACCTCGCTCCCACATTGATTTTTGCGTTGCTGGTTTATTCGAGGCGGGCCAGTCGCTCTTCCAGCGCTGCAATTCGCGCCTCAAGCTCTTCGATCCGCTCAACCGATACGCCGCCACCCGCGCCACGCTCGGTCGGGTTCTGCCGTGCCGCCAGGATCACTTCGATGTCCGCCGGGTCGCCCAAGGCGTGCATGTAGCGGTCTTCACGCTGACCGGCCTGGCGTGGAATCAACAGCGCCAGACCGCGAGCGATCAAGCGTTCCAGTTGATGCACCACCTGCTCGGCATCTTCGAAGTCATGCATGCGGCCGCTGCGGGTCAGCAGTTCATTGACCGTTTGCGGACCGCGCAGGAATAGCAGCCCCGCAAGAATGACCTGAGCCGGCACCAGTTCCAGTGCCTTGTCGACCTTGTGTTCCCAGCGATCCGCACGACTGCCCATCACCAGCTTGGTAAAGCCGCGTCCTTCGAGGGCGCGCAGGCTTTGGCCGACCTGACCCTGTGTCAGGTTCATCACCGGCTCGCGGCTGGTTTTCTGGTTGCAGGCAATCACCAGCGCATTGAGGGTCAGCGGATAGGTTTCCGGGCTGGTGGCCTGTTTTTCGATCAACGAACCCAGAATGCGGATTTCGGTGCTGTTGAGTCGCGGCTCGTCGAAGGTCGTTTCTTGCTCAGTACTCATGATTCTGCATTCCTTCCCGGGTTCATGATGTTCTCCTGCTGGCATGCACTTTAAATTGACGTGTGCCAATGGCAACTGAATTCGTCGCCGTACCTTGGCAATGGTCACAAAACCTAAATCAATCTGTTACGCCATCTTAACAATCAGACGTGCACCGTATGCAGGGCTGCAGATGACTGCGGCTTATGACGGGTACGGCGAAAATTCCTATCGACGACGTCACCGGCCTTATTAATTGTGCAGTGGAGCAAGGCATGAAGCTGACGTGGGTATCGACCCGCAATAATGCGCTGATCGGCGCGCGCCCGCTATGACCGTACTGGTCACCGGCGCCGCCGGTTTCATCGGGTATCACACGGTCAAGCGCTTGTGTCAGGAAGGTCTTGAGGTGGTCGGTATCGATAATCTCAACGACTACTACAGCGTGGAACTCAAACACGCACGGCTTGAGGAGCTGAAGTCCTTGTCGGGCTTTCATTTCCAGACGCTGGATATCGTCGACAAACCGGCCTTGATGGCATTGTTCAAGGATCACGGCTTCACAGAGGTTATCCATCTGGCTGCCCAGGCGGGCGTTCGCTACTCGCTGGACAACCCGGACGTGTATGCGCAATCGAACCTGGTTGGCTTTCTGAATGTGCTGGAAGCCTGCCGGCACCACCGCCCCGAGCATCTGATTTATGCATCGAGCAGTTCGGTGTACGGCACCAACAGCAAAATGCCGTTCAGCGTCGAAGACCCCGTCGATCATCCGATTTCGTTGTATGCCGCCAGTAAGCGTGCCAACGAGCTGATGGCCCACAGCTATTGCCATCTGTATGGACTGAAGGCCAGCGGCCTGCGTTTTTTTACCGTTTACGGACCTTGGGGGCGCCCCGACATGGCGCTGTTCAAATTTACCGAAGCGATTCTCAACGGCAGGCCGATTGACCTCTACAACCAAGGCCAGATGTCGCGCGACTTCACCTACATCGACGACATCGTCGAAAGCATTGCCCGATTGCGCCCAAGACCGCCGTTATCGGACGGACCTGGCGATGGCGCCAACCGGATCTTCAACATCGGGCGCGGCACGCCGGTGGCGCTGCTGGATTTCGTCGAGTGTCTGGAGTCGGCACTGGACAGGGAAGCCCGGCGCAACTTCCTGCCGCTGCAGGCTGGCGATGTGGTCAAGACCTGGGCGGATGTGTCGGCATTGGCGCAGTGGGTCGATTTCCGTCCTCAAGTGACGGTTGAGGCCGGCGTCGCGGAATTTGTGAAGTGGTACCGCCACTTTTATCAGAGATGAAACGTTGGCCTTTGATAATAAAAAATCCAGGGTAATAGGGGCCTCTATGAGCCAAGACATATTTGTATCCGTGCTGATTCCGGCAAAGAACGAGGCGAGCAATCTGACATCGCTGCTCGAAGAAATCCGTATCGCACTGGCCGATGAGGCCTATGAAATCATCGTTGTGGACGATGGCAGTACTGACACCTCCTTGCAGGAACTGCGGCAGACCCGGCACAGCGGCCTGAGCACGTTGCGTATCCTGCGCCATGAGCGTTCGCTGGGGCAGAGCACTTCGCTCTACCATGCGGCGCTCGCCGCCCGGGGCCAATGGCTGGCCACGCTCGATGGCGACGGTCAGAACGACCCGGCGGATATCCCCGGCATGCTGGCATTAGTGCGCAGTGAACAGGGCCGAGTCGACCTTCAATTGGTGGCTGGGCACCGGGTCAACCGTCGCGATACCGCGAGCAAGCGTTGGGCCTCGCGGTTTGCCAACGGGTTGCGCAGCCGGATGCTCAAGGACCAGACGCCGGACACTGGCTGCGGGCTGAAATTGATACAGCGGGCGGCGTTTCTGCGCTTGCCGTACTTCGACCACATGCACCGGTTCATTCCTGCGCTGATCCAGCGGCATAACGGCCGGATGATCACCCACCCGGTCAACCATCGGCCTCGCACGGCCGGGGTATCCAAATACGGAAACCTCGACCGCGCGCTGGTGGGCATTCTCGATCTGATCGGTGTCTGGTGGCTGATCAGGCGTACGCGTCTGCATGCCCATGCGCGGGAGATCGAAGGATGAACCTGTCCCGCGAAACCCTGTGGCTGGTGGTCGGTTTCAGTGGCCAGATCGCCTTCACCGGTCGCTTTGTCCTGCAGTGGCTGTACAGCGAATACAAGAAACGCAGCGTAATTCCGGTGAGCTTCTGGTACCTGAGCATCGTCGGCAGCGCGCTGCTGTTCGCTTACGCCATCTACCGACAGGACCCGGTTTTCATCGCCGGTCAGGCGTTCGGCTCCATCGTCTATTTGCGCAACCTGCAATTGATTGCCCGCAGCAAAACCTTGAAGGACTGAACCGTGCGCCGAACCCTGTCACCCAGCGTCGAATGCCTGGGGCTGATGTTGCTTGCTCTTTTATTGGTTGGCGCCGGGTTCGGGCTGCGTCAGCCGCAGAATGTCGACGAGGAGCGATTCCTCGGCGTTGCGCTGGAGATGCTGCACAACGGCTCATGGCTGATTCCGCACCGAGCTGCCGAGATCTACGGCGATAAGCCACCGATTTTCATGTGGACGGTGGCGTTTTTCACCTGGATCACCGGAATGCCCGCCCTTGCCCTTTATATTCCGGGGCTTTTGTCGGCCACATCGGTCACGGCCATCCTCTACGACCTGGGTCGTCGGTTGTGGAATCAGCGGGCCGGACGAACAGCAGCGCTGTTGTACCTGGCCACGTATCAGACGTACAGCATTCTGCGGACCGGTCAGATCGACAGTTTTCTGATTTTGTTCACCTCTCTGGGCCTGTACGGCCTGGCCCGTCACTTGCTGCTCGGGCCCGCCTGGCGTTGGTTCTACGTGGGTTGCGCGGCCATGGGCATTGGCGTGATCACTAAAGGGGTCGGCTTCGTCCCGGCGTTGATGCTGATTCCGTATGCCTACGCGGTGCGCAAAGGCTGGCCTGGCGTGGTGGCCATGCCGGGTGAGGCGCGCAAGTGGTGCCTGGGGTTTTTGCTGGTGCTTGGCGCCGTCGCGATCTGGCTACTGCCCTTGGCGGTGTCTATCGCATTCAATGGCGCCGCTGACGAAATCGCCTACGCACGGGAAATTCTGCTGCGCCAGACAGCGGGGCGCTATGCCGCCGCGTGGGATCACCGAGAACCGTTCTGGTACTTTTTCGTCAACGTCATCCCGCAATACTGGTTGCCGTTGGTGCTGGCCTTGCCGTGGCTGGTGCCCGCCTGGCGCAGGCAGTTGCGCAAGCGCGACGGTCGAGTGCTGGTGCTGCTGGGTTGGGTCGTACTGGTCGTACTGTTCTTCTGCCTGAGCAGTGGCAAACGCAAGTTGTACATCTATCCGGCGTTGCCTGGGCTGGTGCTGGTTGCCGCACCGCTGATTCCGTGGCTGCTCAAGCGTTGGTTCAGCAAGCGCCCGCGCGGTCGGCGGGTATTCCAGGTGGTGGCCGTCACGTGGTTCACGTTGTGGTTCGCTCGCGGTTTCATCGACCCGGTCAAGGACGGACCCAATCCCCACGAGGCGCTGATGGCGCAAGCAGCGGCGATGACCCAGGGCGCAGACCTGGTGCTGGTCAACTGGCGCGAGGGTCACTGGTTGTTCGCCCGACAGCCGATCGTGCATTTCGGGATGATCGGCTCGACGGTTGAGCAGGCCGCTCAATGGCTGCGCGAACACCGTCAGGCGTACGCCTTGGTGCCAGATGAACTGCTGAGCCGGTGTTTTAACCCTCAGGCCGCCCATGAGTTGGGCGAAACCTCGCGCGCGCAATGGTCGATCGTCGGTGCCGATGCCGATAACGGCCGTTGTCATCCAGGACAGCCAGCCAATATCTATCGCTTCACCTGGGACCGCGCATGGCTATAATCGCCCCACGTTTCCCTCCTGTCACCACACGAGACTGCCATGACTATTTCCCTGTACGCCGCTTCCGTCCCGGTTTTCAAACAAATGCTCAACGCCCTGAGCGATGTTTTGAACAAGGCCGAAGCCCACGCCACCGCCAAGAACATCGACCCGAATGCTTTCCTGCAAGCCCGTCTGTACCCGGACATGTTCCCGTTGGTTCGTCAGGTGCAGATCGCCGTTGATTTCGCCAAGGGCGTTTCCGCGCGTCTGGCCGAAGTTGAACTGCCGAAATACGACGACACCGAAACCACCTTCGCCGAGCTGCAAGCGTTGATCGCCAAAGTGCTGGCCTTCATCGGAGAGATCAAACCGGAACAGATCGACGGCAAGGAAGGCATCGAAATCATCACCCGTCAGGGCACGCCGAAAGAGAAGCGCTTCACTGGCCAGGCTTACCTGCTGAGCTACGGTCTGCCGCAATTCTTCTTCCACGTCACCACCACCTACGCACTGCTGCGTCACAACGGGGTGGAAGTGGGCAAGCGCGATTACATGGGCGCGTTCTAAACCTCCCGGATATAAAAAAGCCCGCCAAGGTTCGCACCTTGGCGGGCTTTTTTTTGTGAATCAAAAGATCTTTGTTACGCCAGACGCTGAGCCTTCTCGTCTTCACCCAGGCAAGCGGCGGCGGTAAACAGCACATCAGTGGAAGAATTCAGCGCGGTCTCCGCCGAGTCCTGCAACACCCCGATAATGAAACCGACCGCCACCACCTGCATGGCGATTTCGCTGGGAATGCCAAACAGGCTGCACGCCAGTGGAATCAACAGCAACGAGCCGCCCGCCACGCCCGAAGCGCCACAGGCACAGATCGCCGCGACGACGCTCAGCAGGATGGCGGTCGGAATGTCCACGGTGATGCCCAGCGTATGCACGGCCGCCAGGGTCAGGACGGTAATGGTGATCGCCGCACCGGCCATGTTGATGGTCGCGCCCAGCGGGATCGAGACCGAGTAGGTGTCTTCGTGCAGGCCCAGGCGCTTGCTCAATTCCAGATTGACCGGAATGTTCGCCGCCGAGCTGCGGGTGAAAAACGCAGTGATACCGCTTTCGCGCAAGCACGTGATCACCAGTGGATACGGGTTGCGACGCAGCTTCCAGAACACGATGACCGGGTTCATCACCAGCGCCACAAACAGCATGCAGCCCAGCAACACCGCCAGCAGATGCACATAGCCGATCAAGGCACCGAAACCGGAGGTGGCGAGGGTCGAAGCCACCAGACCGAAAATGCCCAGCGGCGCAAAACGAATCACCAATCGCACGATCAGGGTCACGCCGTTAGACAAGTCACCGAGCACCTCGCGAGTGGTGTCACCGGCATGGCGAATGGCAACGCCCATGCCAATCGCCCACGCCAGAATGCCGATGAAATTGGCATTCATCAGCGCGCTGACTGGGTTGTCGACCACGCTCAACAGCAGACTTTGCAGCACTTCACTGATACCGCCCGGCGCAGTGACCGCAACGTCGTGAGTGGCCAATACCAGGCTCGACGGGAACAACGTACTGGCGACAACGGCCACCACCGCCGCCGCGAAAGTCCCCAGCAGATACAGAAACAGAATCGGCCGGATGTGGGTTTCCTGGCCGTGCTTATGGTTGGCAATCGAGGCCATGACCAGCACGAACACCAGAATCGGCGCGACAGCTTTAAGCGCCGAAACGAAGACTTTGCCGATAAACGCAGTGGACTTCGCCACCTCCGGCGCGAACAGGGCCAGGGCAATCCCGGCGATCAGGCCGATGATGATTTGTGTGACCAGGCTTAAGCGTTGCAGGCGTAACCATAGCGAAGGGGATGAAGCGGTCATAAAACGGCATCTCTGATTTTTTTAGGTGCGGGGTATCGCGACATCAATGCCAATCAATGGCCGATGAACAGGGTGTACGTATCGCAGGGCGCGGACTTTATCACAGCGTGGTCTTCATCCTTCAGACCTGTGACGATCTGCCGCCCGAGGGGGCAACGAGATCGGCAGGTTCGTGCAACCCTGATCGGAAACACTCTGTTAAGATTCGCCATCCTCATTTTCAAGTCATGCCAGTGGGCCTTCGGGCTATCGCTGGTGTCGTCGTTTTCTGGAGTTCTGCATGCTGTTGCCCATCCTTCTGTTGTCTGCCGCCGGTTTCACGGTGCTGACCACGGAATTCATCATCGTCGGCCTGTTGCCGGCGATCGCTCGAGACCTTGAAGTCAGCATCCCCCAGGCGGGTTTGCTGGTGACCTTGTTCGCCTTCACGGTCGCCGCATTCGGGCCGTTCCTGACCGCCTGGTTCGCAAGGTTCGAGCGCCGCAAATTGTTCATCTCGGTGCTGATCATGTTCGGCCTGGCCAACACCCTCGCGGCGTTTGCCCCGAACATCTGGGTGATGGCCGTCGCCCGGTTGATCCCCGCGTTGGGGTTGCCGGTGTTCTGGGCGCTGGCCAGTGAAACCGCGGTGGACATTGTCGGCCCGGACTACGCCGGTCGCGCCATCGCCAAGATTGGTTTCGGCATTGTCTGCGCCACGGTGTTCGGCATTCCGGTGGGCACACTGATCTCCGATGCGTTCGGCTGGCGCAGTGCCTTCGGCATTCTGGCGGTGATCGCGTTTGCCAAGGCGTTGCTGCTGTTTATCTACCTGCCGAAAACCAATCTGCATCAGCATCAGGTGAGCTTTCGCTCGCAGTTCAGAATCCTGCGCAGCCCGCTGATGGTGGGGCATGTGCTGCTGTCGATCCTGGTGTTTAGCGGCATGTTTACCGCTTACACCTATCTGGCGGACATTCTTGAGCGACTGGCCGGTTTCAACGGCACGGTGGTCGGCTGGTGCCTGATGGGCTTCGGCGCAGTCGGGCTGATCGGCAACTCACTGGGCGGCCGCGCGGTGGATCGTCATCCGTTGATCGCCTCGATGATGTTCTGCGCGTTCATGATCGCCGGCCTGGTGGCGTTGGTGCCGAACATTCATTCGCCGCTGGGTCTGGCTGCGGCGATGGGAATTTGGGGGGTGACTCAGGCGGCGTTGTTCCTGGTCAGCCATGTGCGATTGATGAAGGCTGCACCCGAAGCGCCGGCGTTCGCGGCATCGCTGAACATTGCCGGGGCTAACCTCGGGATAGGCCTGGGCGCCATGATCGGCGGTAGGGTCATCGACGGTGTAGGCCTGCAAGGTCTTGGTTTCGCGGCGGCCGCTTTTATCCTCGCCTCGATCCTCTTGGCCATCGCGTTGATGACCTTCAAGCCCCGCGAAGTCTGCGCCTGACACCTCACAGCTCGGTGAACAGCTCGCGTCGGGCACCTTCGGTAATGGCGACAATGCCGGGGTGCTTGACCTTGCGTTCCACCGAAATGGCGTAGAACGACTCGGTCACCGCGTCGGTCTGGCCAATCAATTCCACGCCGTATTGGCGTATCACTTCATCGGCAATCACGCTCGGGCCGATGAAGATCCCGCTGCCGGATTGGCCGAACGCCTGCATCAAGGCGCTGTCGTCGAACTCGCCGACGATGCGCGGCTGGATCTGCTGCTCGGCAAACCAGCGCTGCAAGCGACTGCGCACCACGGTCTCCGGCCCTGGAATCAGTAGCGGTGCGCCGTGCAGGCTGCGGGGAAAATCCTGACCGTACTGCGCCGCCAGTTCAGCCGTGGCGAAGAAGCTGATCCCGCATTCCCCGAGTTTCTGGCTGTAGCCCTTGATGTCCAGGTGCGAAGGCATCGGGCTGTCGGAGATGACCAGATCCAGGCGCTGGATCGCCAGATCGGCAAGCAGGCGTTCCAGTTTGTCTTCGCGACAGGTGATGCGCAGCGGCTCGCTCAATTCCATGGTCGGCGCAATCAGTCGATAGACGATGGATTTGGGCACCACGTCGGCCACACCTACCCGAAACAGAATCTGCTGTTCGTTGGGCTGTGCTCGCAGCATCAGCTCCAGTTCGCCGCCCAACTGGAACATTTGCTCGGCGTAGGGCAGGGTCTGACGCCCGGCTTCGGTGAGTTCCAGCTGCCGGCCGACCCGGCGAAACAGCTCGATGCCATAGGTTTGTTCGAGCAGGGAAATCTGCCCGCTGATGGTCTGGGGTGTCAGGTTCAGCTGCTCGCAGGCGCGCACGATGCTGCCGGTCTTGGCCACCACCCAGAAGTAATGCAGCTGTCGATAGTTGAGCATGGCGACCTATAGTTCGTTAAAACCGAAGTATAACAGCTAAAAATACGAATTTTCCTGAAGTGTTTGCCTCCCTAGAATGCCCCGCTATCGACGGGTGGCCTTTTCGCCCTGTCTGTTCTATCGAGGAAAGCATCATGAAGCTTAAAGCCACGGCACTGTTGATCACGTCTTTACTGGTATTGGCCGGTTGTGACCAGGCCGAAAAAAGCGCTCAACAACTGATGGGCAAGGCTGCCGAAACCGCCAAACAAGCCATCGACGACACCCACAAAGCCGCAGAGCAGGCAATCAGTGACGCCACTGGCGGGCTGATCAGCAAGAAAGAGCAATCGGCCAAAGAAACGGACAAAACCGAATCTTCGTCCCAGGAAATCTAAACCGTCTTAAAAGAGTCAGGACTGACCCATGGAATACCTTTTAGAACTTGCTGCAAGCCCCACCGCCTGGGTTGCCCTGGCCACGTTGATCGTCATGGAAATCGTGCTCGGCATCGATAACCTGATCTTCATTTCGATTTTGACCAATAAACTGCCCGAGCAGCACCGGCAGAAGGCGCGGCGCATTGGTATCGGCATGGCGCTGATCCTGCGACTGGCGCTGTTGAGTACCATCGCGTTCATCGTCCAGTTGACTGAGCCTGTGATCGATATCTTCGGCCAGACGTTCTCCTGGAAGGACATGATCCTGATTGCCGGCGGCCTGTTCCTGTTGTGGAAGGCGACCACCGAGATCCATCACAGCATGGACCCGGCGCCGGATGATCCGACGTCGGCCACCTCGACCGTGACCCTGGGCTTCGCTGCCGCGATCGGTCAGATCCTGCTGCTGGACATGGTGTTCTCCATCGACAGCATCATTACCGCTGTCGGCATGACCGAGCATTTGCCGATCATGATCATCGCGGTGGTGGTGTCGGTACTGGTGATGTTGCTGGCGGCTGATCCTCTGGCCAAGTTCATCAACGACAACCCGACGGTGGTGATGCTGGCGCTGGGCTTCCTGATCATGATCGGCATGACGCTGATCGCCGAAGGCTTCGGTGCTCATGTACCGAAAGGCTACGTGTATGCGGCGATGGCGTTCTCGGCAACGATCGAGGGTTTGAACATGATGTCGCGACGGGCAAAGCAGAAGCGTATTGCCGCTGAAGCTTAACCTGCGTTAAACGAAACGGCCGCCTGTGCTCGAAAGAGCCAGGCGGCCGTTTTTGTTTGGGTACATAAGGGTGTCGGTCAGTGCGCGGTAGCGTGCTGTTCAGCGGTTTTATCGGGTTTCGCCACCGGCGTCGACTGAGCCGGATGATGGTGCCGGCGGGTAATGCGCAGGACTCCCCATAACATGGCGGCGGCAACGGCGAGCCAGCCAGAAATCAACATCACAATGGTCATTGTCAGGCTCATCAGTGCCTCCTCTTCGCCCTGCTGCGGGCACACACTCTTTGCACATGACAGTCTAGTCGCTGCCATGTTTCAGGCCATTGACCAAAGGTCGGCGGTCACCAATCAGTTCGCTCTATCGAATGCCATCATCTGCCGGTTAAGGCTATACCGCCGCCGCGCGGCGTCCTATGATCGACGGCCAAGCCGGGAGCGCAAATACCTGGCGTCTAAATCAAGAGAGTGATGATGGTGCGGGTATTTTCTCGAATTCGATCTTTAGTGCTGGTCGTTGGCTGCGTTGCAGGTCTGGCTGGTTGCGCGGGGAGTGTGGCGCCTGAAATCAAGCGCCTGCCGGAGCGAGTCGAACTCAGTGGCACGTTCTACCGTGGCGTGGCGAATCAGAGTGGGCCGCAAGTGCTGGCCAGCATGTTGTCCCGGCAAGGCATTGTGATTACCCCGGGTTTGCTCGAAAAACCGTTGCATTTGCCGGGTGCCGAAGCCCGGTTGCAGCAGAACATGCAGAACCTCGCTCGCGAGTACGGCATGGTCGTCTATCCCCTCGACAGCAATCTGCCTGCACTGTTGACCCAGGTGGCGGCCGGTTACCCGGTGATGGTGCGTTTCACGGAAGGCTCGGCGTTCTGGGCTGAACCGCGTTACGCCATCCTTGCCGGGTACAACCGTCAGAAGCAGACAGTGCTGCTGCGCTCGGGCATGAATCGTCGGGAGTTGATGGGCTTCGGTTCGTTTGAATCGGCGCTCAAGGATGCCGGTGGCTGGGCCGTGCTGATTCAGAAGCCGAATCAACTGCCGGCCAATGTCGATCAACAACGATGGCTCAAGGCAGCGAGCGACCTTGCCCAGGCAGGTCAGGAGCAAGCGGCCGCCAGAGCGAAGAAAGCGCTGAACGCGCAATAAGTCCGTTCGTCATCTGTCGGGCACCCTTACACTTTGCCGACCTCTAAAGAAGTAGGGCCCGGATTTCTTCGGGCCAGACTCAAAGGAGGCGCCCATGGCCCATTCCACTACCCCCGTCGGCCCGCACTCGTCTGAACATTCTTCGGGTGATGAGTTGGGCTTCGATCCCGATTCGCCGGACCTCGCCGATCCTCAGGTCGACCCCATCGGACCTGCCAAGGCGCCCAGGGATGTGAAGCCGGGCGACAATCCCAAGGCTCCCGCGAAGCCTTACGATCCACTCGCCGATCTGAAACCCTGAGCCTGAATGAGGTGCGTATGTCTACCGATTCGAGTTTCGACGACAAACGTCCGGACAGTGTTCCAACCACCCCCGAAAAGGACATCGACCCCGTGATGGATCCGGACAGCCCGCTAAGGGATCCTTTGGCCAGGCCCGTGGTCGTGCCGACGGAGCATCCACAGGGCTGGAAAGACCCGAGCGCCGGGGACGGCATTCCGGATGACGACCAGATGCCGCTACCGAATGACTGACGCCGGACGAAAAAAAGCCCCGAATAATCGGGGCTTTCTTTTACTTGTCGTTTAGTTATTTCGACGCTTCAACCACGCCGCTCTGACGATGCTTGAGGTTCTTGTCGGATTTGTACTGCAAGGCTACAGACGGCACTTTCGTGCCTTGGCCGGTTTCCACCCAGCTGCGAATACGGCTGGCATCGGCAAAGTGTGTGTATTTGCCGAAAGCATCGAGGATGACCAGCGCAACCGGGCGATTGCCCATGCTGGTGACCAGCACCAGGCAGTGGCCGGCCTCGTTGGTGAAGCCGGTTTTCGTCAGCTTGATGTCCCAGTTCGGCTTGTTGACCAAATGGTCGGTATTACGGAAACCCAGGCTGTAGTTGGGTTTACGGAACGAGACGGTTTTTTCCTTGGTGGTACTTAGCTCAGTCAACAGTGGGTACTTGTGCGCAGCGATCAGTAGTTTGCTCAAGTCGCGAGCCGTGGACACGTTGCGAGGGGAGAGGCCGGTGGGTTCGACGAAGTGCGTGCTGGTCATGCCCAGTGCTTTAGCTTTGGCATTCATGGCGGCAATGAATGCGACGTAGCCACCCGGATAGTGATGGGCCAGGCTCGCTGCGGCGCGGTTTTCCGAGGACATCAGGGCAATCAGCAGCATTTCCTTGCGCGGCATTTCGCTGTTGAGTTTCACCCGGGAAAACACACCTTTCATTTCCGGGGTGTCGCTGATGTTGATGGAGATGTATTCGTCCATGTTCTGCCTGGCTTCAACCACGACCAGGCCGGTCATCAGTTTGCTGACGGAAGCGATCGGCACAACCACGTCAGGATTGCTGGCATAGATGACTTTGTTGGTCTGCAGATCCATCAGCAATGCGCTGCCGGAAGCGATCTTCAGTGTTGAGGTATCTCGCGGCGCCGAAGTGGTGTCGGCAGCGTTGACCATCGGCGTGGTGAAAGTCCCTGTAAATGCAAAAAAAAGGCTCAGGATGGAAAGACGGATTTTCACGCTGGCGAACTCATAAGGGTGGATATGCCGTTTTGTTACGGGCTGTTTCTTAAAAACGACGCATTTTAGGAGTATGAGCTACGAAAGCGCTAGGCGCCCGTATGGCGAGAGCATTATATGAAAAAAAATTTAATGTTTTTGATGCCTGCCCTTGGTGAGCAGGCGCCGGATTGACTTACTTTTGATCGTTGCGCCGCGGGTCGGGTTTGCGTTTGGTCAGAGGAAGCAGCATTGCGACGTTCTGCTGATAGCGTCGGTATTGCTCCCCAAACAGATCCACCAGATCTTTCTCTTCAAAATGCACCCCAATCAGGATGTAGAGAGTGTTGAGCAGCGCAAACAGTAGATGTCCGGCTGTCATGTCGGGAGTCGCCCAGAACACCATCACAAACCCCAAGTACATCGGGTGGCGAACCAGCTTGTAGAGTAAAGGGGTTTTAAAGGCGGGGTTCTCGGGTCTGGCGGGGTAAAAGGCGTTGAGTGCCTGCTTTATGCCGAACAGTTCGAAATGGCTGATCAGGAACGTTGCGAGCACGACCAGGCCCAGGCCCAGCCAAAATAAAGCCATGAGTAATCCGTGGCCCCATACAGACGTTACGCGCCAGATGGGCGTTTCCATGGGTTGCCATAGCCAGAACAGCAGCGCGAGCGGCAGGCACGTCGACAATACATAGGTCGCCCGCTCGATGGGGGGCGGGACGAACCGGGTCCACCAGCGCTTGAAGCGTTTTCGCGCCATGCCGCTGTGCTGTACGGCAAACAGCGTAATCAGCAAGGTGTCGACGAGGGCAGCCACGGGCCAGTCGAGGCTGGAGCCGGAGTTAATGTCTTTGGGCACTCCGATGCCTGAGAGAAAACCCGTCAGGTAAAGCGCGGTGAGCAGAAAACACAGGTAACAGAAGAGGCTGTAAAGCAGGCCAGCGAGTTTTCCAGTGAAAACGAAAAAGCGATGTTGAGTCAGGCCGCGGGGGTTCATAGATGATGCCTTTTCAGCGTCGCGCGTACTTCCCGATTCGCGTCTACGGTTTATGGGATGTTTCGATAATCAGTCTAGGGCGATTTAAGGCTTTCGCTGTTGCTCTGTCTGGAAGTCCTTCAGAGGTATTACTTGTTCCATGGCTGAAAACAAGAAACCCCACCAGCGGCGGGGTTTCTTGTATGTTCGGCGTAGCCGGTGGAATCAGCTGTGCAGTGTTTCGGCTGCGTACAGCGTATTTTCCAGCAGGCAGGCACGGGTCATCGGGCCAACACCACCCGGGACTGGAGTGATCCAGCCGGCGCGGGGCAGGGCGGTGTCGTAGATCACGTCACCGACCAGTTTGCCGTCTTCCTGGCGGTTGATGCCGACGTCGATCACGATCGCACCTTCCTTGATCCACTCACCCTTTACCAGCCCCGGCTTGCCGGCGGCGACCACCACCAGATCGGCGCGACCGACGTGGCCTGCCAGATCCTTGGTGAAGCGGTGGGTGACGGTCACGGTGCAGCCGGCCAGCAGCAATTCCATTGCCATCGGGCGGCCAACAATGTTGGAGGCCCCGACAACCACTGCGTCCATCCCGTAGAGATCGACACCGGTGCTTTCCAGCAGCGTCATGATGCCTTTAGGGGTGCACGGACGCAGCAGCGGAATACGCTGGGCGAGGCGGCCTACGTTATAAGGGTGGAAACCGTCGACGTCCTTGTCTGGACGAATGCGTTCCAGCAATTTGGAGGCGTCCAGGTGTTCAGGTAGAGGAAGCTGAAGCAGAACGCCATCAATCGCCGGGTCGTCGTTCAGGCGATCGATCAGATCGGTCAGCGCTTCTTGAGTGGTTTCGGAAGGCAGGTCGTAGGCTTGGGAAATGAAGCCGACCTCTTCACAGTCTTTACGCTTGTGCGAGACATAAACCTGAGAGGCAGGATCGCTGCCGACCAGGATCACCGCGAGGCCGGGCGTGCGCAGACCTTGCTGGCGACGCTCGTTGACGCGTTTGGCGATCTGCTGGCGCAGGCTGGCGGCGATCGATTTGCCGTCGATTAGTTGTGCAGTCATTGCGCGTGATTAACCATCGAGAGGGGAAAAAAAGAGAACGCATTCTCGCATGTCATGAGGTGAGGGCAAAGGCGCTTGGTCTGCAAATTCCCCTAACCCCTTTAATTAAATGAATTTTTTTTAAAAAAGAGTTGACGACCTTCTGGGTCACCTATAACATTCGTCGCACTTGTCGGGCACAGCCTAGCACTGGTTAAGAAGGTCGAGCAGAGTTGATGTTTAATTCGGTGAGGCTGAAAGCACTTAGTTTGTAATCGTCCAAGAATACAGATTAACAAGGCGCCCGTAGCTCAGCTGGATAGAGCATCCGCCTTCTAAGCGGATGGTCGCAGGTTCGAGTCCTGCCGGGTGCGCCATTAGGCAGCTTTGGCACAAGTAACGCAACATGGCAATATGGTGGGCGTAGCTCAGTTGGTAGAGCACGGGATTGTGACTCCCGTTGTCGAGGGTTCGATCCCCTTCGTCCACCCCATATTTAGAAAGGCGCCAGATTAACAGTCTGGCGCCTTTGCTTTAAAAGCTTGATGCGGATGTGGTGGAATTGGTAGACACACTGGATTTAGGTTCCAGCGCCGCAAGGTGTGAGAGTTCGAGTCTCTCCGTCCGCACCATTACAAGTAGCTATTTAATAGCAGAAAACGGCGCAGCACCTGAAAAGGGCTGCGCTTTTTTTGTTTTAGAAGTCTGAATTTTCAAAGCGGCCGCAGGTTCTGGGTCGAGAGGGTGGCTCGGATCGTCGGATTTATGTTTCTCGATGATGCTGATTCGCCCGTTGGTCCCCTTGTGGGGTCGACTGTCAGGGATGGATTGCCGATGCCTTCTATATATAGAAGGATTGGTGCAGAGCCCTGGCATGATTGGCTGTATTTGCTAACAGGGCGAGGCACAACCGTTTGTCCCCGCCTATAAATTGCCTGCTGCTTTTTTACCCGTTTTCAGTAGGGTGACTTCTTGAGTTTGACCCACTAGAATGCATGCCCTTGATTCTGGGGTCGGAAACGGCCGGCTAACGTCTGTGCAACGAGGAATATCCATGCAAGTTTCTGTTGAAAATACTTCTGCTCTTGAGCGCCGCATGAGCATCACCGTGCCGGCTGAGCGCATCGAGACTCAGGTCAACAAGCGTCTGCAGCAGACTGCCCAAAAGGCCAAGATTGCTGGCTTCCGTCCAGGCAAAGTGCCAATGAGTGAAATCAAGCGCCGTTTCGGTGCTGATGCACGTCAGGAAGCTGTTGGCGACGTGATCCAGTCTTCTTTCTACGAAGCTGTTGTAGAGCAGAAGCTGAACCCGGCTGGCGCTCCTTCGATCGAGCCGAAATCGCTGGAAGCTGGCAAAGACCTGGAATACGTCGCGATTTTCGAAGTGTTCCCTGAGTTCACCGTTGCCGGTTTCGAAGGTATCGCGGTTGAGCGCCTGAGCGCTGACGTGGCTGATGCCGATCTGGACAAAATGCTGGAAGTGCTGCGCAAGCAGAACACCCGTTTCGAAGTGGCCGATCGCGCTGCTCAAAACGAAGACCAGCTGAACATCGATTTCGTTGGCAAGGTCGACGGCGAAGTGTTCGCTGGCGGTTCCGCCAAAGGTACTCAGCTGGTTCTGGGTTCCGGCCGCATGATCCCTGGTTTTGAAGACGGTCTGGTTGGCGCTAAAGCCGGCGAAGAGCGCGTTCTGAACCTGACCTTCCCAGAGGACTATCAGAACCTCGACCTGGCAGGCAAAACCGCTGAGTTCACCGTGACCGTGAACACTGTTTCCGAGCCAAAACTGCCAGAACTGACCGAAGAATTCTTCGCTCAATTCGGCATCAAGGAAACTGGCCTGGAAGGCTTTCGCACCGAAGTTCGCAAGAACATGGAGCGTGAACTGCGTCAGGCGATCAAATCCAAGGTCAAGAATCAGGTAATGGACGGTCTGCTGGCCACCAACCCGATCGAAGTGCCTAAGGCTCTGCTGTCCAACGAAGTTGACCGTCTGCGCGTGCAGGCTGTTCAGCAGTTCGGTGGCAACATCAAGCCTGAGCAACTGCCGGCCGAGCTGTTCGAAGAGCAAGCCAAGCGCCGCGTTGTGCTGGGTCTGATCGTGGCTGAAGTGGTCAAGCAATTCGACCTCAAGCCTGACGAAGCCCGCGTTCGTGAAATGATTCAGGAAATGGCTTCGGCTTACCAAGAGCCTGAGCAGGTTGTGTCCTGGTACTACAAGAACGACCAGCAACTGAACGAAGTCCGTTCGGTTGTGCTGGAAGAACAAGTTGTGGATACTGTTCTGCAGAAAGCTAGCGTGACCGACAAATCGGTCTCTTACGAAGAAGCAGTCAAGCCGGTAGAAGCTCCACAAGCCGACTGATCGTTTTTGCGGTAAGAAGTACACACCATAAGCCAGCCTTCGTGCTGGCTTATGCGTATTCAAGACATAACTATTTGGGAGTGACTGCAGAGCATGTTCCGTAATTCGTATATTCAGCAGAACTCTGATATCCAGGCCGCAGGCGGTCTGGTCCCGATGGTTGTCGAGCAGTCTGCTCGTGGCGAGCGCGCCTATGACATCTACTCGCGCCTTCTCAAGGAGCGAGTGATCTTTCTGGTTGGTCCGGTAGAGGACTACATGGCCAACCTGATCTGTGCGCAACTGCTGTTCCTTGAAGCGGAAAACCCGGACAAGGACATCCATCTCTATATCAACTCTCCGGGCGGTTCGGTGACGGCGGGCATGTCGATCTATGACACCATGCAGTTCATCAAGCCAAACGTGTCGACCACCTGTATCGGTCAAGCGTGCAGCATGGGTGCGTTTCTATTGACGGCCGGTGCTCCTGGCAAGCGTTACTGCTTGCCGAACTCGCGTGTGATGATTCACCAGCCACTGGGCGGTTTCCAGGGCCAGGCTTCGGATATCGAAATCCATGCCAAGGAAATCCTCTTCATTCGCGAGCGTCTCAACACGCTGATGGCCAAGCATAGCGGGCACACTCTTGAAGAAATCGAGCGCGATACCAACCGCGATAATTTCATGAGTGCAGAAGCAGCGCGTGAATACGGGTTGATCGATGAAGTGATCAGCCAGCGCCCCGCTTAAATTAAGCAGCTCAAAATAAGGTTGGTCGGCGCGTCCGATCACTAGCGGGCTTGAAAAAGCCCGCAATAGCCTTCATCTTGTGTTGCAAGCCTATCGGATTTGGATCGAACGAATGACTGACACCCGCAACGGCGAGGACAACGGCAAGCTGCTCTATTGCTCCTTCTGTGGCAAAAGCCAGCATGAAGTGCGCAAATTGATTGCCGGCCCCTCGGTCTTTATCTGCGACGAGTGCGTCGACCTGTGCAACGACATCATCCGTGAGGAGGTGCAGGAAGCCCAGGCCGAAAGCAGCGCGCATAAATTGCCTTCGCCTAAAGAAATCAGCGGCATCCTTGATCAGTACGTGATTGGTCAGGAGCGTGCGAAAAAGGTTCTGGCCGTAGCGGTGTACAACCACTACAAGCGCCTGAACCAGCGTGACAAAAAGAATGACGATGTCGAACTCGGCAAGAGCAACATCTTGCTGATCGGCCCGACAGGCTCGGGTAAAACCCTGCTTGCCGAAACACTGGCCCGCTTGCTGAACGTTCCGTTCACCATCGCCGACGCAACCACCCTCACCGAGGCAGGTTACGTGGGTGAAGATGTCGAAAACATCATTCAGAAGCTGCTGCAGAAGTGCGATTACGACGTAGAAAAGGCCCAAATGGGCATTGTCTACATCGATGAGATCGACAAGATCTCGCGCAAATCTGATAACCCGTCGATCACCCGGGACGTTTCCGGTGAAGGCGTGCAGCAGGCCCTGCTCAAGTTGATCGAAGGCACGGTCGCTTCCGTTCCGCCTCAAGGTGGTCGCAAGCATCCGCAGCAGGAATTCCTTCAGGTCGACACCCGTAACATCCTGTTCATCTGCGGTGGTGCGTTCTCCGGTCTGGAAAAGGTTATTCAAAACCGTTCCACCAAGGGCGGTATCGGTTTCAACGCGGAAGTGCGCAGCAAGGAAGAAGGCAAGAAAGTCGGTGAGTCCCTGCGTGAAGTCGAGCCTGACGATCTGGTCAAGTTCGGTCTGATCCCGGAATTCGTCGGTCGTCTGCCGGTACTTGCCACGCTGGACGAGCTTGATGAGGCTGCGCTGATGCAGATTCTCACCGAGCCGAAAAATGCTCTGACCAAACAGTATGCCAAGCTGTTCGAGATGGAAGGTGTGGACCTGGAATTCCGGGCCGACGCTCTGAAATCGGTCGCCAAACGTGCCCTGGAACGCAAAACCGGTGCCCGTGGACTGCGTTCGATTCTCGAAGGTGTATTGCTCGACACTATGTATGAAATCCCCTCGCAGTCCGAGGTGAGTAAAGTAGTGATCGACGAAAGCGTTATAGAAGGCAAGTCCAAGCCACTGTATATCTACGAAAACAGTGAGCCGGCTGCCAAGGCAGCGCCAGACGCCTAAGCGTCACGCTGCTGGAATAAAGAAGGGGCCTTCGGGCCCCTTTGCTTTTTGCGCGTTTTAACACCTTCTTTAAGCTTGTTTTTTTTGAAGGTAGCCCCCATCTTGGTTTCAAGCTCACTTCCATCTGTTTACGGCCTTATGGCCGCCGTAGAGGCGAAATCATGAAGACAACCATCGAATTGCCTCTCCTGCCATTGCGTGATGTTGTGGTTTATCCGCACATGGTTATCCCGCTGTTCGTGGGGCGCGAGAAATCCATCGAAGCCCTCGAGGCAGCGATGACGGGCGACAAGCAGATCCTTCTGCTGGCTCAGAGAAACCCTGCTGACGACGATCCCGGTGAAGATGCACTTTATCGCGTAGGTACCATTGCGACCGTTCTGCAGCTGCTCAAGCTGCCTGACGGCACGGTCAAGGTTTTGGTCGAAGGTGAGCAGCGGGGCGCCGTTGAGCGTTTCAGCGAAGTGGACGGCCACTGCCGCGCCGAAGTCTCATTGATCGACGAAGTCGACGCGCCAGAGCGCGAGTCGGAAGTGTTTGTACGCAGCCTGCTGGCTCAGTTCGAACAATACGTACAGCTGGGCAAGAAAGTCCCCGCTGAGGTCCTGTCGTCGCTCAACAGCATCGACGAGCCAGGCCGCCTGGTCGACACCATGGCCGCACACATGGCCCTGAAGATCGAGCAGAAGCAGGAAATCCTCGAAATCATTGATTTGTCGGCCCGGGTCGAGCACGTTCTGGCGTTGCTGGATGCCGAGATCGACCTGCTGCAAGTCGAAAAACGCATTCGTGGTCGCGTCAAAAAACAAATGGAGCGCAGCCAGCGCGAGTACTACCTGAATGAGCAGATGAAGGCCATTCAGAAAGAGCTCGGCGACAGCGACGAAGGCCACAACGAAATCGAAGAGCTGAAAAAGCGTATCGATGCCGCCGGTCTGCCGAAAGACGCCTTGGCCAAAGCCCAGGGTGAACTGAACAAGTTAAAACAAATGTCGCCAATGTCTGCGGAAGCGACCGTGGTGCGCTCGTATATTGACTGGCTGGTTCAGGTGCCGTGGAAGGCACAGAGCAAAGTGCGTCTGGATCTGGCGCGCGCAGAAGACATTCTCGATGCAGATCACTATGGTCTGGAAGAAGTCAAAGAGCGGATCCTCGAATACCTCGCCGTGCAGAAGCGAGTGAAGAAAATTCGTGGTCCGGTGTTGTGCCTGGTCGGTCCTCCAGGGGTAGGTAAAACCTCTCTGGCGGAGTCGATTGCTCACGCCACCAACCGCAAATTCGTGCGCATGGCCCTCGGTGGCGTGCGTGATGAAGCGGAAATTCGTGGTCATCGCCGTACTTACATCGGTTCGATGCCAGGAAGATTGATTCAAAAGATGACAAAGGTGGGCGTTCGCAACCCGCTGTTCCTGCTCGATGAAATCGACAAAATGGGCAGCGACATGCGTGGCGATCCGGCGTCGGCGTTGCTGGAAGTGCTCGACCCTGAGCAGAACCACAATTTCAACGATCACTATCTGGAAGTCGACTACGACCTGTCCGATGTGATGTTCCTTTGCACCTCGAACTCCATGAACATTCCACCAGCCTTGCTGGACCGGATGGAAGTGATTCGTCTGCCGGGTTACACCGAAGACGAAAAGATCAACATCGCCGTCAAATACCTTTCGCCAAAGCAGATTACTGCCAATGGTTTGAAAAAAGGCGAGCTGGAATTCGACGCCGAAGCGATCCGCGACATCATCCGCTACTACACCCGCGAAGCCGGTGTACGTGGGCTGGAGCGCCAGATTGCCAAGGTTTGCCGCAAGGCGGTCAAAGAGCATGCAATGGAAAAACGCTTCTCGGTGAAGGTCACTGCCGAGATGCTGGAACACTTCCTGGGCGTGCGCAAATTCCGCTACGGTCTGGCCGAATCGCAGGATCAGATCGGTCAGGTCACCGGGCTGGCGTGGACTCAGGTAGGTGGCGAGTTGCTGACTATCGAAGCCGCAGTCGTACCGGGTAAAGGCCAGTTGATCAAGACCGGTTCTTTGGGTGACGTCATGGTCGAATCGATCACTGCGGCCCTGACCGTTGTTCGCAGTCGCGCGAAGAGCCTGGGGATTCCCCTGGACTTCCACGAGAAGCGCGACACGCATATCCACATGCCGGAAGGGGCGACCCCGAAGGACGGCCCTAGCGCCGGTGTGGGCATGTGCACGGCTCTGGTATCGGCATTGACCGGGATCCCTGTGCGCGCGGACGTCGCCATGACTGGCGAAATTACCCTGCGTGGTCAGGTGCTGGCGATTGGCGGTTTGAAAGAAAAACTGCTCGCTGCTCACCGTGGCGGAATCAAGACCGTGATCATTCCTGAAGAGAACGTACGCGATCTGAAGGAAATTCCTGACAATATCAAGCAAGATCTGCAGATTAAACCGGTTAAATGGATTGACGAGGTCCTGCAAATTGCGCTGCAATACGCGCCGGAGCCCTTGCCAGATGTAGCTCCAGAGATAGTTGCAAAGGATGAAAAACGCGAGTCTGACTCTAAGGAAAGAATTAGCACGCATTAGTACGCATTTGCCTGGGTGGCTTGTTGACAGCTTTTTAGAGCCCTTGTTATAAAGCGGCTCTTAAGTGTCTGTAGGCCATTCAGCACTCGTTTTTGCTTTCACCAAAAAACTTAGAATCATACTCAAATAGATATAAGGGGACTTAGAGTGAACAAGTCGGAACTGATTGATGCTATCGCTGCATCCGCTGATATCCCGAAAGCTGCTGCTGGCCGTGCGCTGGACGCTGTAATCGAATCCGTCACTGGCGCTCTCAAGGCTGGCGACTCTGTTGTTCTGGTTGGTTTCGGTACTTTCTCCGTAACTGATCGTCCAGCTCGCATTGGTCGTAACCCACAGACCGGTAAGACGCTGGAAATCGCAGCTGCTAAAAAACCAGGTTTCAAAGCCGGTAAAGCACTGAAAGAAGCTGTCAACTAAGTTCGATTCAGGTTTTTGCCTATCCGGGTCGGGGTCATGCCTGACCTGGCAGCGGAGCGGTAGTCCAGTTGGCGAGTCGCCGATCCGAGACGCCGAGGCTCGCAAGTTCGAGTCATCGGTCCGCTCCGCCAGTTACGAGAAGGCGCATCCTCGGATGCGCCTTTCTTCTATCCGGATTCTACCCACGCTCCACGGTTGCCTAATTTTGAAGTTCAACCGTTTCTGGGGGACGCATGCTGCAGAATATCAGGGACAATTCACAAGGCTGGATTGCCAAGACCATTATCGGGGTCATCGTTGCACTGATGGCTTTGACCGGTTTCGACGCCATCTTCAAGGCCACGACGCACAGCAATGATGCGGCCAAGGTCAATGGCGAAGAAATCAGCCAGAACGAGCTGAGCCAGGCGGTCGATATGCAACGCCGTCAGCTCATGCAACAGCTGGGCAAGGATTTCGATGCTTCCTTGCTCGACGAAAAAATGCTGCGCGAATCGGCCCTCAAAGGCCTGATCGACCGCAAGCTGCTGCTGCAAGGCGCAGAAAACTCGAAGTTCGCTTTTTCCGAAGCTGCTTTGGACCAGGTGATCCTGCAAACGCCTGAATTCCAGGTTGATGGCAAGTTCAGCCCTGAGCGTTTCGACCAGGTTATTCGCCAACTCGGCTACAGCCGCATGCAATTCCGCCAGATGCTGGCTCAGGAAATGCTGATCGGTCAGCTGCGCGCTGGTCTGGCAGGTAGTGGTTTCGTCACCGACGCACAGGTTCTGGCATTCGCCCGTCTGGAAAAACAGACCCGCGATTTTGCTTCGCTGAACGTCAAGGCTGACCCGGCGGCTGTGAAGCTGAGCGACGATGAAGTCAAAGCCTACTACGATGAACACGCCAAGGAATTCATGACGCCGGATCAGGTGGTCATTGATTACCTGGAGTTGAAGAAGGCTTCCTTCTTTGATCAGGTCAGCGTCAAGGACGAAGACCTGCAAGCGGCGTATCAGAAAGAAACCGCGAACCTGTCCGAGCAACGCCGGGCCGCGCACATTCTGATCGAAGTGAACGACAAGGTGACCGAAGCGCAAGCCAAGGCCAAGATCGAAGAGATCCAGGCACGTCTGGCAAAAGGCGAGAAGTTCGAAGCTCTGGCCAAGGAGTTCTCCCAGGATCCTGGTTCGGCGAACAACGGCGGCGACCTCGGCTATGCCGGTCCTGGTGTCTACGATCCAGCCTTCGAAACAGCGCTGTATGCGTTGGCCAAGGATCAGGTCTCGGCGCCGGTTCGCACCGACTTCGGTTTCCACCTGATCAAGCTGTTGGGTGTCGAAGCGCCTGAAGTGCCGACGCTCGCCAGCCTGAAAGACAAGCTGACCCGTGAGCTGAAAACCCAGCAGGTCGAGCAGCGTTTCGTCGAGGCGACCAAGCAACTGGAAGACTCGTCGTTCGAAGCCTCCGATCTGGCTCAGCCGGCGCAGGACCTGAAGCTCACTGTTCATACGTCCAAACCGTTCGGCCGTGAAGGTGGCGAAGGTGTTGCGGCCAACCGTGCCGTGATCACTGCTGCGTTCAGTCCTGAAGTGCTGAATGAGGGTGCCAACAGCACCGCCATCGAGCTCGATCCGGAAACCGTGATCGTGCTGCGCGCCAAGGAGCACCTGAAGCCTGCGCAACTGCCGCTGGAAAGCGTTGCTGCCAGCATTCGCGTGCAATTGGCCAAGGAGCACGCCAGTGCTGCCGCCAAGACCAAGGCTGAAGAGCTGATTGTCAGCCTGCGCGATGGCAAGACTCCGTTGGACAAGGCGATCGACGGTCAGAGCTGGAAAGTGACCCAGGCAGCCACTCGTGGCCAGGAAGGGGTTGACCCAACCGTGCTGCAGGCGCTGTTCCGCATGCCCAAGCCTGTCGCCAAGGACAAGCCGACCTTCAGCAGCGTGACCCTGGCCGATGGTAGCTTGGTGATTGTGCGTCTGAACGGCGTGAACGAAGCTGCTGCGCCGACCGAAGAAGAGAAGGCTCAATACCGTCGCTTCCTCGCTTCGCGCATTGGACAGCAAGACTTTGCGGCCTACCGCAAACTGCTGGAAAGCCAGGCTGAGATCAAACGCTTCTGATGCCTGACTGAGTTTTGCGCTACACAAAGACCCCGGCCGAAAGGCTGGGGTTTTTTATGGGTGAAACAAAAGCAGCGCGGGTTACCCGTCGCCTGAGTATTTACCGTGCGACTTTTTCCTGTAAATGACAGTCAGTAGACTTGTAACTGTTTTAAGACACTAATCGATACTCCGCTAAGCATCGATCTGTTGCACAATACGCCCCGGACCGTTTTCCTCAGGATGTTCAATGTTTAAATCAATTCCCATGCGTGTTGCAGGGCTGGCGTTGGTGCTGGCCACCGCGGCCGGCTGCTCGTCGAAGAAAGCCCCTATCTACGAGCATGAGAACTTCGATGACTCCGGAACGTTTTCGCGCAGCTACCCGGTGACGGACGCGCAGACGTGCGAAGCCGCCCGTCGGGCGTTGCTCAGCCAGGGCTACATCATCACCAGCTCCGACCCGAAACTGGTCAGCGGACACAAAAGCTTCCAGCAGACCGGCGAGACTCACATGGAGATCAGCTTCAGTGTGGTCTGTGCCGATGACGGCAGTGAGGGGCTCCACGCGACCATGTTCGCCAACGCCCTGCAGGACCGTTATGCGCTGAAGAAGACCAACAACTCCGCCAGCGTTGGTGTAGGCGTGCTGGGTTCTGTGTCGATGCCGATCGGCTCGTCCGACGACTCGATGGTCAAGGTTGCCAGCGAAACTGTATCGTCGCCCAAGTTCTACGAGCGTTTCTTCACCCTGGTCGAGTTGTTCCTGCCGCCGGAAGCGAAAAAGGCCGCGCACATCAAGGATAAGCCGAAACCCGAGCTCGGCGTGCCTGAAGCCAAGGCCGCACCGGCTCCATTGGCACCGACCCCGGCACCTGCGGCAGAACCTGCGCCGGCACCTGCCGAAGCTGCTCCAGCAGCCTCTGAGCCGGTTGCGCCGCCGCCTGAAGCCGCTCCGATTGCTCCGGCCGAGAATACCGAGCCGGCATCGACCACGGAAACGGTCACTCCGCCGCCCCAATCAAGCCTTCCTCCACCCACCGAGCCTATTTCGGCCATTCCTGTATCAGGCCAGTAATCGTGCTCTGACGCTGCGGGATCGGGTCAGACGACACCGATCCCGCAGCGGCTTTAAATTGATCCGCGTCAACCCAGGCCATTGTCCTACGGCCTGTATCGAAAAAATCCTGTGATAAATTCCTGACGGCCTGCTACGTTTTATCAAGTAGCCGCTGAGCGGCGTGCCTGCGTCATTTTTCTTTCACGTGGGCACTTTATGCTCGGGGCGCTGGTCATTTATTCAGGCGTTTTTTTCAACGAGCTGTGGGGGATTCAGAATGGACGATTATCAAGAAGAGCTGCTCGAGTATCAGGCGTTTGAACTGGACCCGCTGGAACCGGCCGAAGACGCTACCGAGCTGTAAGCGTCAAGCGGATTGGCGATGACTGCGGCGAAACTCGCCGGGAGTCTGGCCGCTCCAGCGTTTGAAGGCCCGTTGAAAGGCTTCGGCTGAGGCAAAGCCCAGCAGGTAGGCGATTTCTCCGAACGCCAGTTCGGTATCGCGGATGTAGGTCATGGCCAGGTCGCGACGCGTGTCATTGAGGATCGCGCGAAATTGCGTGCCTTCCTCGGCGAGTTTGCGGCGCAAGGTCCAGGTCGGCAGCTTAAGGCGTGCCGCCACTTCTTCCAGGTCGGGTTCCCGGCCGCCATTGAGCAATGGCCCCAGTAACTGAGTGATGCGTTCACGCAGGCTGCGGGTGCGTGTCAGTTGCTCCAGTTCCCGCTCACACAGTTGCAGCAAGTGTCGCCAAGTGCTCGGGCAGTGTTCCGGGTTGCGCTGGGCGAGGCTGGCAAGGCTCAAGCGCAGTTGATTGTGCTCGCAACCGAACTGGATCGGGCAGTCGCCCAGCACTTCATAAGCCGTTCGGTAATCCGGCTCATCAAACTCGATCTCGATACGTTCGGCCCGCAACGGGGCAGGGCTTATGCTGGACAATTGCTGCAACCAGCCCGCGATGATCGAATCCACCACGAAGCGGTTGTAGGCGTTGTAAGGGCTGATGGAATAAAACCGCAGCCAGGCACCTTGGGCGTCTTCGTGAAAGCTCGATTGACCGCGATAGTTGGAGCCATACAAGGCTTCGAAGCGAATCAGGCACCGCGCGGCTTCTCGCACCGTTGGCGCCTGAGCGGCCGTGACCCCGGCCAGGCCGACCTGGCTCAGGCGACTGAGCTGACCCATGCGCAAACCAAGTGCCGGGTTGTCGGTCAGTTGAATGGCGCTGTGACCCAGGCGCATGTAGCGCGGGATCGAGAGCCGGGCGCCCGCTTCGCTGAGGCGAGCCGCGTCGAGGCCATATTGTTCGAGCAGCGGCTGAGGATCTACACCGTGGCTGCGCACGGCGTCGGCCAGGCTATGAACAAAGCCGACCGACAGATCGCCGAGGCGCATCGGCAACGGTTTCATCGGTTACAACCAGAGGTTCAGCAAACGCGCGCCAGGGGCATCACCATCGGCGAACTGCTGTCCGTTGCTGCTGAGAAAGCTTTGGCCGGCGCTGCCCTGATCCCAAAACTGACCGCGCAGGAACACGCTCATGCCAGCGATTGCCTGGCTGCCAGGTGGTTGAGCGGTGAGTGTCAGGCGATGCCAGGCCTGGCCTTCGCTGAGTTCGCCGGCCTTGAGGCTGACGGAACCAGGTGTCGACAGCCCCTTGTAACCGCGCCACGGTTTGTCCCAAGTGCCGTGCCCGATCACAAACGCAGGGACCGCGACGAACTGCGCACCCTGGTCGTCGAGCTTGCGGTAATTGTCCGGGTACCAGCTGTCGCTGCCGATCAGCACACCCAGGCGTCCGGCCGGGGTGTCGACGACGTTGAGCGTATGCTCGCCATTGGCGGCGATGACTTCATGTTCATCGAAAATCGGGTGCATCTGGCGCTGGGGTTGGCCGATCGGCAGGCCATCGCGACCAAACACCACGGTGCTGTTGTACAACGCGCCGCGGCCGATTTTCAGGGTGCCGTCGACGATGCTGGGCTCGGGTAGCACGATGGAGCCAGCCACCAACGTCACGTGGAATTCTTTCGCCAGACCACCAAACAGCGCCTGGTAGTCCTTGGCCATGCCTTTGGCCTTCATGCGCAGGTGCGCGTCGTCCAGACGGCTGTCGCCCTTGGCGCTGATCAGTGCGCGGACGAACTTCAGTGGGTTACTGACCGCCAACCAGTTCATGGCTTCCTTGAGCGTGGTCGCTTGGTACAGCTCATCTTTCTCGCCGCTGACCATCAACCAGGTGCCGACATGTTCGGGCAGGACGACGATGGTTTTTTCATTCAGCAGGCCCTGGTCCTGGGCCTTCTGCAAATAGGCCGCCAGCTTGCGGTGCAAGCGCTCGGGGCTTTGATAGTCGGTGGGAAACAGTTCGGGCTGGATGCCCAGCAGATTGCCGCGATCGGCGGGTGTGCCTTGGTCGACCGCGAGGTTGATGCGCAGGTCCGACAGGTAATGACCCACCGGACGGTCCGCGGCCCACATGGCGTAGGTCGTAAGGGCGGCAATCAATGCCATGGAGAAGGTCAGGTACAGAAGTTTGCGCATGGGGAAACAGTCAACGGCCGTGTGCAGGATTCGCGACTAGGGTAGGGCCCATGCCGGCACTTGCCAAGGGGCGCTGCACATTTGGATCAATAAGTTGTCAGTTACGGTCATTGAGTGGCAGCGGCGCGACTCTTAGTCTGTCCAACATGACTGACGGGGGCCGAAGAGCTCCTGCACTTTTTTCGTGATCGCTCGATGTGGAGTTACCGATGACCGCCGCTCATTACCCGCACCTGTTGGCCCCGCTGGACCTGGGTTTTACCACGCTGCGCAACCGTACCCTGATGGGGTCGATGCACACTGGTCTTGAGGAAAAGCCCGGCGGTTTCGAGCGCATGGCGGCGTACTTCGCCGAACGTGCCCGTGGCGGCGTTGGCCTGATGGTCACCGGCGGTATTGGCCCGAACGACGAGGGTGGGGTGTACTCCGGCGCGGCCAAACTGACCACCGAGGAAGAAGCGCTCAAGCACCGCATCGTCACCCGCGCGGTGCACGAGGCGGGCGGCAAGATCTGCATGCAGATCCTTCACGCCGGGCGTTATGCCTACAGCCCGAAACAGGTCGCACCGAGCGCCATTCAGGCGCCGATCAACCCGTTCAAGCCTAAAGAGCTGGACGAGGAAGGCATCGAGAAACAGATCAGCGATTTCGTCACCTGTTCGACCCTGGCGCAACAGGCCGAGTACGACGGCGTCGAGATCATGGGCTCCGAAGGTTATTTCATTAACCAGTTTCTCGCGGCCCACACCAACCACCGCACCGACCGTTGGGGCGGCAGCTACGAAAACCGCATTCGCCTGCCGGTGGAAATCGTTCGCCGTGTGCGTGAAGCGGTAGGCCCGAATTTCATTATTATCTTCCGCCTGTCGATGCTCGATCTGGTGGAAGGCGGCAGCAGCTGGGAAGAAATCGTGACGCTGGCCAAGGCCATCGAGCAGGCCGGTGCGACCATCATCAACACCGGCATCGGCTGGCACGAAGCGCGGATCCCGACCATTGCCACCAAAGTGCCGCGCGGTGCGTTCAGCAAAGTCACGGCCAAGCTGCGCGGTTCGGTGAGCATTCCGCTGATCACCACCAACCGTATCAACACCCCGGAAGTGGCCGAGCAGATTCTGGCCGAAGGCGATGCCGACATGGTCTCCATGGCGCGGCCGTTCCTCGCCGACCCGGACTTCGTCAACAAGGCCGCTGAAGGTCGTGCCGATGAAATCAACACCTGCATCGGTTGCAACCAGGCCTGCCTGGACCACACCTTCGGCGGCAAGTTGACCAGTTGCCTGGTAAACCCGCGTGCTTGTCACGAAACCGAACTCAATTACCTGCCGGTGCAGCAGATCAAGAAAATCGCGGTGGTCGGTGCCGGTCCTGCGGGTCTGTCCGCGGCGACGGTGGCGGCTGAGCGTGGTCATCAGGTGACGCTGTTTGATTCGGCGAGCGAAATTGGCGGCCAGTTCAACATCGCCAAGCGTGTGCCAGGCAAGGAAGAGTTCTTTGAAACCCTGCGTTATTTCAACCGCAAACTGCAGACCACCCACGTTGAGGTGTGCCTGAACACCCGCGTCGACGTGGCGAAACTGGTTGAGGGCGGTTACGACGAGATCATTCTCGCCACCGGTATTGCCCCAAGAACCCCGGCGATTCCGGGCGTCGAGAACGCCAAGGTGCTGAGCTACCTGGACGTGATCCTTGAGCGCAAACCGGTGGGCAAACGCGTTGCGGTGATTGGTGCCGGTGGTATCGGATTCGATGTCTCGGAGTTCCTGGTTCACCAGGGCGTGGCCACCAGCCAGAATCGCGAGGCGTTCTGGAAGGAATGGGGTATCGATACGCATCTGCAAGCGCGCGGCGGTGTTGCCGGCATCAAGGCTGAACCCCATGCACCGGCGCGTGAAGTGTTCCTGCTGCAGCGCAAGAAATCCAAGGTCGGCGATGGCCTGGGTAAAACCACGGGCTGGATTCACCGCACCGGTCTGAAAAACAAGCAGGTGCAGATGCTCAACAGCGTCGAGTACCTGAAGATCGACAACGAAGGTTTGCACATCCGCATCGGCGAAACCGGCGAGCCGCAGCTGCTGCCGGTGGACAACATCGTGATTTGCGCCGGTCAGGATCCGCTGCGTGAATTGCACGAGGGGCTGGTGGCGGCCGGGCAGAACGTGCATTTGATTGGCGGCGCGGATGTGGCGGCAGAGCTGGATGCCAAGCGGGCGATCAACCAGGGTTCGCGTCTGGCTGCTGAGTTGTAATCAACACAGGCCCTGTGGCGAGGGGGCTTGCCCCCGTTGGGGTGCGCAGCGCCCCCTGAAGTCTTACTGACATACCGTAGCGTCTGATTCACGACGGCTACGCCGCCGAACGGGGTGATGCGGCATTCCGACAAGCCCCCTCGCCACAACGGCTGTTAAGATGCCGGCTCTTCACCCAGAGCCAGCATCGATGCTTCTCCCTCCTAACGAATGGCTACCCCAGGCCCCCCTAGAACCCCTTCATCTTGATTGGCTCGCCCGATCAAGCATCGAAGTCGCAATTCTGCGCCTCGACCAGATCGACCCGCTGATCAGCGGCAACAAGTGGTTCAAACTCATCGAGCACCTGAAAGCCGCTGACCAGATCGGTGCCAAAGGCATCATCAGTCTGGGCGGTGCCCACTCCAATCATCTGCATGCACTGGCCGCGGCGGGCAAACGTTTCGGTTTTCGCACCGTTGGCCTGCTGCGCGGTCATCCGCAAGAAACGCCGACGGTGAAAGACTTGCAGGCGTTTGGCATGCAATTGCATTGGCTGGGTTATGGCGGTTATCGAGCGCGGCACGAGCCGGGTTTCTGGCTGCCATGGCAGGCGCAGTATCCCGATCTGTATCCGGTGCCGGAAGGTGGCGGCGGGTTACAGGGAGCCAAGGGCTGCCTGCAGTTGAGGACAATGGTCAGCGCGCAACTGAACGGTCTGGGCTGGAGCGACTACGACGGCTGGTGGCTGGCCTGCGGAACGGGCACGACCCTGGCCGGTCTGGTGCTGGCCGAAGCAGGTGAACACCCGGTGTATGGCGCGCTGGCGGTGCCCGACGATCATGGGGTAGCGCAGCAGGTCGAATCAATTGTGCAAGAGGCGGGTTTACACAATCGCGCTTATGAATTGTTCGACGCCAGCCGTGGCGGCTTTGCCAAAGTCGATCCGCTGTTGCTCGAATTCATCGATCAGACCGAACAGGCCAGCGGCATTCCCCTTGAACCGCTGTACACCGGCAAAGCCTTGTTGGCGCTCAAGCAGCAAGTAGAAGCCGGAAGATTCGAAAAGGGCACGCGCCTGATCTTCATCCATTCCGGCGGTTTGCAGGGCCGCCGGGGTTTCCAGTGAGCGGCCGGATTCACCCGCGCTTGGGCATCATCCGCAGCAAGGTGTTATCACCCACTACATAGTGGTGATAAATCCCCGCCACGGCGTGCAGGCCAATCAGCCAGTATCCAATGGTGCCGCCGAGTTCATGCCAACCCTCGATCTGCTTGGCCAACGCCTTGTCCTCCGCGATCAGCAACGGCAGGTCGAAGCCGTAGAACATCACTTGGTGACCTTTTGCGCTAGTGACCAGCCAGCCCAGAATCGGCATGGCAATCATGAAAATGTACAGCGCCCAGTGCATCAGTTTGGCCAACACGGTCTGCCAGTGAGGCGAGGCCGGGAAGATTTGCGGTGCCGGGCCCAGGCTGCGCGCGAACAAGCGCAGCCACACCAGTACGAACACGGTCAGACCGAGCATGAAGTGCGATTCAACGATCAGCGTCCGCCCGCCACTGCCTTTTGGAAAGATCCCGCGAAATTCGATACAGGCATAAACCAGCGCCAGCAGGACCAGCATCAACCAATGCAGGGTGATCGATACGGTGCTGTAGCGTGAGTCGGAGTTCTTCCAGGGCATACGGTGTTCCTCACAGGTCAGGTCGAGCCACCGTTCTTGTTAGACGGTGTGCGTTAACTGTAATCCGCTTTGGTGGATTTGCCTGTGGCTATTTGGGCGTTCAATGCTCTGGATCAAGTGGTTGGCCACAAAAAAGCGCCAGTTCCGTTCAGGAACTGGCGCTTTTTTATGCGGTGACAGGCGCAATCAGCTGGTTTGCGGCATCTCGCCGTTGGCCAGACGTTTGTTGATATCGGCGATCACTTCCGGCAAATCGGTGATGGTGTCGATCATGTAGTGCGGCCGCGAGCCTTCGAACATCCCGTGGATGCGCTTGCGTTCGCTGTCCAGTTGGTCGCTGCCGAGGGCGCGGTAACCTTCGTAGTCCAGGCCCAGTGCATTACCGGAACAAATCAGCGCCACGGTCCACATACCGGCACGGCGACCCTCGAGAATACCCGGCACGGTGTCGTCGATCTTCACGCAGGCCGCGACATCATCGATGCCGAGGGCGATCACGTTGGCCAGCGCCTGGGCCGGCCATGGACGGCCGTTGGGCACTTCGTCGGTGGCGACCACGTGGTCGGCGACGTAACCGTTGGTGGCGGCCAGCTCGACCACCTTGTCCATGACCTGTTTCGGGTAGCCGGAGCAGGAACCGATCTTGATCCCTTGCTGGCGCAGATTGGCGATGGTGTCCAGCGCGCCCGGAATCAGCGCCGAGTGTTCGGCGATTTTCTCGATTTGCAGTGGCATGAAGCGCTTGTAGATGGCGGTAACGTCATCGTCGGTCGGCGTACGGCCGAACACCTGGCGATAACGTTCGGCCACTTCCGGCTGATCGCACAGGGTTCGGATGTGGTCCCACTTGCCCATGCCCATCGGCCCGCGGGCTTCTTCGATGGACACCTGGACGTCGAACTCGGCGAAGGCTTCGACAAAAATTTGAGTTGGCGCGAAAGAGCCGAAGTCGACCACGGTGCCGGCCCAGTCGAGGATGGCGGCTTGCAGCTTGGTTGGGTTTGCGTAGTTCATGTCTCAAATCCTGTATTGGGGAATGAAGAGCCCTGTAGCAGCTGTCGAGCCCCAGCGAGGCTGCGTTCGGCTGCGCAGCAGTCGTTAACTCTGGCGACTCGGTTCATCTAAAAACACCGAGGTGGATGGTTTTACGACTGCTTCGCAGCCGAACGCAGCCTCGCAGGCTCGACAGCTGCTACAGATCGGTGTGAATCAGATTTCGAGGACTTCCATCTCGCGCAGTACTTCGGCGATAGCCGACACGGCCGCGTGCATCTCGGCCTGGTTGACGTGGCCGATGCAGCCGACGCGGAAGGTTTCGACCTGGGTCAATTTGCCGGGGTAGAGGATGAAACCCTTGGCCTTGACGCGTTCGTAGAATTCCTTGAACTGGTAGCGCGGATCTTTCGGCGCATGAAAGGTGACGATGATCGGCGCCTGGATTGCGGCGGGCAGGAAGCTGCGAATTCCAAGCTTGGCCATGTCATCGAGCAGCACCTGGCAGTTGTTGGCATAGCGCTGATGCCGGGCGGGCAAACCACCTTCTTCGTTGTATTGCAGCAGGGCTTCGTGCAGCGCCGCGACCACGTGGGTCGGCGGGGTGAAGCGCCACTGGCCAGTCTTGGCCATGTAGGTGTGCTGATCGAAAAGGTCCATCGCCAGCGAGTGTGAGTTACCGGCTGCATTGGCCAGCGCTTCTTTGCGAGCGAAGACGAAACCCATCCCCGGCACACCTTCCAGGCATTTGCCCGAAGCGGCGATCAGCGCGTCGAACGGCACCTGTTGCGCGTCAATCGGCAGCGCGCCGAAGGAGCTCATGGCGTCGATGATCAGGCGTTTGCCGTGTTGCGCGATGACGTGAGCAATTTCCGGCAGCGGATTGAGGATCCCGGTGCTGGTTTCGCAGTGAATCAGCGCGACGTGGGTGATGCTGGCGTCGGCGCGCAGCAGGCGGTCGACGTCGGCGGCGGTGGTCGGTTCGTCTTCGGCGGTTTCAAAGGTACTGAAGGAGCGGCCGAGGACTTCGCAGATTTTCGCCAGGCGTTTGCCGTAGGCGCCGTTGATCAGCACCAGGACTTTGCCGTCGCGAGGCACCAGCGTGCCGATCGCCGCTTCGACCGCGAAGGTGCCGCTGCCTTGCAGGGGCACACAGTGGTGGCTGTCGCCGCCGTTGATGATCGCCAGCAGTTGTTCGCACAGGCTGGCGGTCAGTTGATTGAAGCGGTCATCCCATGAACCCCAGTCGACCATCATCGCCTGACGGGTGCGGGCCGATGTGGTCAGTGGGCCGGGGGTGAGCAGGATGGGTTCGGCAGTACTCATTCTCGTGTCCTCGCAATCGATGGGATGAAGCTACGGGGCTTAAATTGCAATTTGCCGAGTTATCAATCAAATTGTTTGTTGTTATGCCAGCCATCAGTGAGGGTTATTCATGAACCTGTTCCAGCTCCGCGCATTCGATGCGGTGGCCCGCGAGGGCAGCTTCACCCGGGCCGCCGCGCGACTGTTCATCAGCCAACCGGCGGTCACCGGGCACATCAAGGCGTTGGAGGAGCATTACCAGATCACCCTGTTGCGGCGCACCGCACGACGGGTGGAGCTGACGGAGGAGGGCACCAAACTGGCCGCGATCACCCGGGCAATGTTCGGTCTGGCCGAAGAAGCGCAGGTGATGCTGGAAGCGAACCGGCAGTTACTGACCGGGCGTTTGGAGGTCGCGGCGGACGGGCCGCACATGGTCATGCCGATGCTCGCCAGCCTGCGCGCGCGGTATCCCGGCATTACCGTGAACCTGCGGCTGGGCAATGCTCAGGAAACCCTGGCGGCGTTGTTGTCGGAGCATGCCGACGTGGCGGTGCTGACCGAGGTCGAACCGCGCAAGGGGCTGCATTTGCAAGACTTAAGCGAATCACGAATTTGTGCGCTGGTGCCCGACGGTCATCCTTGGGCGCAGATGTCCAAGGGGGTGCCGCTCAAGGCGCTGGATCAGGTGATCATGGTGTTGCGCGAGCCAAGTTCGATCACCCGACGCACCTTCGACGAGGCGTGCGCGGCGGCGTTGGTCAGTCCACGGGTGTTACTGGAGCTGGACAGTCGCGAGGCCGTGACCGAAGCCGTCGCCGCCGAGTTGGGGGTTGGCGTGGTGTCGTCGGTGGAAGTCAGTCATGACCCGCGGGTGGTGGCGGTGCCGATTCTTGGCGATGGGTTGGTCAATCGGCACATGATTGGCTGCATGGAGCGGCGGCGGGATTTGCGCTTGATACAGGCGTTTTTCGATTTGGCGCCATCCAGTTGAACCGCGGCGCGGCCTTCGCGAGCAAGTCCGCTCCCACATTGGATCTCCAGCGTTCACAAAATCCCTGTGGGAGCGGGCTTGCTCGCGAAGGGGCCGGGCCTGCCTACACAAGACTTTCGCGAACCATCTCGAGAAACGTCGCCACCACCCGCCGCGAACTCTGCTCGCGCAAGCACACCAGTGTCTCGGTCAATCGTCGTTTGCAGTCGGTAATCGGCAATGCGCAAACCCTCGAGTCCGCACCGAACTCGGCGGCTGATACAACACCAACGCCAATCCCCACGACCACCGCCTCCCGCGCCGCCTCCCGACCTTCAACCTGAATCGCCGGGCGAATGCGAAAACCTGCCTGAGCCATTTCTTCTTCCAGCGTCTGGCGCGTCACCGAGCCGATTTCCCGCAGCACCAATGGCGTGTCATCCAGATCCGCGAGGCAAATCGACTCGCGGTCGGCCCACGGATGATTTCGCGAAACGAACGCCACCATCGGGTCATTGCGCAGCGGTAAGGAAATCAGTCGTTCGTCGCTGACATCGCGACCCAACAACGCCAGGTCGGCCTGGTAGTTGAACAACCGAAACAGCGATTCATCGGTGTTGCCGGTTTCGATCTTCACGCTGATGCCGGGGTAGCGTTCACAAAAGCGAGCAATCTGCGGCAACACGTGCACTGGCGCATCCACCGCGAGAATCAGGCTGCCAGTCTGCAAGGCCCTGGAGTCATGCAAGAGCTCCTGCGCCTCGGCCTCGATGACGAACAGCCGCTGAGTAATGCTCAGCAACCGCTCGCCCAAATCCGTCAGCCGGACCGAACGTTTGTTGCGGTGGAACAGCAGCACACCGAAACGCTCTTCGAGTTTGCGCACTTGGTCGGAAATCGCCGGTTGCGTGAGGAATAGCCGCTCGGCGGCTTTGGTAAAGCTTCCGTGCACGGCCACGGCATGGAAGGCTTTGAGCTGGGCGTGGGAAACCGACATCGAAACCTCCAGTAACAAGCTGAGCTTATATTGGAAATACGATAAATCGATTTCACTTATTAATCAGTAATTGTTTTTATCCACCTCAGCCCCGGTGACTGGTCAGTCGAACAGCGTCGGCGGCCATGAGCCTGTGCGTGCAACAGCAGGACTCATCTGACCGATATCGCCTCAGGGAAGCTGCGATATCGAAGTGCTCAACAATAAAAAAACAGGCGTTATTTCTCAATTTCTGCCGGCACACTCACACCCTGAGGTCAGAACCACCATGAACAAGCACATCGGCACTATCAAGCGTTGGCGCGTGCAGATTTTCGCGATCACCTGGCTCGCTTACGCCGCTTTCTACTTCACCCGCAAAGCTTTTTCCGTGGCAAAACTGGGGATCGCAGAAGACCCCACCTTCATGCTCGACAAAATGGCCATGGCCAACCTCGACGCCATCTACCTCACGGCTTACGCCATCGGGCAATTCACCTGGGGCATCCTGGCCGACCGCTTTGGCCCAAGGGTCGTAGTGTTTGGCGGGTTGCTGATTTCAGCAGCGGCAGCCTTGGTGATGGGCAGTTTCGCGACGTTGCCAATCTTCGCCACCTGCATGTTGATTCAAGGGTTTGCCCAGTCCACCGGCTGGTCCGGGCTGTGCAAGAACCTCGGCAGTTTCTTTCCCTCTGAACAGCGCGGGCGGGTGCTGGGGTTGTGGAGTTCCTGCTACGCCTTTGGTGGGTTGGTGGCTTCGCCGTTTGCTGGCTGGTGGGCGTATACGCTGATTGGCACCTGGCATGCGGCGTTCTTTTCCAGTGCGGCGGTGGTTGGGCTGGTCGCCGTGCTGTTTTTTATTTTTCAGCGCAACAAACCGGAAGATGTTGGCTTGCCGGCGGTGGAACCGGAGCCGCAACTGACGGCGCAAGAGGCCGACGCGCAAAGCAAGATCAGCATGCTGGAACCGTTAAAAGAAATTCTGCGCAACCGCACCGTGCTGGTGCTGGGCCTGGCGTACTTTCTGCTGAAACCGGCACGCTACGCGATTCTGCTCTGGGGCCCGGTGATCGTCTTCGAGCAGATGCCCTCGGTGGGCAAGGTCGGCGCGGCGATCATTCCGACCGCGTTTGAACTGGCCGGGTTGCTCGGGCCGATTCTGCTGGGCCTGGCTTCGGACAAAGTGTTCGGCGCCCGACGCATGCCGGCGTGCGTGCTCAGCCTGTTGGCGTTGACCGTCACCCTGGCCTTGTTCATGGGCGCCCTGCATACCGGCAGCGTGATGCTGGTGGTGGCGCTGCTGTTCGTCATGGGCCTGACCCTGTACGGACCGGACTCGATGATCAGCGGCGCGGCCGCGATCGATTTCGGCACCGCCAAGGCGGGCGCCACAGCGGCTGGTTTCGTCAACGGTTGCGGTTCGGTCGGGGCGATTCTCGGTGGATTGCTGCCGGGCTACTTCGACTCGGTCACCGTGTTCATCGTCTTCGCCGGCTGCGCGTTGTTTTCGGCCCTGGTGCTGATCCCGCACTGGAACAGCCGCCCGGCTGGCCTGCGTGTCGAAAGCGTTTTCGTGCCTAACCAACCGATCACCGTAAAACCTCTGAGTACTTAAGGATTGACCCATGAGACCTTTCTGGCTGGAACAGGCGCTGGCGGCCGAGTCCTGCGCGCCATGCGAGCCCTTGGTGGGAGACACCCGCGCCGATGTCTGCATCGTCGGCGGCGGCTACACCGGGTTGTGGACCGCGATCATGCTCAAGGAACAGAACCCCGAGCTGGATGTGCTGCTGATCGAGGCTGATATCTGCGGCGCCGGCGCCAGTGGCCGCAACGGTGGTTGTGCACTGTCGTGGTCGGCCAAGTACTTCACCCTTGAACGGCTGTTCGGCGTCGAAGAAGCCGTGCGACTGGTCAAGGAATCGGAGCGCAGCATCCATGCCATCGGCGCCTTTTGCGAGCAGTACGCGGTGGACGCCGATTACCGTCTCGACGGTACGCTCTACACCGCCACCAACCGTGCCCAATGCGGCTCGACCGATGCCGTGATCGCGGCGCTGGAGCGCAGTGGCATCAACTCCTTCACCCAGCGACCGGTAGCGGATGTGCAACGCATGGCCGGTTCCAGCAAACATCTGGAAGGCTGGTTTTCCCCGGCGGCGGCCAGTGTGCAGCCAGGCAAACTGGTGCGCGGCTTGCGCCGGGTCGCCTTGCAGCTCGGCGTGAGGATTCACGAGCGCACCGCCATGACCGGCTTGCAGGAGGGCAAGCCTGCGGGGATACAAACCCCGAACGGCACCATTCGCGCGGATCGCGTGGTACTGGCGATGAACGCCTGGATGGCCCGGGCGTTTCCACAGTTCGAGCGCAGTGTGGCGATTGTTTCCAGCGACATGCTGATCACCGAACCACGCCCCGATCTGCTCAACGAAATCGGTTTGACCAGCGGCGTCACCGTGCTCGATTCGCGGATTTTCGTGCACTACTACCACAACACCCCGGACGGCCGAATCATGCTCGGCAAGGGCGGTAATACCTTTGCTTACGGCGGGCGAATGTTGCCGGTATTCGATCAGCCATCGCCCTATGCCGGTTTGTTGCAGCACAGCCTGAACGAGTTCTTTCCGGCGTTTGCCCAGGTCAAGGTCGAGGCGACCTGGAACGGTCCGTCTGATCGCTCCGTCACCGGTTTGCCGTTCTTCGGCCAGATGAGCGCCAGCGGCAACGTGTTTTATGGTTTCGGATATTCCGGCAGCGGGGTTGGCCCGTGTCATATGGGCGGGCAGATTCTCGCCTCGATGGTCCAGGGACTGGACAACGCCTGGACCCGTTCGCCTTTGGTCAACGGCCCGTTGGGCTTGTTTCCGCCGGAACCGATTCGTTACCTCGGCTCCCTGATGGTGCGCAACGCCATTCGCCGCAAGGAGCGCGCCGAGGATCATGGGCATCGGCCACGGCATCTGGATGTGCGTCTGGCAAAGTTCGCGGCGGCGGCAGGCAAGGCCGACAAGGGCTGAGTGTCAGGGCGTGAGGTCCGAGCGATTGACCAGCCAATCGAGCAGCAAGTGGCTATCGCGGCGTGGCGCGGGAACAGACCGAGTGCGCGGGTGATGGCCCATGCCGACGCACAGCACCGGGCGGTCCGGGTCACTGTCGAGAAAACTGATGAGGACATCGCTGCCGGCCTTTGGCAGGCTGGACGGGTCAATCCGACCGTCCGGCGTCGCAAGGGCCACCGGTAACCAGAGACCGGCAGATTCAAGCGGATCCGCTTCCGCTGTTGGCCACAGCCTGACCTGTATTCGACCTCGATCATCCAGCGCCGCCGGCTGCCCGGCCGGACCCAGCACCCGCGCGGGCTGATAGCCCGGGATGCTCGGCCGGGTCTGTTTGAGCGCGGGCCTGAAGACCGTTGACCAGGGAATGGCGGTGAACTGATTGCGGTAATGGCGGACAGTAACGGGTTTGTCGGTGGCAAGAATCGAAGGCTGCTGCCCCTGATGTCGGGTTTCGGTGATCAGCCATTGATCGTTGAAATTCGGCAGTGGATGCTCCGATACCTGCACTATCCGTGCGCTGCGCAGTGCGCTCTGGTTGCTTTGACCGTGGATCTGCAGGTGCTGGCAACGCAGACGTTCCAGTTGTCGTCGGCTTAGTTGATCGTGATGGATGTGCTCGGCCGCGGGCCGGACCATCACCGGCAATGGTTTGCTGAACGCGTGGTTGGCCGCTCCCTCGTCGGGGTTTTGCGAGCCACGGTTCCTGGTCTCCAGTCGTGAGGGAAAGGGCGGTGAGTCATGGCGCTGGAACAACTCACTGATCACCGGCACGTCACTGTCTTCGGGCGCGTCGCCCTGGAAAGGCGTAAGGACGGGTTCCTGGGGGAAACTCAGACTGTCATCCGCCAGGACCAGCACATGCCCGTCGCGCTGATGTTCGAAGTGATAGTGAATGCCCTCTTCTTCACATAGCCGTTGCAGCAATGCCAGATCGCTCTCCTCGTACTGAATGCAAAAAGGCCGGACGGGATAGTGTCCGTTGGATAATTCGAAGCGATAGCTCCCCTCGGGTACATCATGTTCCTCCAGCAGTTGGCGCAGGATCATCGGTACGCTGAGGTGATGAAAGACGCGGCGTGAACGCTGTCGGTCGAGCCATTGAAGGTAGGGCACCAGCACCAGTTTGTAGTCGATTCGGTGTGGGCCGCGATGCTCGCGACTGGCACTGTGAAGTACGCCATGAATACCCTGGCCCTCCATCAGGCTGAGGAACACCGGCTGTTGCAGCAATCGGTCGAGGTTCATGGCCGGTGCGAGGCCGATCACTTCGATGTCGAATCGATAGGGCTGGTTGAGGGCTTCTCGGCCACTGAACTGCAACACCTGCAAACTCAAATCGCCGTCGAGAAGTGTCAGGGTGAAGGGACTTTCCTTGTCGTTGTGCATCGAACGCGCTTCTGCCATGGAATTCGGGCGCTGAGGGTACGAAACCACAGCCCTTTATGGTCACCGCAAATCGAAGTTTCAGAATCGCCCTACAACTGCCGGTGAAGATGTCGATTCGTCACGCGGGTAAACAGGATGGAATTTTTGGTCGATTGCCAACTTTAGGCCGTATAAACTTGGCGCCATGCGTCGGCCAATAGATGTCTCGGCGCCACAGATCAAGAGAGTGAGTAATGGGCGCACAGTGGAAGGTTAAACACAAAGAAGCGGCATCCAACGCCAAGGGCAAGATCTTCGGCAAACTGGTGAAAGAAATCACCATTGCTGCCCGCAACGGTGCCGATACTGCCACCAACGCACACCTGCGTCTGGTGGTCGAGCAGGCCAAGAAAGCCTCGATGCCCAAGGAAACCCTGGATCGCGCGATCAAGAAAGGCGCGGGCCTGTTGGGCGAAACCGTGCAATACCATCGCGTGACCTATGAAGGCTTCGCACCGCATCAGGTGCCGCTGATCGTTGAATGCGTGACCGACAACATCAACCGCACCGTTGCTGAAATCCGTGTTGCGTTCCGCAAGGGCCAGTTGGGCGCTTCCGGTTCGGTAGCGTGGGACTTCAACCATGTCGGCATGATCGAGGCGTCCCCGGACAGCCCTGACGCCGATCCGGAAATGGCCGCCATCGAAGCCGGCGCCCAGGATTTCGAGCCGGGCGAAGAAGAGGGTACGACCCTGTTCCTGACCGAGCCTGCGGACCTGGACGCCGTGCAGAAAGCCCTGCCCGAGCAAGGGTTCACCGTGTTGTCGGCCAAGTTGGGTTATCAGCCGAAAAACCCGGTCAGCGGCCTGAGCGATGAGCAGATGGCTGAAGTCGAAGCCTTCCTCGAAGGCCTCGATAACCACGATGACGTGCAGGACATGTTTGTCGGGTTGGCGGGTTAATTTGATTTTTCAGTGATACCGCCATCGCGAGCAGGCTCGCTCCCACAGTAGGTTGTGTTGAATAAAAATTATATGTTCGACACAAAACCTGTAGGAGCGAGCCTGCTCGCGATTGACCGCGTAGCGGTCACCAGCGATTCAATTCCTGCACAATCTCGCTGAACCCCGGTCGCTCCAGCACCTGCGGCTGACAGCAGCGCCGCTGCAATTGCTCCAGCTGCATACGACCTTCATCGCTCAACCCCGAGTCGATCCGCTCCAACAATTCCCCCAGCAAAACACCAAACGCCCGTACCTCGATCCGTTGCAACGCACGGCTTTCAAGGTTGTCCGAGGTGGCATGGAATGACGCCGCGCCGAAATCCCCCAGCAGGCAATTACCGTGCTCGTTCCACAGAATATTGTGGCCGTAGAGGTCGCCGTGGGTGATGCCATGCTGGTGCAAATGCTCGGCTGCCGAGGCAATGCCACAGGCGATGCGCAATGCCACACCCGCGCTGAACCGGGTGTCATTGGCGTAAACGTCGCGGGTACATGACGCCAGGCTCGGCAGCCCCGCCAGATTGCGATAACTCGGATCGATCAGTTGCATCACCAGCCCGGCCTGGGCTTCCGGATGCCCGACGACGCGCCCTTCAACCCGGATCAGGTTGGGGTGACTACCGGCGGTGATGCAGGCGTTCATTTCGTGCAACGGCGAGCCATCGCTGGTCATTTCGCCTTTGTAGAGTTTGACCGCGACCTGTGTGGCCGGTTGGTCCTGTCGATCCCAAATAGCCCGATGAATCACCCCCGACGCGCCTTCGCCCAATTGCTGCTCCAGACGCAGTTCGGACCACGGAATGTGGGGCGTGGCTTCGAGCGCGGCCGCATCGGCTTCGGTCTCCAGCGGGTTACCGGCGTACGCCAGCCAGGTCAGGCTCGGCAGGGACAGCAGCCACTCGGGCAACTCGGTCAACCGGTTGGCGGCGATGCGGATCAGTTCGAGTCGATGGCAATGACGCAAGCTTTCCGGCAAACGTTGCAAGCGGTTGCCGGCGAGCATGAGTTTTTGCAGGTGCGGGCGTTGACCCAGCTCGGCGGGCAGTTCAGTGATACGGTTATCGGTCAGGATCAGCCAGCGCAGCAACGGTGGCAGGGCGGCGCCTGGCACGCGTTCGATGCGGTTGGCCTTGAAGCCGACCATCGTCAGTGCGGCGCAGTGGCCGAGGCAGTCGGGCAGTTCGGTGAACAGATTGTCCGAGCAGAACAACACGCGCAAACGGGTCAGGCGGTGCAAGTCGTCCGGCAGGCTGCTCAAGGCATTGCCACTGAGGTTGAGGACTTCCAGCGAGTCCGCCAGGTCGAAGATTTCTCGCGGAAACTCCGTCAGGCCGCCGGTGAGGTCCAGGCGGGTGATGCCCGACAGTTGGCCGGCGCGCAGTTGGGCAAGGGTATCCATGAACAGATTCACTTTGATCGGGAGGAGGGCGCGGGGGCCAGAAAATGGGCGCCATGATAGCCGGAAAAGTGTGGTGTCTGTCAGGCCGCCTTCGCGAGCTTGCTCGCGATAGCGTCCTGAGCTGCACCACAAAACCTACGGTTCCCTGACTTCGACCAACTGCCCCAACCGGCTGCGCGTGCGCGCCAGATCGATGGCATCGCCGCCCAGGCTTTCGCGCAAAGACTGCTGCCCGAGCAGAATCAGGTGCTTGTCCCGGTCGTACAGGACGTCGACCAGGTTGATGAAGCGCTGTTGGGCGGCGATGGAACAATCGGCGAGGTTGGGCAGTTCATCGATGAACCAGTGATCGAAACGTCGGCACAGCTCCAGGTAATCCATAACCGCGATGGGTTGGTCGCACAGATCGCCGAAGGTGAAACCGATGGTTCGCCCTTCGCAGTGTCGGGCCTGAAGGTTGCGTGTCCCGACGGGCAGTGAAATGGCCGGCGCGTCGCGTTCGGGCAGGTTCAACGATTGACGCTGCGCCAGCGTGGCTGGCCAGACGTACTGTCCCTGGGTAAACAGCTGCTGGGCGTGGGTTCTGACCTGACTGCGGTAGTCGTGGGGGCCGCCGACCTCCATGACCTGCATGCGTGCGTTGATCAGGTCGATCACCGGTTTGAAGCGCGCGTGGTACAGCGGGTTGGGCAGCAGTCCCTCCGGTGGGTAATTGGAAGTGACCAGCAGCAGGATGCCTCGGCGGAACAATGCCTTGAACAGCCGGGTGATGAGCATCGCATCGCCGATGTCATGGACATGAAACTCGTCGAAACACAGCACCCGGCAATCGCGCAGCTGTTCGTCGAGGGTGGTTTCCAGCGCATCGGGCTGATCGCGATGACTGAACATCCCTTGATGAAGGTGCGCTAAAAACTCATGAAAATGCAGACGTTGTTTTTCCGCGATGGGAAGGGCCTGGAAAAAACCGTCGAGCAGCCAGCTCTTGCCGCGCCCCACGGCGCCGTGCAGGTAAAGGCCGGGAAACGTTTTTGCCGAGGTGCCCGACAGCGCTGCGGCGTGTTGCGCCATGCAGTCGATGACGCGCAGTTGGCTATGGCTGAGGGTGTAGCCCTGGGAATGAGCCTTGCGGTGGAAGTAGTCGTGGATGACTCGACCGGTCGCGGTGTTACCGGCGGATGCCGCCGATGACTTGCCGAACAAGCGGCGTAGCGCAGGCCAGCGTGGTGTGAGTCGCGAACGGTTTGGCGGTCGAACGGCCACTGTGATTTCACCCCGTAATCTTCATGCCGGCTTCCCGAGCTGCCGCGCCGTAGTGTAACCAAATGGGGAATTTTCATTCCAGTTGTGTCGACCTGTAGCAGCTGCCGAGCCTGCGAGGCTGCGTTCGGCTGCGGAGCAGTCGTAAAACCAAACACCGCGGTCATTCAGGTAAACCGTAGGGAATGGATTGGCGACTGCTTCGCAGCCGAACGCAGCCTCGCAGGCTCGGCAGCTGCTACATAGATAGCGCTATGCCGGAAGTTACCGCTCGATACTGCGACTCCACCGCGCATTCCATGCCGGGCGCTGTTCGTTGACCTGATCCCAATCAATCGCAATGGCCGTGGTCAGGTACTGCTTCATCGCTTCCACCTGGCCGCGAGTCTTGTCGGTGGTCGGGGTATTCGGGTTGGACGGGATCTGGTCGCCGTCTTCAAGCGCGGCAGCCTGCGCTTCCGGTGTCAGCAAGAAGGCGGCGAGTTTCTGTGCCAGTTCCGGCTGAGTGTTGTTGGCGATGGCACATTCGGCCACGTTGAGCACTACGGCGCCTTCCTTCGGTTGCGCATACTCCACCGGCATGCCCTTGAGTTTCAGAGCGGTGACCTGGGTCGGCGTGAGCGGGAACAGCGCGGCTTCGTCGGTCTGAAGCATTTCGGAAATCTTCGCCGAGCTCGGAATGTACTCCAGCACATTGCGCCCGACGGTGTTCGGCCACGCCTTGAAGCCCGGCTCGACGTCGGTTTCGCTGCCGCCCTGAATCCGGTTGAACATCAGGAAGCCGTGCAGGCCGAATGTCGAAGAGGCCATCGACTGGAACACCAGTTTGTCCTTGAAGCGCGGGTCGGCCATGTCCATCCACGAGGTCGGCGCGGTCCAGCCTTTCTCCTTGAACAACCGCGTGTTGTACGCCAGCCCGGTCACGCCGAGGCTGACCGCCACGGCTTGATCCTTGATGCGGCCCTTGGGCGGAATCTGCGCCAGCGGTGCGCTGTCTTCGAGTTTGTCGCACAGCCCCATGGCGATGGCGCGGTACATGATGCCGTCGTCGAGGAACATCACGTGCATCTGCGGGTTGCCTTTGCTGGCCTGGACCTTGGCCAGAATATCGGCGGAGGTGCCGGGCACAATCACCACTTTGACGTTGTTGGCCTTCTCGAAAACCGGCAGCACCTTGTCGGCGTAGAGCCGCTCCATGGTCCCGCCGTTCATGCCCAGGTAAAGCGTCGGTTCGGCCTGGGCCTGGCTGACCGTGAGCAGGGCGCTCATGCAGGAAATACCGAGCAGTGCAGTGCGTTTGACGTTATTCATTGGCGCGACCTTCCTCTATCAAGCAACGGAGATGGAGTGAAACCGGGTGATGGAAAACGCATCCAGCGACGTCTTTGAGGCGCCGCTGCAGATGATTTCAGTGAGCGCCTGGCCCACCGCGGGGCCGATCTGAAAACCTGCGCCGGCGAAGCCGAACGCGTGCAACAGACCGGGTTGAGTGCCACTGTGGCCGATCACCGGTTGGCGATCGGGCAGGTAACCTTCGGTGCCGCTCCAGGTGCGAATCGCCTGGGCGCCTTCAAGAAACGGGTAAAGCTCGACGGCCTGACGCAGGATCTCGATCACGGCGTGTTGACCGGGCCGGGCGCGAGCGTCGTCGAGGGCAAAACCCTGACCGCCACCCAACACGCAATTGCCGCGAGCGACCTGACGCGCATAGATACCGCCGCCCTCGACCCCGGTGCTGGCATTCATCACCAGCGGCAAGGGCTCGGTAACCAGCATCGCCGGGTGCCCGGCGTGCATCGGCACGCCCTCACCGAATTGTTCTGCCAGGCTGCCGGCCCAGGCTCCGGCGCAATTCAGCAGCCAGGGCGCTTGCAGCTCCAGACCGGTTTGCGTGCTGATGCGAAAGCGTTGGCCGTCGTGTTCCACCGCCGTCACCGGGCATTGTTCATGGACCTGCGCGCCATGTCGCCGCGCCGCCCGGGCGAACGCCGGGGAGACCAGTCGCGGGTTGGCATGACCGTCATCGGGGCAAAACGAGGCCCCGACCGCCACCTCGCCGACCCACGGAAAACGTGCGCGTAATTCAGTGCGTTCGAGTACCTGCAAATCGAGGCCAAAGCCCCGACTGCTGACGGCATAGTCTTGCAAGGCGTGCAGGTCGTTGAGGCTGCGGGCCAGTTTCAAGTGGCCGCTGCGCTGATACTCACCGTCGATGCCAATCAGCTGCGGCAGTTGCCCCCAGATGTCATGGGCCCGTTGCGACAGCGGCAGTTGCGACAGCGGTCGTCCCTGGCGCCGCACGCCGCCGTAGTTCACGCCGCTGGAATGCGAGCCACAGAAGTCCCGCTCCAGCAGCGCCACGCGACGCCCGGCCTTGCTCAGAAACAGCGCGGCGGAGGAACCGACAATACCGCCGCCAATGATGACGGCATCGACTTCAATCATGACTCGACCTCCAGACCAAACGGCAGGGGTTTTATCGGCGCCTGAGCCCGAAGCCTGCCGATGTCGGACACGCAGCGCTGGCTTTCGCAGGCAATGATTTCCGCGGCGGCGGCGCCACACATCCGTCCCTGACAGCGGCCCATGCCAACCCGGCAATGCGCCTTGACCCGGTTGATCTCCCAATGGCCCTCGCGCACGACCTGACGGATGTCGCCGGCCCGCACTTCTTCGCAGCGGCAGATCATCACGTCATTCGGGGCATCGGCGGCCCAGTGCTCGGGAAAGACGAAGGCCCGTTCCAGGCCTTGGCGGAAGGTGTCGATCCGCCCCAGCGCCTGCTCCAATTGCGCCCCGCGTTGCGGCGGGATCAGGTAACCAATATCTTCGAGCAACGCCAGGGCCGCGCGTTCGCCAGCCATTTCCGCTGCGTCGGCGCCCATGATGCCGGCGCCGTCACCGGCCAGGTAAACCTCGGCGACACTGCTGCGACCGGTGCTGTCACGCTGCGGCAGCCAGGCGCGGTTGAGCGGGTTCCAGGCGAAATCACAGCCGAGCAGGTCGGCGAGTTGGGTTTCACTGCGCAGGCCGTGGGCGAAGGCGACGGCGTCGCAATCGAGTGGCTGTTCACCCTTTGAGTTGGACCAGTTCAGCGATTGCACACGTTGTTCGCCATTGATGCGTTTCAGGCTGGCGCCCTGATGCACCGGGATGCCGTGGGCGGTCAGCCAGCTGCGGTAATAGATGCCTTTGGCCAGGGTGGCCGGTTGCGAGAGCAGGCCGGGCAGAGCGCGGGCCTGAGCGCTGAACGGCGAGCTGTCGAGTACTGCGACCACCTTGGCGCCGGCCTTGGCGTATTGATACGCCACCAGGTACAGCAACGGTCCACTGCCGGCGAACACCACGCGTTCACCGATGGCACAGCCTTGAAACTTGAGGGCAATCTGCGCGGCGCCGAGGCTGTAAACCCCCGGAAGGGTCCAGCCCGGTACCGGCAGAATCCGGTCGGTGGCGCCCGTGGCAACGATCACGCGGGAGAACGCCAGCCGCGAGGCGCGGCCCTCATGCAAGGTGTCGAGCGCACCGTCTTCGGCGTTCCATACCAGGGTTTCAGGGCGGTAATCGAGTTGCTCGCGCAGCTCATCAATCGTCTGATGCAGCGCGTTGGCCTTGCCGGCTTCGAAGCCATACAGCTTGACCGGCGAACGCTTGAAGTTGGCCGGTTGGCGACGATAAATCTGCCCGCCACCGCGTGCTGCTTCGTCCAGCAGCACCGGGTGAACGCCGTGGGTGACCAGGGTTTGTGCGGCACGTATACCGGCCGGACCGGCACCGATGATGATCACGGAATTCATACCCAACCCCCTGTGGGAGCGGGCTTGCTCGCGAAGAGGGCGGCACATTCAATAGGTGTGGTGGCTGACACGACGCTTTCGCGAGCAAGTCGAATCGTCGCACCGCCGCTCCCACAGGGAATCCGGTTTGTGCAGGTAGATTGGGTGTTCATACCGTGCGCCCCGGTTCGCGGCTGATCTGCTGCCCGGCTTCGAGCAACGTCGAGCAGGCGCGCACGCGTCGACCATCGCCCAGTCGAACCCAGCAGTCCTGACAGGCACCCATCATGCAAAAACCGGCGCGGGGTTCGGCGCTGAAGTCGCTGCCACGCAAGTGTTCGCTGCAGGTCAGCACCGCTGTCAGCAAGGTGTCGCCGAGCAGGCCGGTAGCCGGCGTGCCGTCGAGGGTAAAGTCCAGGGCCGGGCGGTCGCCTTCGGCCAGTCGTTTCAGCAGAGCCATGGCGCCCTCATTGTTTGCCCACCAGAACCCGATCCAGGCCGTAGACCCGGTCGAGCAAAATCATCGTCAGCGCGGTCAGCCCGATCACCAGTGCCGACACCGCCGCCATCATCGGATCGATGGATTCGGTGGCATACACGTACATCCGCACCGGCAGGGTTTGCGTGGCCGGTGAGGTGACGAAGATCGACAGCGTGACCTCATCGAAACTATTGATAAACGCCAGCAACCAACCACCGGCGACCCCCGGCAGAATCATCGGCAAGGTGATTTCCCGAAACAGCGTGAAGCGCCCGGCACCGAGCGATTGCGCGGCGTGTTCGGCGCTGCGATCCAGGCCGATGGCCGACGCCAGCACCAGTCGCAGCACGTACGGTGTGATCACTAGCACATGGGCGAAGATCAGCCAGGCGAAGCTGCCGTTGACCCCCATCAGCGCAAACAAGCGCAGTAATGCGACACCCAGCACCAAGTGCGGAATGATGATCGGCGACAGGAACAGACCATTGAAAAAATCCCGGCCGGGGAACTCGAAGCGCGTGATCGCCAGCGCCGCCGGCACCGCAATCAACGTCGCCAGACTGGCCGCGCAGAACGCCAGGATCAGGCTGTTGTAGAACGCATCGACAAAGTCTGCACGCTCGAACACCGCGCGGAACCAGCGCAGGGAAAACTCCGTGGTCGGCAGGCTCAGGGTGTTTTCCGGGGTGAAGGCCACGAGGCAGACCACCACCAGCGGCGCCAGCATGAACAGCACCACAAGGGTATGGAACAGCAGGGCGAAAGGACCGTTCTTGGACATGACGAGTTATCCCAATGACTTCTTGTAGCGGCCTTCGATCATCCGGTTCCACGACAGCATGATCAGCAGGTTGAGCAACAGCAGGGCCACGGCGATGGCCGCGCCCATCGGCCAGTTGAGCTCCGACAGGTACTGGTCATAGATCAGCGTGGCGACCATTTTTATCCGGCGTCCGCCGAGCAGGCCGGGGATGGCAAACGAACTGGCGGCCAGACCGAACACAATCAAGGTGCCCGAGAGCACGCCGGGCATGATCTGCGGCAGCACCACTTGGCGCATCACGGTGAAGTGGCTGGCACCGAGGGACATCGCGGCCTGCTCGGCGGCCGGGTCGAGTTTTTGCAACGAGGTCCAGACCGGAATGATCATGAACGGTAGCATCACGTGGACCAGCGCAATCACCACCGCGAACGGCGTGTACAGCAGCTTCATCGGCGAGCCACCGAAGGCTTGCAGGATCTGATTGACCAGGCCGTCGGCACCCAGCAACAGGCTCCAGCCGAAGGCGCGCACCACCACCGAAATCAGCAGCGGGGTGAGGATCAGAATCAGGAAAATCGAGCGCCAAGGCGTGCCCATGCGGCTGAGGATGTAGGCTTCGGGCACGCCGATCACCACGCAGAGCAGGGTGGTCAGGGCGCTGATCCACATCGTGCGCAGAAAGATTTCGTAGAAATACGGGTCGCCCAGCAGGCTGCTGTAGTGATCGAGGGTGTAGGCGTCGCCGTTGATCCCCGAGCTGTAGTCGAAGACGTTGAACGACAGCACCAAGGTCAGCAGCAGCGGGATAACCAACAGGCTGAGGTACAAGGCCAGGGCCGGTGCCGACAGCCAATAACCCTGGCGTCCCTGGCGAATGGCGACAAGCGTACTCATGCCGGCACCTCGTCGACACTCAGCACCCGCAGCAACGTTGCGTCCCAGTCCAGCCCGACCGCCGTGCCTTCGGTCAGCGGTGCCGAACCGTCGTTGCGGCGCACCACACTGAGTTCGCCCAGGGTCGTCGAAACGCCATAAAGCCATTGGCTGCCGAGAAAGAAGCGACTGACGATGTTGCCTTGCAGACGGCCCTGGCCTTTGTCCCGCAGATCGATTTTTTCCGGGCGCAGGCTCAAGGTCAGTGCGCCGTCGCCACGGTTGCAGACTTGAACGACTCCGGCGCTGTCACGCTCGCCCGGCAGCAGATTGGCCTTGCCGACGAAACCGGAAATGAACTCGGTGCGCGGGTGTTCGTAAAGGGTGTAGGGCGCGTCGATCTGGGTGATGCGCCCGGCCTGCATCACCACCACCCGGTCGCTGATGGACAGCGCTTCGGACTGGTCATGGGTGACCATCAGCGTGGTGATTCCGACTTCGCGCTGGATGCGGCGGATCTCGAATTGCATCTCTTCGCGCAGGTTGGCGTCGAGGTTGGACAGCGGTTCATCGAGCAGCAGCACCGGCGGCTCGATCACCAAGGCCCGAGCCAATGCAACGCGTTGACGCTGGCCGCCGGAGAGTTCTCGCGGGTAACGCTCGGCATGCTGGTTGAGGCGCACCAGTTTCAGCACCCGGTCCACTCGCTGCTGCAACTCGCCGTTGGCCACTTTGCGCATGCGCAGGCCGAAGGCGACGTTGTCTTTCACGGTCATGTGCGGGAACAGCGCGTAACTCTGGAACACCACGCCCAGACCACGGCTGGCGGGTTTGGCGTGGGTGATGTCGCGACCGTCCAGCACAATGCGTCCGCTGCTGACTTCGACGAAGCCGGCGATCATTTGCAGGGTGGTGGTTTTGCCACATCCAGAGGGGCCGAGCAGCGAGACGAACTCGCCTTTCTCGACCGAGAGGTTGGTAGCAACGACGGCGTCGATCTCACCGTAACGTTTGCCGAGTCCTTCAAGTTGCACAAAAGCCATAACTGCGCTCCACCTGAGATTGTTATGCGTCGCCCGAAGGCGCGCTTTTTTGTATGGGCAGATACGAAAAGGTCTTGCTGGGTGCGTTGGCGCTCGACTTCAGTCGGCTGCCGCTGTTGTTCGAATCGCCCCTGTCTGGACGCAGAGTAGGACGAAGAATAGGATGGGCTCAATGGCCTATTTCACTGAAGCGATGACTATTTTCAGTTTCATTCGGTGAGTAAATTAATACTCGAGAAAACCCATGACAGATTCCATTGAGCGGAATGAAAACAAAAGTGATGTCGGTGTTGGCGCAGTCTCCAGACTGTTTGCCGTGCTGCGCAGTCTGGGTGACACCGTCGAGGGCGGGGAGCGGGTGACGCAACTGGCCCAGCGCATCGGTTTGTCACAACCGACCACGCACCGATTGCTGCGCAGCCTGATGGATGAGGGCATGGTCGAGCAGGATGCACGCAGCAAACGCTATCGCCTGAGCCTGGAGTTTTTTGCGCTGGCGGCCCGCGCCGGGAACACCGGAAACCTGCGCGAACTGGTGCGTCCGGCGTTGCTGCGGCTGTCGGCGTCGTTGGGGGATTCGTTGTTCTTGCTGGCGCGCAGTGGTTTTGATGCGATCTGCCTGGACCGCAGCGAAGGGCCGTTTCCGATCCGCACCTTTACCGGTGACATTGGTGGGCGGGTGGCGCTGGGTGTGGGGCAGGGTAGTCTGGCGATTCTGGCGTTCCTGCCGGAAGAAGAGCGCGACACGGTGATTCACTACAACTTGCCGCGGCTCAAGGATTTCCACCTGTACGACGAGGTGTTCCTGCGCTCGGAAGTCGAGAATGTGCGCAAGCTGGGTTATGCCGGGCGCAACACCGGCGTGTTGCAGGGCATGGCCGGGGTGGCGGTGCCGATTCTGGATCGCGAAGGGCGGGCCGTGGCGGCACTGAGTGTGGCGACCGTGAGTGATCGGCTGGGGCCGGATCGCTTGCCGACGGTGGTGGAAATGCTCAAGCGCGAAGCGGCGCTGATCGGGCCGCGGATCAATCCGTTCGACCCGTTGCTGCGTTGGCCTTCGCAGGTGTTCGGGCAGGGTTGAACACAATCTTCAAACCGTCACAGATCCAATGTGGGAGCGGGCTTGCTCGCGAATGCGGTTAATCAGTCAATATTAATGTGGACTGTCACACCGCATTCGCGAACAAGCCCGCTCCCACATTTGATTGGTGGTGTGTTCAGAACTGCACGGTTTGCTTGAGCATCTGCGCCGCCGGCGTATCGCTCGGGCTGACCATCGCGTAGTTGTACCCGCCCCCTGACCAGTACTCGGCCTGCAACTCGCCATCGCTGCGACTGCCCCTCGGTAACAGGTAGTTTTTCGGTCCTGGTGGGCGGACGTAGAAGCTGACTTTATGGCCGCTTTGATCCTCGTAAACCACCATCGCCGCCGGCCCTTGCTCGGTGCTCAGCAAGCGTCCGCTGATCGGTTTGAAACCTGCGCCCGAAAGGTCAGGCAAGCGATTGGCCTGAGTGAAATAGCGGTCGAGCCAACCCTGCATATCACCGTCGTCACTGACTTTGTAGTCGGCCGGCAGGATGCCTCGCTGGGCAATCAGGCGATAGGCCTGCAGGGCGTCGGTCATCGGCAGTTGGGCACTGACGAGCGTCATCTCCCGGGCTTGCCAACCGCTGAACCCGCCGACGCTGACCGCAATCAGCAACACGGCAGCGCTGGCCAGGTGACGGCGAGATTGTCGTTTGAGGTGTTGGCGAATCAGCGCCGGGTCGAGGTCCGGGTTGGCCGGTTGCTGCAGGGCGCCGCTCAATGCCGCGCGCAATTGCTGGGCGTCCTGCTGCCAGGCGCGCACTTGTGCAGCCACCTCAGCGTTGCTGGCCAGAAAAGTCTCCACCAGACGTCGGTCGGCATCGCTGAGTTGCTGGTCGACGTAGGCGTGCAGGTCACGCTCGCTTGGGGGCAGGCTGATCATTTGAGTCTCCGCAGAGAAGGGCGGGTGATTTCGCCGTCGCTCAACTGGCGCAAGGCCTGACGGGCACGGGACAGGCGGGACATCACGGTGCCGGTGGGGACGTCGAGAATCTCGGCGACTTCTTTATAACTCAAGCCTTCGACCGAGACCCAGAGCAGCAGGGCACGTTGTTCAGTGCTGAGTTGATCGAAGGCTTTCAGGGTCGATTGGGCGATCACGGTGCGTTCCACCGACGGCTGTGAATCGTCACGCCCGGTAAAGAATTCGAGCATCCGTGCATAACGCCGGGAGCGCCGGTGAGCATCGAGAAACTGTCGATACAGAATCGAAAACAACCAGGCGCGCAAGTCGCCCTCGGGGCGTTTGTCGCTCCAACTCGACAGCGCGCGCTCAAGGCAAGACTGCACCAGGTCGTCGGCGCTGCTGGGGTTGCGCGTCAACGACACGGCAAACCGGCGCAATCTGGGAATGATTTCTCGCAGTTGTTCGTCGATATCGTTCATGAAGTTCTGGCTAGTCACTACGCTAGGGGGTGTCCGGTCTCACAAATACGTTTCCTTTTTGGCGGCGTCTGTTGTCGCCATACTGCGTTGCCGCTCCTTGCCATAGCGAGCTATGACGCGTCGCGGCGCCTTGTCTGGCAACAACAGCCACTCGCCAAAAAGGAACGTATTTGTGAGACCGGACACCTGAGAGACGCCCGGCATTGGAGGTTATTCCACGCCTGAAAAAATAAATACGGCGCGATGGAATAAACCGCAGTGGGGTTCGTCTGCTTGATCCTTCTCACTTGTGGCCGATGGCCCTGGAGTCTTTCATGGTAGATCGCTCATCACCGCCAACCCGGCCACCCTTGAGTGCCGCGAGCCTGACATTACGTCTGGCGGGTATTGCTGTGGTGGTTGCCGCCCTGGCCGGGGCTTTTGCCTACGTCAATGGCACCTTCGACCCACAACGCCTGACGCCGAAAAAGCTGATCAATGTGCTGGAGACCAACAACGGCGTGCACCCGGGTTTCCGGCGTAACCACTCCAAAGGCGTGTGTGTGATCGGGCATTTCGAGAGCAGTGGCGAGGCGCGCAGCTATTCCAGTGCTCAGGTGTTCAATGAAGCGCGAACCCCTGTGGTCGGGCGTTTCGCATTGCCGGCCGGTAATCCTTATGCGCCAGACAACAGCGTGCCGATCCGCAGTCTGGCCCTGCGGTTCACCCAGGCCAACGGCCAACAATGGCGCACCGGGATGAACAGCATGCCGGTGTTCCCGGTGGGTACGCCCGAAGCGTTCTACCAATTGCAACAAGCCCAGTCGCCGGACCCGGCCACCGGCAAGCCGAACCCGGCTGCCGTGCCAGCGTTCTTCGGTTCGCATCCGGAAGCCGCACCGTTCCTGGCCTGGATCAAAACCGCCAAGCCGTCGGCCAGTTACGTGACGGAAACCTACAACAGCGTCAATGCGTTTTACCTGGTGAACGCTGCGGGACAGCGACAGGCGGTGCGCTGGAGCATGGTGCCCGTCGCTCAGGATGCCGCGGGTGCTACGGCGCCTGAAGGGGGTGAATTCCTGGAGAAAGACCTGGTGCAGCGTATTTCCGCAGGGCCGCTGCGTTGGCAGCTGAACATCACGCTGGCCAACCCCGGTGATCCGGTGAACGACGCCAGCAAAGCCTGGCCCGAGGGTCGCAAAGTGTTGAACGCCGGCACTCTGGTGCTTGAAAGCACCCAGCCACAACTCAATGGCGAATGCCGGGACATCAACTACGACCCGCTGGTCCTGCCCGCTGGTATCGAAGGTTCCGACGACCCTTTGCTCGCCGCTCGTTCAGCGGGGTACGCCACTTCCTACTTGCGTCGTACCAGCGAAGTCAGCCAGTTGCCCGCCGCTAATAAACAGGAGTCTCGTCAATGAGCGCTCAACCGAACCACTTCGCGCCTTTAGCGCGATTGCTGCACTGGCTGATGGCGCTGATGATCATTGCCATGCTGTTTATCGGCGCGGGCATGGCCGCTTCGGTGTCCGAGCGTCATGAGTGGCTGATTCATCTGCACAAACCCTTGGGCGTCGCGATTCTGCTGTTGGTGATCGTGCGCCTGGCCGTGCGCTTTTCCACGCAACAGCCACCGCTGCCGGCGGATCTGCCGGGTTGGCAAGCGCTGGCGGCCAGGGCTTCACATGTTTTGCTGTACGCGTTGATGCTGATCCTGCCGCTGCTGGGCTGGGCGATGATTTCGGCGGCGGGGGATCCGGTGATGCTCAGCAGCTCATTGCAGTTGCCATCGATCCTGCCGGCGAATGCGCAGGTGTTTGCGTTCCTGCGCAAGGCTCACGGGTATCTGGCGTATTTGTTGTTCTTGACGGTGCTGCTGCATTTGGCGGCGGCGTTGTTTCACGGCTGGGTGCGCCGCGATGACGTGCTGGACAGCATGTTGCGGGGCAAGGATCGCGGCTAAAAGATCGCAGCCTGCGGCAGCTCCTACAACGATTCGTGCGGTTCACACGGTCGGCGTAGGAGCTGGCGAAGCCTGCGATCTTTTGATTCTGCGTGTTCAGCGCAAAGTGTTGACCATATCCGCCACGGTGGTCAGCACATCCTTACCCAATTGCTTCGAGCGTTTGCCAGACCAGCCGGTCAGCGCATTCGTCGCATCGTTGTTGTCCTTGAAGGGCATTTCGAGGGTCAGCGACAGGCAGTCGAATTTCTCGCCGACGCTGTTGCACGCCAGGGTCATGTTGGCTTTGCCCGGTTCGTCACGGGTGTAGCCGTGCTTGGTCTGGAAGTCCTTGGTCAGGTGCTTCAGATGACTGCGGAAATGCTCTTCGAGTTTTTCGATCCGTGGCGTGTACCCCGGATTGCCTTCGCAACCGGCGGTGAACACGTAGGGGATTTCTTCATCGCCATGGATGTCGAGGAATAGGTCCACGCCGTACTTTTCCATCTGCTGCTGAACGAACAGCACTTCCGGGCTGATTTCCTGGCTGGCGCTCTGCCAGGCGCGGTTCAGGTCCTGGCCCATGGCATTGGTGCGCAGGTGACCGTGGAAGGCGCCGTCCGGGTTCATGTTCGGCACCAAATACAGGTCGGCGCTGGCGAGCAATTTGTTCAGCACAGGATCGTCATGCTTTTCCAGGCGCTCGATCACGCCTTCCATGAACCACTCGGCCATGTGCTCGCCCGGATGTTGCTGGGCGATGATCCAGACCTTGCGCTGACCTTCGGCGCCCGTGCCTTTACGCAGCAGCTGGATGTCTCGACCTTCGACGCTCTTGCCGGTGGCCAGCAGTTCGGTGCCGGCCTTGGTCAGCGCTTGCTCGATCAACCAGTCATGGCGACCGCGGCTGTAGGGTTCGAAGTAAGCAAACCAGGCGTGGGTGGCGGTGGCTTCAAGGCTGAAGCGCAGGCAGTCACCTTCGAAAATGGTCGGCACCCGGAACCAGTTGACGTGGTCGTAGGACGCCACCGCCTGATAACCATCCCAGGCTTTGTTATAGGAGGACTTGCTGGCATTGTTCAGACGAAACCAGTGTTCCTGGCCGACGTGCAGACCGCTGGCCTTGAAGTGGAACCACTGAAAGTGTTGGCTGCGGGTGTCTGGCTTGATGGCCAGCAGGGCTTGCAACGGATTGCTGATGTCCAGCACTTCAATGTTGCCACTGTCGAAGTTGGCACTGATGTCGAAAGAGGATTTAGCCACGGCCATAGTCGATTCCTGAATATGATTTTATGGCTGTTACTTTACACGCTGGGAAGGGAAAAACCGGGGGAAATTCTGGGTTGAAGCGGGGGGCGTCCTCCTTGACGCCGACGCAGCTTAGAGACTGCGCGATTGATTCTCAAGCGCTATTTTTGATTTAGTTTGGGCCAATGATGCCGGGCTTCTCTTGCCAACGGATATTCTTTTGATATCATCCGCGCCATTCGAATTTGCAGCACCTAAAGACTTCATTAGCCTGAAGGTAAAGCCAGAATAACTGGCAAAAAAAAGACCCGGCAAAAAGCCGGGTCAAAAACCGTGATTAGCCTGATGAGGAGATAGTCCAGGAGACCGACCTAAGGTCACTTGGACAATCGACTGATCTCGCGACCAGCTGCATGCAATAATAATCATTCTCGTTTGCAAGTCAAATGCTTTTATCTGCGCGATTGGAAAATTCTTTCCCGTCCTCCTCGCAAGCACCCAAGTGTCACCCGTTCTGATCGCCCTCCAGGGATCGATTTACCATCGCCCTGGCCATGTCGATCATGTGCACCGCCGAAAACGCCAGGTCCCGACTTGCGCCCTGCAAATTGCTGGCTGACTCGTACGCGATGGCGGCGGCACAACGTAGCAAATCCGTGGCATGGACCAGCGCCTCTTCGCAGCTGATGTTGCGGTTTACGTCAAAGAAACGTTCTTCGACCACTTCCTCTGAAACAGCTGGTTTCAAGTAATAGTCCAGCGCTCGTTGCGCGGCGGCAGAGCCTTTTGGCGAGGTGAGGGAAGTGTCGATTTGCATGTCAGGCAGGTCGTTGCAGGGGATGGACATGGCGATGGCAAGCTCCGTGATAGATTCAGATCCGTGAACCAATCCTAGTACGTACTGTATTTATGACGAGAGATTAAATACTACAATTTGTGTTTTGACGGCCGGAGGCGCCCACGTATCGTGCCGCACATGGATAAATGGATTGAATTGGTCAAGGCCAAGATGAGTGAACTCAAAGTCACTCAAGAAGAACTCGCAGATCGCCTCGGGATGTCCCAGGGCGGCGTCGGCCACTGGCTGAACAAACGCCGCGACCCCGGCGTCGTCAACATGAACCGTGTGTTGAAGGCGCTGGGCATGGACTTTCTCGAAGTGGTGCTGGTGATCCGCGAACCACTCATCCTGGAAGAGGAGGAGATGCCTCTGGCGCTGAAGTACAACCCGTACTTCCGCTACCCGGTCAGTGACTGGAAGGAGCCGGCGCAGCTGCGCGATGGTGAGCTGACGGTGTATCGCAAGGAGGAACGCTTCGAGCTGACCGACTACCACGCCCAGGGCCCGGCCTTCTGGTTGAGTGTGGTGGGCGATGCGATGACCGCGCCCACGGGTATCAGCATTGCCGAGGGCATGATGATCCTGGTGGACCCGGCCATCGTGCCGGAACCCGGAAAACTGGTGATCGCCCAGTGGTCGGACAGCGCCGAGGCGACCTTTCGCAAGCTGATCGAAGAGGGCGGGCAGCGTTACCTGGTCCCGCTCAATCCGACGTATCCGAAAGCCCTTTACACCGAAGAGTGCCGAATTATCGGCGTAGTGGTTCAGGCGACAGCCAGGTTCTAATCAGATCGGTCCTCGCAAGACGTAGGACCGATCTTCATTTCATGCTTCTTCAAACTCGACCAACGCACTGCCTTCGCTGACCATCTCGCCTTCCTGGCAATACAGCGCCTTGATCACCCCGGCGTGTGGCGCACGAATGCTGTGCTCCATTTTCATTGCCTCCAGCACCACCAGTTGCGCCCCGGCTTCTACCGTTTGCCCGGCTTCCACCATTACCCGCACGATGCTGCCATTCATGGGGGCGGTCAGCCCGCCATGATGGCTGTGGCTGGCTTCGACGGCACTGATCGGGTCGTAGGACTCGATGCGGCGTAATTCACCTTCCCATTGCAGATACACAACGTCGCCCCGGCGGATTGCCCGATGCTGGCGGCGCAGGCCGTTGTGCTCGGTCAGCAGTTGCTCGCCCTTGAGTTGAGCGGTGTGGGCATCAGCGTCGCCCAATGTCAGCGCGCGATCCTGGCCTTCACAACTCAAATGCAGGGTGATTTCTGTCGGCAGTCCGACACGCAAACCATTGCTGTTGGCCCAAGGCGAAACCAGGTCATCGGCTCGTGGAGAACTCGGCTGGCTTTGGGCAAATGCCTGGGCGGCGGCTTGCCAGAATTCGTCACTGAGGTCCGAGGCGACGGGCAGCAGTTCTTCCTGATAGCGCGGAATGAACCCGGTATCCAGTTCGGCCGCAGCAAACGCCGGATGGCCGACGATCCGGCGCAGGAAGTTGATGTTGGTCTTGAGCCCGCCAATGGCAAACTCATCGAGCATGCTCAGCAGCCGCAGTCGCGCCTGTTCACGATCCTCGCCCCAGGCAATCAGTTTGCCGAGCATCGGGTCGTAGAACGGTGAAATTTCATCGCCTTCTTCGACGCCACTGTCCACCCGCCGTCCCGGACCTTGCGCGGATTCACGATACAGCTCCAGTCGGCCGGTAGCCGGCAGGAAATCATTGCTCGGGTCTTCAGCATACAACCGCACTTCGATGGCATGGCCGATCAGTGGAACTTCTGCTTGAGTCATCGGCAGCGCTTCGCCGCGGGCCACACGAATCTGCCAGGCGACCAGGTCGAGGCCGGTGATGGCTTCAGTGACCGGGTGTTCGACTTGAAGGCGTGTGTTCATCTCCATAAAGAAGAACTCACCGCGAGAGTCCAGCAGAAACTCCACGGTGCCGGCGCCGACATAACCGATGGCCTGTGCCGATCGCACGGCGGCTTCGCCCATGGCGCGACGCAGTTCCGGGCTCAAGCCTGGAGCGGGTGCCTCTTCAACGACTTTTTGGTGCCGACGCTGAATCGAACAGTCACGTTCGTTGAGGTACAGGCAGTTGCCATGCTGATCGGCAAAGACCTGGATTTCCACGTGACGCGGTTTGAGCAGGTACTTCTCCACCAGCATCCGCGAATCGCCGAACGAGGATTTCGCTTCACGCTGGGCCGAGGCCAGGGCTTCGGCCAGTTGACTGACGTCCTCGACCACTTTCATGCCTTTGCCGCCACCGCCCGCGGTGGCCTTGAGCAGCACTGGATAACCGATGCGCTCGCAAGCGTCGCGGAAGGTGTCGAGGTCCTGAGCCTCACCGTGATAGCCAGGCACCAGCGGCACGCCGGCGGTTTCCATCAAGGCTTTGGCGGCAGATTTGCTGCCCATCGCGTCGATGGCCGAGGCGGGCGGGCCGAGGAAAATCAGGCCAGCTACTTCAATCGCGCGGGCGAACCCGGCGTTCTCGGAAAGAAAGCCATAACCCGGATGAATCGCCTGAGCGCCGCTGGCCTTGGCCGCGGCGATCAGTTTGTCGATTTGCAGGTAACTGTCAGCGGCTTTGCTGCCACCGAGGTCGACGCGGATATCCGCTTCGCGGCTGTGTCGGGCTTCACGGTCAGTGGCGCTGTGCACGGCCACGGTGGTCAGGCCCAGGGCTTTGGCGGTGCGCATCACCCGGCAAGCGATTTCGCCGCGGTTGGCCACCAGCAGGGTGGTGAGAACAGGTGCGCTCATCAACGCGGCTCCTTGGTGGTGGTTTCGGCTTGCCAGCTCGGCGGACGCTTTTGCAGAAAAGCCCGCAGGCCTTCCTGACCTTCGGGGCTGACGCGAATTCGGGCGATGGCATTTTCGGTGTAGCGGCGTAGTGCCGGGGTCAGCGCGCCGTGGCCGACTTCGCGCAGCAAGTCCTTGCTGGAGCGCATGGCGGCCGGGCTGTTGAGCAACAGGTTGTCGATCCACTGCTCGACTTTCTGTTCCAGTTCTGCGATCGGATAACTCTCCGACAACAAGCCGATTTCCCGCGCTCGTTGTCCGCCGAAACGCTCGGCAGTCAGCGCATAGCGACGTGCCGCGCGTTCGCCGATGGCTTGCACCACGAACGGACTGATCACCGCCGGGGCCAGGCCGATGCGCACTTCCGACAGGCAGAACTGCGCGTCATCGGCGCCGATGGCCATGTCGCAGCAACTGATCAGGCCCAACGCACCACCGAATGCAGCGCCTTGCACCACCGCCAGCGTCGGGACTTTCAGCTTGGCGAGGTTGTACATCAACTCCGCCAGTTCCCGGGCGTCGTCGAGGTTGGTGTGGTAATCGAGTTCGGCCGATTGCTGCATCCAGGCCAGATCCGCGCCGGCACTGAAATGCTTGCCGCGTCCACGCACTAACAGGAAACGCAGACTGGCATCGCTCGACACTTTGTCCAGCGCGAGGATCAGTTCGCGGATCATTTCGGCATTGAACGCGTTGTTCTTTTCTTCACGGCTGAGCCACAGGGTCGCAAAACCACGCGGGTCGGTCAGCAGTTCGAGGGTGTTGAAGTCGCTCATGATTTTCTCCCGATCACATCCGGAACACGCCGAAGCGGCTCTGTTCGACAGGCGCATTCAGCGACGCCGACAAGGCCAGGGCCAATACATCGCGGGTTTGCGCCGGGTCGATGACACCGTCGTCCCACAACCGGGCGCTGGAGTAGTAGGGATGACCCTGTTCTTCATACTGGTCGAGGATCGGTTGCTTGATCTCGGCTTCCTGCTCGGCACTGAAACTGTGACCACTGCGTTCGGCCTGCTCGCGTTTCACCTGCACCAAAACACCCGCCGCCTGCTCGGCGCCCATCACGCCGATGCGTGCATTCGGCCACATCCACAGGAAACGTGGATCGTAAGCTCGCCCACACATGCCGTAGTTACCAGCACCGAAACTGCCGCCGATGATCACGGTGAATTTCGGCACTTTGGCGCACGCCACGGCGGTCACCAGTTTCGCGCCGTGCTTGGCGATGCCGCCGGCCTCGTATTTCTGGCCGACCATGAAACCGGTGATGTTTTGCAGGAACAGCAGCGGAATACCGCGCTGACAAGCCAGTTCGATGAAGTGCGCGCCTTTCTGCGCGGCTTCGGCGAACAGAATGCCGTTGTTGGCGAGGATCGCGATCGGGTAACCGTGCAAGTGGGCAAAGCCGCACACCAGGGTCGTCCCGAACAGCGCTTTGAATTCGTCGAACACCGAACCGTCCACCAGCCGCGCGATCACTTCGCGCACGTCGAACGGCTGCTTGGCATCCGCCGACACCACGCCGTACAACTCATTGCTGTTGTAGAGCGGGGCGATGGGCGTGCGCTGTTGCACTTCGCCGAGTTTGCGCCAGTTAAGGTTGGCGATGCTGCGCCGTGCAATGGCCAAGGCGTGTTCGTCGCTCTCGGCGTAGTGGTCGGCCACCCCGGAAATCTTGCAATGCACATCGGCCCCGCCGAGGTCTTCGGCGCTGACCACTTCACCCGTGGCGGCTTTCACCAGTGGCGGGCCGGCGAGAAAAATCGTCGCTTGCTCGCGCACCATGATCGCTTCGTCGGCCATGGCCGGCACGTACGCGCCACCGGCGGTGCAGGAGCCCATGACCACCGCGATTTGCGGGATGCCCATGGCGCTCATGTTGGCCTGGTTGAAGAAGATCCGTCCGAAGTGCTCACGGTCCGGGAACACTTCATCCTGACGTGGCAGGTTGGCGCCGCCAGAGTCCACCAGGTAGATGCACGGCAAACGGTTCTGCTGGGCGATGGTTTGGGCGCGCAGGTGTTTTTTCACGGTCAGCGGGTAATACGAGCCACCTTTTACGGTGGCGTCGTTGGCGACGATCATGCATTCGACGCCTTCCACACGGCCGATCCCGGCAATCACGCCAGCGGCCGGAACGTCTTCGCCATACACCTCGTAGGCTGCCAATTGGCTGATTTCAAGAAACGGCGAACCCGGATCGAGCAAGCGATTAATCCGTTCACGGGGCAGCAGTTTGCCCCGCGAGGTGTGGCGCTCTTGCGCCTTCGGGCCGCCACCTTGCTGCACTTTAGCGAGCAGGGTGTGCAGGGCGTCGACCTGTTTGAGCATTGCCGCGCTGTTGGCCGCGAACTCCGCCGAACGGGGGTTGAGCTGGGTATGCAGGATAGCCATGGACAGCTCCGTTTAGCGGGTTTCGTTGAACAGTTCGCGACCGATCAGCATGCGACGGATCTCACTGGTGCCGGCGCCGATTTCGTACAGCTTGGCGTCACGCAGCAGACGACCGGCCGGGAATTCGTTGATGTAGCCGTTGCCGCCGAGAATCTGTATCGCGTCGAGGGCCATTCGGGTCGCGCATTCGGCGCTGTAGAGGATTACTCCAGCGGCGTCCTTGCGGGCGGTTTCGCCACGCTCGCACGCCTGGGCCACCGCATAGAGGTAGGCACGGCTGGCGTTGAGTTGGGTGTACATGTCGGCGACCTTGCCCTGGATCAGCTGGAATTCGCCGATGCTTTGGCCGAACTGCTTGCGGTCGTGGATGTACGGCACGATCAGGTCCATGCAGGCCTGCATGATCCCGGTCGGGCCGCCGGACAGGACAACGCGTTCGTAATCGAGGCCGCTCATCAGCACCTTCACGCCGCCGTTGAGCACGCCGAGGATGTTTTCTTCCGGCACTTCGACGTCATCGAAGAACAGCTCGCAGGTGTTGGAACCGCGCATGCCGAGTTTGTCGAATTTGTTACTGCGGCTGAAGCCTTTGGAATCACGTTCTACGATGAACGCGGTGATGCCGTGGGGGCCTTTTTCCAGGTCGGTCTTGGCGTAGATCACGTAGGTGTTGGCGTCTGGGCCGTTGGTGATCCAGGTTTTGCTGCCGTTGAGGACGTAGTGATCGCCGCGTTTGTCGGCACGCAGTTTCATCGACACCACGTCAGAACCGGCATTCGGTTCGCTCATGGCCAGGGCGCCGATGTGTTCGCCGCTGATCAGCTTCGGCAGGTATTTGGTTTTCTGTTCGTGATTGCCGTTGCGGTTGATCTGGTTGACGCAGAGGTTGGAGTGCGCGCCGTAGGACAGGGCAACCGAGGCCGAACCGCGGCTGATCTCTTCCATGATTACCACGTGGGCCAGGTAACCCAGGCCAGCGCCACCGTATTCTTCCGGGACGGTCACGCCCAGCAGGCCCATGTCGCCGAATTTACGCCACAGGTCGGCGGGGAACAGGTTATCGATGTCGATCTGAGCAGCGCGAGGCGCGATCTCTTTGGCGACGAAGGACTGAACCTGATCGCGCAGCATGTCGATGGTTTCACCGAGGGCGAAGTTCAGGGATGGGTAGCTCATGGGTCACCTTTTGGCTTTTTTGTAGGGTAGGGAGGGCCGTGATGTGGTTCTCACCTTTACGTTAACGTAAGCCTGTGACGAATGGCTGTCAATCACCCTTTACGTTAACGTCAACTTGAGCGAGAGTAGAGCCAGTTCTGAATGATCGGGGCTAGCCATGCCTCGTTCCAACAACCCACTAAAAAAGACAATAGGGGTCGTCATGGATCAACCCAGTGCAAGCCCGCAGCGCAGTTACACCCGTGGTTCCCAGGACAAAGCCTTGCTGGCGATGACCATCGGCCAGGCGTTCGATAACACTGTCGCGCAGTACCCGACCGGGGAGGCGCTGGTCGTGCGTCATCAACAGTTGCGCTACACCTGGCAGCAACTGGCCGAAGCCGTGGATCTGCACGCCAGAGCATTTGTGGCGCTGGGCTTGCAGGCCGGTGACCGTCTCGGCATCTGGGCACCGAACTGCGCCCAATGGTGTATCAGTCAGTTCGCCAGCGCGAAAATCGGCGTGATTCTGGTCAACATCAACCCGGCTTATCGCAGCTCCGAACTTGAATACGTGTTGAAGCAGTCGGGCTGCCAATGGCTGGTCTGCGCCGGCGCCTTCAAGACCTCCGACTATCATGGAATGCTGCAAGGCCTCGTTCCGGAGTTGGCGGAGCAATCCATCGGGAAGTTGCAGAGCCAGCGCCTGCCGGAGCTGAGCGGTGTCATCAGCCTTGATGCTCAGCCGCCATCGGGTTTCCTGCCTTGGTCGCAATTGACCGATCTGGCGGGCAGCGTGTCAGCCGAGCAGTTGCGCGAACGCCAGGACAGCCTGCATTTCGACCAGGCGGTAAACATCCAGTACACCTCTGGCACCACCGGTTTTCCGAAGGGCGCGACCCTCAGTCACTACAACATTCTCAACAACGGTTACATGGTCGGCGAAAGCCTGGGCCTGACCAATGAAGATCGTCTGGTCATCCCGGTGCCGCTGTATCACTGCTTCGGCATGGTCATGGGCAACCTCGGTTGCATGACCCACGGCAGCACCATGATTTACCCCAACGATGCGTTCGATCCGCTGCTGACCCTGACCACTGTCGCCGAAGAAAAGGCCACCGCGCTTTATGGCGTGCCAACTATGTTCATCGCCATGCTCGATCAGCCCAAACGCGCTGAATTCGATCTGTCGAGCCTGCGCACCGGGATCATGGCCGGGGCTACCTGTCCGATCGAAGTGATGCGTCGGGTTATCAGTGACATGCACATGAGCGAAGTGCAGATTGCCTACGGCATGACGGAAACAAGTCCGGTGTCGTTGCAGACCGGTCCGTCAGACGAACTGGAATTGCGCGTCACCACCGTCGGCCGCACCCAGCCACAACTGGAAAGCAAGATCATCGACGAAGCGGGCAACCTGGTGCCGCGCGGCGCTATCGGTGAACTGTGCACCCGCGGCTACAGCGTGATGCTCGGTTACTGGAACAATCCGCAAGGCACCGCCGAAGCCATCGATCAGGCCGGCTGGATGCACACCGGTGATCTGGCGAGCATGAACGACGAAGGCTACGTGTGCATTGCCGGACGTAACAAGGACATGATCATTCGCGGTGGTGAGAATATTTACCCGCGGGAGTTGGAAGAGTTCTTCTTCACCCATCCGGCCGTCGCCGATGTGCAAGTGATCGGGATTCCGTGTTCGCGTTATGGCGAAGAGATTGTCGCCTGGATCAAATTCCATCCGGGCCACAGCGCCACCGAGCAGGAGCTGCAAGCGTGGTGCAAGGAGCGCATCGCGCACTTCAAGACACCGCGTTACTTTAAGTTCGTCGATGAGTTTCCGATGACCGTGACCGGGAAGATCCAGAAGTTTCGGATGCGCGAGATCAGTATCGAGGAATTGCGAGATATCAAAGGCTGACCACAATCCCTGTGGGAGCGGGCTTGCTCGCGAAAGCGGTGTATCAGCCGACGAAAATGTTGACTGACATACCGCTTTCGCGAGCAAGCCCGCTCCCACATTTGGATTGGGGGAAAGGCAAACACCAGAAAGCACAAAGGGGAGCCGAAGCTCCCCTTTAATTTTGTCGTTGCGCGTGCTCTTTTTTATTATTGAGGGGCGGTCTTTTGTTGTTTTTGGAAACCGTGACCCTTTACCGCTGTTTTTGTCGATCCCCATCCGGGATCAAGAGCAAACGTATTTTTTTGAGCGCTGATCTACTTTTTCGCTAAGCGATCCAACCAGTTCGGGAGCTACCTGAAGGTAGTTTTATTGTTCTCTGCCCGGTTGCGGGTTACTCCGAAAAGCACCCTGAAAAGCACATCCTCTCCAAAAAAATCTGTTAGCTGCGTCTCTGCCGTGTTGTTTTTGTTATGTCAGAGTCGTTACGTCTTATTTTTATTAGGTTTGCCGCTTTTTTTGTTCTTGTTATGCAGTAGAGATAGCAGAAGCCGTGCCAACTTTTAAAAATCCTTTAAAATCAATAATTTGCATTTTTATCGGATTTTTCCGTCAGTCAAAACCCGACAATTTGTTTCCGTGTTACTCGCTTGCGCCCCCACGTTTCAGACGCAGCGGTAACACCCGGACGCCTCACTGTGCGCTACGAGCCTTGGCCACGCGCGAACCGGTCGGGCGCCCCAGCACCGTGCAAATCTGCTGACCGGCCAGAATCAAGGCGTCCAGGTCGATACCGGTTTCGATACCCAGGCCGTTTAGCAGGTAAACCACGTCTTCGGTGGCGACGTTACCGCTGGCGCCCTTGGCATACGGGCAGCCGCCGAGACCGGCGATGGAGCTGTCGAACACCGAGATGCCTTCCAGCAGACTGGCGTAGATGTTGGCCATGGCCTGGCCATAGGTGTCGTGGAAGTGCCCGGCCAGTTTTTCACGGGGCACATCGGCCGAGACCACTTCGAACATCTTGCGGGTCGCGCCAGCGGTGCCGGTGCCGATAGTGTCGCCCAGGGAAACTTCATAGCAGCCCATCGCGTAGAGCTCGCGAGCGACCCGAGCGACTTGTTCCGGCGCGACGTTACCTTCGTAAGGGCAGCCCAGCACACAGGACACGTAACCGCGCACGCTGACCCCGTGTTGCCTGGCGGCGTCCATGATCGGCACGAAGCGCTCAAGGCTTTCGCTGATCGAGCAATTGATGTTGCGTTGGGAAAACGATTCCGACGCGGCGGCGAAGACCGCGACTTCCTTGACCCCGGCTGCAATGGCGTCTTCAAACCCGCGCAGGTTCGGTGCAAGTGCACCATAGGTCACGCCCGGCTTGCGCTGGATCTGCGCGAAGACGTCGGCGGAACCAGCCATTTGCGGTACCCATTTGGGCGACACGAAACTGCCGACTTCTATATAGCCGAGGCCTGCGGCGGTCAGCGCGTCGACCAGTTGCACCTTGTCCGCAATGCTGATGGGTTGGGCTTCGTTTTGCAGACCGTCGCGTGGGCCGACTTCGACCAGGCGTACGTGGGCGGGAAGGGACATAAGCAATTCACCTGTGGGTTAAGGACTACTGAACGGTCTGCTGGCTCTTGATGGTCTGTTCCAGCGCCTGGGTGCAACGCTCCTGCGCGGTATCCAGTTCCAGCTTCATCTGTTCGATGTCGAGCATCTGCTGTTCCAGCTGTTCACGACGTTCGGCGATTTTGGTCAGCATGGTTTGCAGCTGTTTCTGATTGCCGCCGGTGGGGTCGTAGAGTTCGATCAGCTCGCGGCATTCGGCCAAGGAGAAACCAATGCGCTTGCCCCGCAGGATCAGCTTCAGGCTGACCTTGTCACGGGGCGAGTAGATGCGTTCCTGACCGCGTCGCTCGGGACTGAGCAGGCCTTGTTCTTCATAAAAGCGAATGGCCCGGGTGGTGATGTCGAGCTCGCGGGCGAGGTCGGAAATGCTATAGGTCTGGCTGCTCATGGAAGCGCTCGAAAAAGGTCATGGCGCTAAGCTAATGGCAGGTTGACGTTTACGTCAAGGGGCGCTGATCTTCGGTGTTCTTACGGGCCTCTTCGCGAGCAAGCCCGCTCCCACATTGGTCGTGCGAACACTGGAGATCAAATGTGGGAGCGGGCTTGCTCCGGGCGGCGTTCCGACGAAGAACGATAACTCGGTAAAAAGCCCTACACCTTATCGAGCTTCTTCTCATGCGCCGTCACCTGCTGGCACAACTCGATCATCTGCTCGCGCATCCAGCGGTTGGCCGGGTCCTGATCAGTGCTTTCGTGCCAATAGAGGTGGGTTTCCACCGGCGGTACATCGTTGACCGGCAGGTTCACCGAGTACAAATCATGGCGACGGGCAAAGCGTTCCGGCACGGTCATGACCATGTCGGTCTGTTGCAACACTTGGGATGCCATCAAGTAATGCTGGGATCGCAGGGCGATCTTGCGCTGAATGCCCATTTTGCCCAGGGCCAGGTCGACATGGCCCAGACCACTGCGGCGGCTGGAGATATGGATGTGGGTCAGCGACAGATAATCATCAAGGGTGAATTTCTCTTTGCCCGCCAGCGGATGGCCCTTACGCATGGCGCACACGTAACGGTCTTCCATCAACTTGACGTGGCGCACTTGCGGGTCAGTGTTAAGCGGCGCATCGACAGCGAAATCAAGCCGCCCGGCCGCCAGCTCCTTGGTGGTTTCGCGGCGCTTGGACAGAAAGCTTTCGATGATCACTGTCGGCGCCAGGCGCCGCAGGCGCTGAAACAGTGGTGGCAGGATCACCGCTTCGGTGAGGTCGGTCATGCTGATGCGGTAGGTCTTGACCGCCTGCAACGGGTTGAAAATACGGCTTTCCTGCACCGACACCCGCAGCAAGGAGAGGGCGTTGCGCACCGGCCCGATAATGTTCTGCGCCATGGGCGTCGGGACCATGCCCTGAGCGGTACGCACGAACAACGGGTCATTGAAGGTCTCGCGCAGACGGGCCAGAGCGTTCGAGACCGCCGGTTGAGTAATGCCGACAATCTGCCCGGCACGGGTCAGGTTGGCTTCGGTGTAGATCGCGTCGAAGACGATGAAAAGGTTGAGGTCGACCTTGCTCAGATTCATTGCGCTGCACTCTTATTGTTGGGCTCTCGATCAGCCGATCATATATCGGTGATGAATGTTAATACACGCCGAGAATAGGCTAGGTAAATTTTCGTAGCTGTTCTAGCATCGATTGCATGACCTGAACAACTCATCAAAACCCTCCGTTAAAAGGTAGAGCTGCCCATGGATTTCGCTTATTCGCCCAAGGTGCAAGAACTGCGTGAGCGCGTGACCGCGTTCATGGACACCTACGTTTATCCCGCCGAAGCGGTGTTCGAGCGCCAAGTCGCCGAGGGCGATCGCTGGCAGCCGACCGCAATCATGGAAGAGCTCAAACTCAAGGCCAAGGCTGAAGGTTTGTGGAATTTGTTTCTGCCGGAGTCCGAACTCGGCGCCGGCCTGACCAACCTTGAATACGCGCCGTTGGCCGAAATCATGGGCCGCTCGCTGCTGGGCCCCGAGCCGTTCAACTGCTCCGCGCCAGACACCGGCAACATGGAAGTGCTGGTGCGCTACGCCAATGAAGAACAGAAACAGCGCTGGCTCGAACCGTTGCTGCGCGGCGAAATTCGCTCGGCGTTCGCCATGACCGAGCCGGACGTGGCCTCGTCCGACGCCACCAACATGGCCGCCCGCGCCGTGCGTGATGGCGACGAGTGGGTGATCAACGGCAAAAAATGGTGGACCTCAGGCGCCTGCGATCCACGCTGCAAGATTCTGATCTTCATGGGCCTGAGCGATCCTGACGCGCCGCGCCATGCGCAGCACTCGATGATTCTGGTGCCGGTGGATGCCCCGGGCGTGAAGATCGTTCGTCCGCTGCCAGTGTTCGGTTACGACGACGCACCTCACGGCCACGCCGAAGTGCTGTTCGAAAACGTCCGCGTGCCGTACGAAAACGTCCTGTTGGGCGAAGGACGCGGCTTCGAAATCGCTCAGGGTCGCCTTGGCCCGGGTCGGATTCACCACTGCATGCGTTCAATCGGCATGGCCGAACGTGCATTGGAACTGATGTGCAAACGGGCGGTAACCCGTACTGCGTTCGGTAAACCTTTGGCACGTCTGGGCGGCAACATCGACAAGATTGCCGACTCGCGGATGGAAATCGACATGGCGCGCCTGCTGACGTTGAAAGCGGCGTACATGATGGACACCGTGGGCAACAAGATTGCGAAGAGCGAAATCGCTCAGATCAAGGTTGTCGCACCGAACGTGGCCTTGCGGGTGATCGACCGGGCGATCCAGATCCATGGCGGGGCAGGGGTGTCCAACGATTTCCCACTGGCGTACATGTATGCGATGCAGCGCACCCTGCGCCTGGCCGACGGCCCGGACGAAGTGCACCGTGCGGCGATCGGCAAGTTCGAGATCGGCAAGTACGTGCCTAAAGAGATGATGCGCAGCAGCCACTGATAATGTGGGAGCGAGCTTGCTCGCTCCCACAGATTCGGTTCTTCAGTCGACCATTGGCAACCCGTAGAACGCTCGCGCACACGCCGTGCTGTGAGCGGCCAGATCTTCCTCGCTCTCCCCACGATGCAACGCCACTTCACGCAATACTTCGGTCAGATACGCCGGTTCGTTGCGACCATTCTTCGGCTTGGGTCGCAGACTGCGCGGCAACAGATACGGCGCATCGCTTTCCAGCATTAGCCGTCCCTGTTTGATCTCTTTCACCAGTGGATGCAGGTGCGTGCCCCGGCGCTCGTCGCAGATCCAGCCGGTGATGCCGATGTGTAAATCCAGATCGAGGTAACTGAACAGCGCCTTCTTTTCGCCCGTGAAGCAATGCACCACGGCAGCCGGCAATTGATCACGGTAATCGCGAAGGATTTCCAGCAAGCGCTGACTGGCATCGCGCTCGTGGAGGAACACCGGCAATTGCAGCTCGACTGCCAACTCCAGGTGCTTTTCCAGGACTTTTTCCTGCTGCGGGCGCGGCGAGAAATCACGGTTGAAATCCAGCCCGCATTCACCCACCGCCACGACGTTCGGCTCTTTGAGCAAACTGCGCAGACGCTGGGCGCTGTCGGCGTTCCAGTCGCTGGCGCAGTGGGGGTGAATGCCGGCGGTGGCGAACAGCCGTTGAGCCGTTTCGTCCAGTTGGCGGCACAGTTCCAGCGCCTGCTCGCTGCCCTCGACACTGGTGCCGGTGAGCACCAATTGGCAGACCCCGGCAGCGTAGGCGCGGTCGAGTACAGCCTGGTGTTTGTCGGCAAAACTGGGGTTGGTCAGGTTGACGCCGATATCGATGAGTTGCATGGTGCTACCTCGGACCAAAGGCCGGAAAGCATATCAGAGCTGTAGATTTATAAGAAAAGCCAAGAACTACAACGAGTTAAAGCTGTCTCTTGATGCCGCGAGACAGGTCAGGGTGGCCACGGTGCCATCACTGTGCCAGTCTTTCGCACTTTGCCAGCGCTCAAGGCGCTCTGTTTCTGTCGTTCGATTTCATGAAAATTCTTGAGATCGGCCCAGTATTCTTTCTGGAGAGTGGATGATACGTCCCTCGGTTTTGCTACTGCTGTGTTGCTCGTTGCTGCTGCCGATGCCGGCGGTCGCGCGTTTGGCCGGGCCGCTGCAAGCCGTGCCTTCGACCAAAGTGCGCGACTTGGCGGAAATCCGCAGCAGTCGCGTGCTGCGCGTGTTGGTCAACCAGAGCCGCAACAGCTCCGGCGAAGTCCAGGGCCAGGCCATCGGTGTTGAATACCATCGCTTGCGTGCCTTCGAGCAATACCTCAACGGTCACGCCCGTGACGGTCAGGAAATCACCCTCAAGATCATTCCCAAGGGCAAGGATCAACTGATCGGCGCGTTGCAGCGCGGCGAGGGTGATCTGGTCGCGCCGGGGGAACTGCTGGACCTGCAACCGGGCCACGCGGTCAGCACCAGTGAACCGATTGCCAGCAACATCCCGTTGATATTGGTCGGGATCAAAGGCGAGCGACGTTACACCCGTCTCGAACAGCTTTCCGGCAAAACCCTGGCGTTGCCCACCGGCAGTGCCGCCGGGGACGCGGTCAGTCAGATCAATCAAAAGCTCGCGCTGCTTAAACTGCCACCGGTGATCATCGAGTGGGTCGATCCCAGTCTGGCGGTCGAGGATGTGCTGGAGATGGTCCAGGGCGGAATCTTTCACCTGACGATCGTCGAACAACCCATTGCCGAGCGCTGGGGCAAGATCCTGCCCAAATTGCGTTTCGATCGGCAGGTGCTCATCAGTGAACCGGGCGAAGAATTCTGGTTCGTGCGCCGCGACGCCTCAATGTTGCGCGCGAGCATTGATCGCTTCCTGACCGGTTACAAAAAATCATCGGATCAGGATGCCGCGTTCCTGCGGATCTATCGACGCCTGTATCAAGTGCACTATCCATTGGCCAAGGCTGATCGCCAGCGCCTCGAAAAACTTCGGCCGGTGCTGCAGAAACACGCCGAAGCCCAAGGCATGGACTGGTTGAACCTGGCGGCCCTGGCGTTCAAGGAATCGGCCCTGCAACCCAATGCCCGCAGTGGCAGCGGCCCTACCGGCCTGATGCAGATCACCCCGTCCGCCGCCCAGCGGGTGGGGGTCAACAACATTCAGAATCTCGACGCCAATGTGCAGGCCGGGGCCAAGTACCTGGCCATGATTCGTCGCAAGTTCTTCGCCAGCCCCAAACTCAACGAGCGCGAGCGCATGGCGTTCGTGCTGGCGGCCTACAACATGGGGCCGGAGCGGGTTCAGGGCATGCGTGCCGAGGCTCGTCGGCGCGGTTTGAATCCCAATCAGTGGTTCTTCCAGGTCGAACGCATCGCCATGGAGCAGGTGGGAATGGGCGCCGTCAGCTATGTTAATAGCGTGAACAAGTATTACTTGGCGTTCGATCGGGAGCGGGAGTCGTTGGAGCCCCAGGGGCAGAAAGTTGCCTCACGTAAATAATCGAATAAACTGATTGTTATGGCGCATTAATTGCGCTTTTAACATGGGATTTACTGATTAATATAGCGGCCAACCAACACACACTGACAACGGATGACACAGCATGAGCACACTGATCAACAAGGTACTGTTTACCCGCGCTGGCTACGGCCTGACTGTCTTGCGGATCTTCGTCGGCATCATCTTCGCTGCCCACGGCTCGCAGAAGCTCTTTGGGGCGTTCGGTGGTTACGGTTTGGCGGGCACCGCGCAGTACATGGAAAGCATCGGCCTGGCGCCGGGCTATCTGATGGCGACGCTGGCGGGCGGTACCGAGTTCTTCGCCGGTCTGGCATTGATCATAGGCTTGCTCGTTCGCCCGGCAGCCCTCGGCCTGGCGTTCCTCTCGCTGGTGGCAATCTTCTCGGTGCACCTTCCTAACGGTCTGTTCATGGCCAACAACGGTTATGAATTCGCTCTGGCCCTGCTCGGTGGCAGCATCGCGGTGCTGATCGAAGGCGCCGGCAAGCTCTCGGCTGACCGCGCTATCGCTGGCTGACCGCTCTGGTTCAATTAAAAGGCCCGCATTGCGCGGGCCTTTTTTGTTCTCGTCATTCTTGACACTGTCCGGTCAGCTTCTCTAGGATGCTGCCCATGCGCCGATTTAAACAGCTACTTGCGGGGCGCCAGGTGACTCATTCAGTTGCTGATAGAAGCTTGAAACAGGCTTCGAAATACCGCTAAAGCGCTGGTTCGGTGTTGCCTCTCACCTGCCATGCAGACTTTTGAGGCAGAGACACGACACAATGAATGCACTAAGCCCGGTTATACGCCCCGCGCCGATCACGGCACACCTGACCCAGCGCAATCCAAAAATCCTGCTTGGCGGCAAACATCAGCCGACACTTTTGCGTTATCTCGATGGCTGGCCACGTCGCACCGGTGGGCCTGCGGCCTTCCTGATCCAGTTTGTCGAAGAGGGTGAATCGCTGGCTCGATTTGCCAGCGACAGTTTCGATCTGGCGGTGATTCAATCGCCCAGCTTCGAGGACGCCCCCGAAGTGATCAAGCAATTGATTCGCGTTGCCCGACAGGGGCTGATTACCCGCCGTTGAGGTTTAGAGCGCTGCGGCTCAAAGATAGTCGATCGCCACGATATACACGCACTGCTCACCGGTCGGTGTCTGGACCCGAACCTCGGCGTCCAGCGCCTTGCCGATCAGGGCGCGCGCCAACGGCGAATCGATGCTGATCAGGCCCAGTTTCAAATCCAGTTCATCCGGCCCGACGATACGGTAGCGCGACTCCTTCCCGTCCTCGTCTTCAATCGTGACCCAGGCGCCAAAATAAACCTTGTTCGGATCGCTCGGTTTTTCGCTGACGACTTTGAGCGCTTCCAGCCGCTTGGTGAGAAAGCGTACGCGACTGTCGATCTCGCGCAGCATCTTTTTGCCGTAGGTGTATTCGGCGTTTTCCGAGCGATCGCCCTGTGCCGCGGCCTCGCTGACGGACTGTGTCACCTGCGGCCGCCGAACATGCCAGAGCTCATGAAACTCGGCCCGCATCCGCGCTTCACCTTCGGGGGTGATCAGCGCGGTGCCAGCGGTGCGGGGAGGGCGATAACGGCTCATGGCAACTTCTTGTGGTGGAGAGAGCTTGAGTCTATCAACCCTCGCGCAAGACTGTCAGGGGGCTGGCGTTCAGCGCGCGACGTGTGCCGAACACGCCGGCACCCCCGATCAGCACTGCGCCGATCAGTGGCAATACCAGCAACCACGGATGCGGGTGCCACGGCAGGTCGAAGGCGTAGCGGTAGAGCACCAGACTCACCAGTTCCGAACCCAGCGCTGCCAATAATCCGCTGACCGCCCCCAGCAAACCGAACTCGATCCGCCGGGCCTTGACCAACAGTTGCCGCTCGGCCCCTAGCGCTCGCAACAAGGCGCCTTGGCGAATGCGTTCATCGAGCGTCGCCTGCAAGCCTGAAAACAACACCGCCATCCCCGCCGCCAACACGAACAACAGCACGTACTCCACCGCCAGGGTGACCTGGGCGAGGATGCTGCGCAGCTGTTCGAGCAAGGCTTCGACTTGCAAGATGGTCACTGCCGGGAAGGCTCGTGACAGATCCACGATCTGCTGATCATGACCCGCTGCCAGATAAAAACTGGTCAGGTAGGTCGCCGGCAGATCTTTTAGTGTGCCGGGCTGGAAGATCATGAAGAAGTTAGGCTGGAAGTTGTCCCAGTTGACCTCCCGCAGGCTGGTGACTTTGGCTTCGCGATTGACGCCGCCCACGGTAAACACCATGTGATCGCCGAGCTTGAGCTTCAGGCTTTCAGCGACTTTGCCTTCCACCGATACGCCGGGAATTTCTTCCGGTGTCTGATCAGTCCACCAGTTGCCCGCCGTGAGTTTGTTGCCCGTCGGCAAATCCGCCGCCCAGGTCAGGCTCAGGTCGCGCTGGATCGCTCGATCACCGGCCGAATCCTTGCTGACGATTTCCTGTACCGGTTCGCCGTTGACGCTGATCAGCCGTCCAGGTACCACCGGGTATAGCGGCGCCGATTGCGCAGACAGTTTGATCAGGCGATCGATGAATGCCTGTTTGTCCGCCGGCAGGATGTTCAGTGCGAAATAGTTGGGTGCGTTTTTCGGTAGCTGGTTCTGCCAGGTGTCCAGCAACTCGCCGCGCAGCAATGCGATCAGCGCCATGGACAGCAGAATCAACCCGAAGGCCAGGGATTGCCCAGCGGCTGCCAGCGGATGACGCAGCAATTGGCCCAGTCCGAGGCGCCATGGCAAAGAGGCACGGGCCAGCATTCGACGCAGGCTCTTCAGAAGCAGCAACAGCAAGCCGCCAAGCACCAACGCCGCGATCACGCCGCCACCGAGCAGGGCGAAGGTCAATATCAGGTCCAGGCTCAGGCGCCACATGATCAGCCCGAGGGCGCCCAATGCCGCGCCGTAGACCATCCAGGTGCTGGAAGGAATCGGCAGCATGTCCCGACGCAATACCCGCAATGGTGGAACCCGACCCAGTGCCGCCAGTGGCGGCAAGGCAAAACCGGCCAGCGCCACCAATCCGGTGCCGATCCCGGCAATGGCAGGAAACAGACCGCCCGGTGGAACGTCGGTCGGTAATAAATCATGCAGCAGCGCGAACAGTCCCAGTTGCGCGAACCAGCCGATGAGGGCGCCGCTGATGCTGGCGAGCAGCCCGAGCGCCGTCAGCTGCAAACTGAACAGCACCATGGTTTCCCGCCGGGACAATCCCAGACAACGCAGCAATGCGCTGGCATCGAATCGGCGAGTGGCGAAGCGCGTGGCCGACAGCGCCACCGCCACACCGGACAGCAGAACCGCCACCAGACTGGCCATGTTCAAGTAACGCTCGGCCTTGCCCAAGGCGCCGCCGATCTGTCGGTTGCCATCGCGGGCATCTTGCAAACGCTGGTTGGCGGCCAGTCCGGGTTTGATCAATTGACGATAGGTTTCCAGCGCCTCGGCTTTGCCGCGCCAGAGTTCGCGGTAACTGACCCGGCTGCCGGGTTGCACCACGCCGGTCGCGGCGAGGTCGCTGAGGTTGATCAGCACCCGCGGCGTCAGGCTGTAGAAATTGCCGGCGCGGTCCGGTTCGTAGGTCAGCACTCGCGCCAGTTTGAGGGTTCGCATGCCGACGTCGATGCTGTCGCCGATCTTCAGGTCCAGCGCCGTCAGCAGTCGTGCTTCGACCCAGGCTTCACCGGGTTTCGGTCCGCCACCGGGTTCTTCCGGGGCGAAGGGCACCGGGGCACTTTTCAGCTCGCCGCGCAGTGGGTAGACGTCGTCGGCAGCTTTAATGCTGGACAACTGAATGCCGTTGTCAGTGGCGATGACGCTGGAGAATTCCACCACCTGAGCGTGCTCAAGGCCCAGCTCCGTGCCGCTTTTAATTTGTTCGGGGCGCGCGGGAGAGCTGCCTTCAAGCAGCAAGTCGGCACCGAGAAACTCGGTGGCGCGCAGCATCATGGCGCCGTTCAGGCGGGCACCGAAGTAGCCGATGGCGGTACTCGCCGCCACGGCCACCAGCAAGGCAAAGAACAACACGCGCAACTCACCGGCGCGGGCGTCACGCATTAGTTGGCGGATGGCAAGACTGAACAGGCGCAACAGCGGCAGGCGTGCCATCAAGGCTCCAGAGGGGCGACCAGCAGGCCGGCTTCAAGGCGAATCAGACGCCGGCAGCGATGTGCCAGGCGTTCGTCGTGGGTCACCAGCACCAGGGTTGTGCCGCGTTCCTGGTTGAGTTCGAACAGCAGATCGCTGATGCGCTCGCCGGTGTGGCTGTCGAGGTTGCCGGTGGGTTCGTCGGCGAACAGCACATCGGGTTCTGCGGCAAACGCACGGGCAATCGCCACACGCTGCTGTTCGCCACCCGAGAGCTGGCGTGGCGAATGGGTCAGTCGCTGGCCCAGACCGACCCGTTGCAGCAGCTCGGTGGCGCGTTCACGGGCGTCTTTGCGGCCATCGAGTTCCAGCGGCAGCATGACGTTTTCCAGGGCGTTGAGACTGTCGAGCAGCTGAAAGGACTGAAACACAAACCCGACATGCTCGGCCCGGATGCGGGCGCGCTGGTCTTCATCGAGATTGCTCAGGGCTTGCCCGGCGAGGGTGACGTCGCCGCTGCTCGGCAGATCGAGGCCAGCGAGCAAGCCGAGGAGGGTGGACTTGCCGGAACCGGAGGCGCCAACGATGGCCAGGCTGTCGCCCTTGTTCAGTTCCAGGCTGAGTTCGTGCAGGATAGTCAGTTCACCTTCCGCGCTGGGAACCACTTTGCTGAGGTTCTTCGCGGTGAGAATGCTTGCGCCCATGGAGAATCCGATGCGTGTGTGGTTTTTGAGTGCTGGCCTGGCCTTGATGTGCATGGCCCAGAACGCAGCGGCGGGTACAGTCCTGATCGTTGGCGATAGTATCAGCGCGGGTTTCGGGCTGGATACCCGGTTGGGATGGGTGTCATTGCTCGAGCAACGGCTCAAGCGCGAAGGTTTCGACGATAAGGTGGTCAATGCGTCCATCAGCGGCGACACCAGTGCCGGAGGCCAGGCGCGCCTGCCCGCGCTGCTTGCAGAGCATAAACCGGAGTTGGTAATCCTCGAGTTGGGCGGCAACGATGGCCTGCGCGGATTGCTGCCAACGCAATTGCAACAAAACCTTGCAGCAATGATCGACAGCTCTCGCGCGAGTGGCGCCAAGGTGCTGCTGCTCGGCATGCAATTGCCACCCAACTACGGCGTTCGTTATACCGAGGCCTTCGCGAAGGTCTACAGCACCCTGGCCGAGGAGAAAAAAATCCCGTTGGTGCCGTTTTTTCTCGACGGCGTGGGCGGTCATCCGGACTTGATGCAAGCCGACGGCTTGCACCCGGCTGTCGGGGCTCAGGACAAGTTGCTGGAAAATGTCTGGCCTACACTGAAACCGCTGCTTTGAAATAATCTCCTGGGCGGATCAGAGCGGAAGCTGATCCTCGAAAAAAATGATTTTCATCTCTAGCGAAAAAAAACGCGGAATCCCGAGGTGAGACAACGAGATCAGAACGGAGAAAGCTGTTTGCTGTAGCCGAACTTGACTCCCGAGGAGAAAAATCCCCCGCACTCATTCTGTTTCTTGCAGCTCTGACACTCGGGTGCGAACTCGTTTTTCCAATCACTAATCGATTTGCGGTAGTAGGGCAGAATGTCCGGATTCACCAAGCAAAGCTGATGGTTGTAGACTGAAATGTTCATGCCATATCTGGCCAGAATGCTAACAGACCTGCTGAGAGTGTCTTTGTACTCAATTGGGTCAATCCATAGCTCGTCAAGATTTGCCCTGGTGAAGCCCATCATTTCAAGGCCCATCAGTGCTACCTGATCAACAAACAGAAGATTGCGGGCGATGAACTCACACAGTTCAGGAAGGCGCTGTACTGAGAGTTTGTGAATGACCACTCGGATCTCAACCTTCTGACCCAAACGCTTCAGGTTGAGAATGCCCTGGATGGTTTCATCAAATGCTCCTCGAGCTTGGACGATGTAATCATGCAGTGTGGGATCGTCTGAGTAGACTGGGATTCCGATCATCGCGTCGGACAATTCTATTGCTGCATATTTTTCTGCGAACGTTGGGTCTTTGAAGCTTCGACCATTCGAAAGGATGTGGATTGCGGTTCTTGGCAGATAGCTTTTGGTCAGGCGGATGATCTTAAGAAAACGCTCTTTGTCGGTCGTTGGCTCACCCCCAGTAAACCCTAGCTCCCGGGTCTCTTTTGGGATCAACGGAATCAAGCTTTCGACCTCATCGAGTATCCATGAATCGTCAGCTGCTTTGGGCGGTTGAGAACACATAAGGCAGTAGTTATTGCACTGCTCGGTCAGCAGGATGCTGTTGTTGGGGGACGTAGCCCTAAACAACACTCGAATGCTCTGGCGATCAGCTGAAAGCCGGATAACGTCATTGTCACCGATGTAGCTGTAGTCATTTGGCAGGATTGAGTAGTCAGATCCGGTAGGCAGCTTCTCCGCCAGCTTCTGATGTTGCTCCGTCAGTAGATAGTGTGCGAATCCGCTGGGAATCTGATGATCGGAAATCAGATAGGCCATTTCCCGGCGCAAGACTTCAGGCAGGTTCCGGTTGGTGGAAACCTTGATCAGGGTGAGATCCTTGTAAACATTAACCGCGTGGATACGAATAATCTTGCCACTGAGCTTCAGCATCGATTCGCCCACCCCATAAAAATCCGTTTTGTATGTTCATCACTTCCCATCAGTCCAATGAGATGCTTGAAAATCCCCATGTTGCGCTTGCAGAACGAAGATTCAGGTTTTCTCGCTACTAGGTCCTTGTGCATGGCGTGATGGTAGACGGGCTCGGCACCACAGTAGGGTTCAAACGCACAGTCAGAGCACATAGGGGCGCTTAAGGTGAAGGAGTTCTCCAGTGCATCCAGCAGTTGGTCAGAGAGGATGATCTCCTCATAGGAATGCTCAAGAATATTGCCCAGCCTGAACGTATGATCGCCCATCTCGGCAAGCATTCGGCTTTCGTCTGAGGCATAGACCGATCCGTCGTAGTTGAACACGATGGCGGCGATACCAGCGCCAGCAGGGTTCATCAAATCAACAAATCCAGGATCCCCTGATGTCAGCATTTTCGTCAGCACGAGTGCGGAGTACTGCTCGACAAATCGTACGCCGGACTTGTTCAGCTCAATGATGTACTCAAGGCCTTCCTTGTAAAATTCCAGCCAGCGCTCGGTGTCATACGACATGAATTTCTTGGTCTTGATTGCGAAGCCGTATGGGGAGAGTGTACGGAGAAAGATTCCGTCAAAGCCTAGGCGCAAGTATTCATCGATGATGTCACGTACTCGCGGCAGACTCTTATCCGTAGTCGTCATCAGAGCTGAAACCTGATCGTAACCAAGGGCGGCGCGCGCTTTATTCAGGCCTTCTTCGAAGCGCTGATGACTGTCTCTTCCGGGGCGCGGGCGGTTCGCATTATGGAGATCCATTGGCCCATCGAGAGAAGATGAAAGCACGATGTTGTGCTGCTTACAGAAATCGAGCACTTCATCAGTCAGTAGCGAAAGTGTGGTTGCAATGACGAACTGAAGGTCACGACCTTCCTTGAGGTTGCGTTTTTTTGCCTCAAGAACGACGTACTTCACCATCTCGAAGTTCAGCAGTGGCTCGCCACCCTGAAATTCTATTTTGATGGCTGGATTGGGTGACCTGAAAACAAAATCCAACGACTTTTCAGCCATCTTCGTCGTCATGTCGAATTCGCCTTTGCTCTCCGACTGCCTTGATACCTGGCAATACGGGCAACTGTGATCGCAGCGAAGGGTTACGACAAAGATATGCAGATTGGTGAACTGGGGCAGTCTGGACAAGCGTGTACGAATCTTGAGTGCCAAAAGCTGAAGCGGTGCCTGCTCATTGGTGAATCGGATGAACTGCTTCGACCGGAGCGTAGGGATCAGCTCTGATGTGACCGGGAGCGTCTTGCTGATCAGCGGTTCGAGCATCGGTATCGGTATGACGTGATACTCGCCTGCCATATTGGTGATGACGTACTCGTCGTCATTCAGGCGATCAAATTTGAATGGCAGCAACTCGTAGGGACGTTGCTGTACATAAAATTCCAGCTTTTGGAATTTACTCACTGATCAGTCCGGTTTTTGAGAAGGCCAGCCCAAGGATCAGATTCTTGATCGGTAGGGTTTCAGCGTTCAGCTGGTGGCGCAGCTGGTAGTCGAGTACGTCCTTTTTGAATTCTTGAACCGCAGACAAAAACGAAGGTTCATCTATGCCGATATTCGAGGATAAGGTGCAGATAAATTTTCCATCAGCGCATGTGATATCGGCTGTCAGTGAGTTCATCGAGCGGTAAGCGGCTTTTTGCAGAACCTGTACGTCATAAAGCCGCTCATCAAAGGCGAGCGTAGCCGCAAGTTCCATTTCAGGAGCCCGAGTGGTGGGAACTATGTGAGCTGTGCGACGCGTGGGAGCTATGAGAGCTGTGATAAGCCATGAATTGACCTTGATCTCCGCGTTTTAGGACAAACGCAAATAGATCATTGCCGCCGCGAGCCGAAATGTTTTCGCTCTGAGTAGCCGATTTGAGTGAGATGGTGGTGTCGGTGCTGGGCTCGGCAACCTCGTGGGTGGCTAAGGCTGAAGCGTGCTCGGTAGCTACGGCTGCTGCCAGAGTAGCCATTGGTACCAAAAAGGAGCGCTTTTTCATTATCGGATTTCCTTATCATTGGTGAGGTTATACAGCGAGTCTCGCTGGCGGTTGGCCATGATGTCAATGTGGAATTAACAATGGAGCGCTATCCATCTCTTAAATCCGACAGGCGTACCATGGCTGCCCAAGTTAGAGGTCTACAGCACACTGGCCGAGGAGAAAAAGATCCCGCTGGTGCCGTTTTTTCTCGACGGCGTGGGCGGTCATCCGGACTTGATGCAAGCCGACGGCTTGCACCCGGCTGTCGGGGCTCAGGACAAGTTGCTGGAAAATGTCTGGCCTACACTGAAACCGCTGCTTTGACGCTTTTCTAGCGGCGGTGTTTCGGCTAAGGTGGCGCCCCCGATTTGGAGCCCCCGATGCCGCGTCCTGCCTGGTCACTTTTTGCCTACCAACTGATCGAGCCTGACGAACAGCTGGATCTGTTCGCCTGCCAGGAAGTGCGGGTACATCTGGTGACCCGTCAACTGGAGTTGGGCGGCTCGGCGGACCGGACCTTGTGCGGCAGCCTGTTGCCAGCACAACCGCGCTGGTCGAGTGTCGATCGCCGTGTGTTCCAGGATCAGCGCCTGTGCTCGCTGTGCCGGGCCATTCTGGAATCGCAAAAACGCGGCACGTCGCCGATCTGGCCGGAACTGCGTTTCGAGCTTTAGAAGCCGATAGATTGCTTGCTATCGGTCAACTCCCCGATTTTGCAGATGCCGGTGTACAATCCCGTTTTTATACCCTTGTCGATCATGCGAAGGATTTTCCGGATGTTGCCGCGCTTTCCTGCCGTCACCCGCTACCTGTCTCTCGCCGCCCTCTGTGTGGCGGGTCCCGTAGCAGCATTGGAGCTGCCCCTGCCACCACCCGGTGAAGACATCGTCGGTCAGGTCCAGGTGATCAAGGCCAAGTACGAAGATACCTTCGCCGACCTTGGCACCACCTACGATCTGGGCTATTCGGAAATGGTCGCGGCCAACCCTGGCGTCGATCCATGGCTGCCGGGCGCAGGCACCGAAGTGGTGCTGCCGACGCGCTTCATCCTGCCACCAGGCCCGCGTGAAGGCATCGTCATCAACCTGGCCGAGTACCGGCTCTATTACTTCCCGAAAGGCCGGAACGTGGTGTACACGTTCCCGCTGGGTATCGGCCGTGAAGGCTGGGGCTCGCCGATTGCCCATACCAGCATCACCGCCAAGACGCCGAACCCGACCTGGACCCCTCCAGCGTCGATCAAGGCCGAGCACGCCGCTGACGGCGATCCATTGCCGAACGTGGTGCCGGCCGGCCCGGACAACCCGCTGGGGCCGTTCAAGTTCACGCTGGGCACGCCGGGCTACCTGATCCACGGTTCGAACAAGAAGTTCGGCATCGGCATGCGCACCAGCCACGGTTGCTTCCGCATGTTCAACAACAACGTGCTGGAAATGGCGAGCATGGTGCCGGTAGGCACGTCGGTGCGCATTATCAGCGACCCGTACAAGTTCGGTATCAGTGGCGGCAAGGTGTATCTGGAAGCGCACACGCCGCTGGACGACAAGGGCAACCCTTCTGTGGTCGACAAACACACCGCGGTGATCAACGCGATGCTCAAGCGTGAGGACATCACCAACAACCTGCGCATGAACTGGGATGTGGTCCGCGACGTGGTTGCCGCCGAAGATGGCCTGCCGGTGGAAATCGGAGTGCCGAATTCCTCGGCGCCGATGGTGACGAGTGCGCCGATCGACCCGTTGCAGTAATGCTTGAAAGGAACCCGCCGATGCTGACCGCGTCGGCGGGTTTTTTATGGCCTGGACAAAACGCCAGGCAATAAAAAAGCCGACCCAAAAAATGGGTCGGCTTGATAACAATCCCGAGGGATTATTACTTGCGGCTAGCTTTGTCCAGCATGCGCAGAGCACGCTCGTTAGCTTCGTCAGCAGTCTGTTGTGCTTTTTGAGCAGCAGCCAGAGCTTCATCAGCTTTACGGTAAGCTTCGTCTGCACGAGCCTGGGAGCGAGCTGCTGCGTCTTCAGTAGCGGTCAGACGTGCTTCGGTTTCTTTCGATACGCTGCTGCAACCGGTAGCCAGAACTGCGGCCAGAGCCAGAGCAGAGAATTTCAGAACGTTGTTCATCGTGTTCCCCTTCAAGGACTTTCTATTAAGTTAGCTGTCTCCTCAGATTGAGGAAATAGCCGGCGTACATACTACCCATTACTTGTCGTAAGTAAACTGACGTAAAGCAAGAAGCCAAAAAAATTGTAGGCGTTGATTCTTTTTCGAGCAACTTTTAACTGCATTGTTTAAAAAATATCCAGCTGGGAGGCCCGAGCTGAGCGAGCCGCCGAAAAAAAGTTCCGCGCGCTCACAGCTCTTTTCCGAGTCTTGGCTAAAGTCTGTCTAGATGGATTCGTCTACACTTTTGTTCAGAATCTGCGTGGTGCCTCTCATATCTTTCTCCATGTTCAGGTGACTTTAACAAAGGGCGCTCGTCTTAAGTCTCAACATCCGGCAATGTTCAGGCTGTCGACCTTCAGAGATTTTGGTCGAGCCGTCTCTGCGTAACACGGAGCAGCACCCCCGCCCCCCCAGCGTGATGACGAGCGTACCTTGAGCATTTCTGCCAATGGTGCCTACTATTTGATACGTGCTCGGTTGCGCGAGATGGGTGCAGTTCTTCTCGGTGTCCATTCAGGCACGGGGTGGCGTAGATGTTCCTTCGCCGGAAAAACATCGGTAAGGTAGGGGTCAGAATTCCAGACCCGCGAGGAGTAGTGATGAGCGAGGCGTTGTCCATCCACCATGACCAGGCTGGTCATCAGTTCGAGACCAATGTGGACGGTCATCGTGCCTACCTGACCTATATGGATCTGGGAAAACAGACCCTGGATATCTATCGCACCTTTGTGCCCAACGCGCTGCGTGGTCGCGGCATTGCGGCAGCCTTGACCGAGAAGGCGTTGGAGTACGCTGAAGAAATGGGTTACACCGTCATTCCATCGTGTTCCTACGTGGAACGCTACATGGAGCGCCACCAGCGGCATGCAGCCAAGCTGAGCCAGTAACCTTTCAAAGAATCGAACGCATAAAAAACGCCGGGTCAAACCCGGCGTTTTTTTGTGCGGCGAAAAGTGATCAGCTGCGATCGCGTTTCGGCAGCACGTCCTTGAGCTTGGCATGCATGCTGCGCAAGGTATTTTCGGTGGCGGTCCAGTCGATGCAGGCATCGGTGATCGACACGCCGTATTGCAGGTCGGCGAGGTCTTTCGGGATCGCCTGGCAGCCCCAGTTCAAGTGACTTTCGACCATCAGGCCGATGATCGACTGGTTGCCTTCGAGGATCTGGTTGGCGACGTTCTCCATCACCAGCGGTTGCAGGGCCGGGTCCTTGTTGGAGTTGGCGTGGCTGCAATCGACCATGATGTTCGGCTTGATCTTCGCTTTGTTCAGCGCTTGCTCGCAGAGCGCGACGCTGACCGAATCGTAGTTCGGCTTGCCGTTGCCACCGCGCAGTACCACGTGACCGTAGGCATTGCCCTTGGTGGTGACGATCGACACGCCACCTTCCTGGTTGATGCCCAGGAAGCGGTGAGGGCTGGAAACCGATTGCAGGGCGTTGATAGCGACCGTCAAGCCGCCGTCGGTGCCGTTCTTGAAGCCGACTGCCGAGGACAGGCCGGAGGCCATTTCACGGTGAGTCTGGGATTCGGTGGTGCGCGCACCGATGGCCGACCAGCTGATCAGGTCCTGCAAGTACTGCGGGGAGATCGGGTCGAGGGCTTCAGTTGCGGTCGGCAGGCCCATCTCGGCCAGGTCCAGCAACAATTGACGACCGATGTGCAGGCCGTCCTGAATCTTGAAGGAGTCGTCCAGGTACGGATCGTTGATCAAACCTTTCCAGCCGACGGTGGTGCGTGGCTTCTCGAAATACACGCGCATGACCAGATACAGGGTATCGGACACTTCGGCCGCCAGCGTCTTCAAGCGCTCGGCGTATTCGTGGGCAGCCTTGATGTCGTGGATCGAGCAAGGCCCGATGACAACAAACAGGCGGTGGTCGGTGCCATCAAGAATGTTGCGAATGACTTCGCGGCCCTTGGTGACGGTGCGCAGGGCAGCGTCGCTCAGAGGGATATCACGCTTGAGCTGATCCGGAGTGATCAGCGTCTCGTTGGAAGCGACGTTTAGGTCGTTGATCGGTAAATCAGCCATCGTTTACTCGTCAGGTCACGGGTGCCGGCCGCCAGCGAACCCGCGCGGCGGAGCACAGCAAATTAAGCGCGTCGGGGAGCAGAACCTTAGCGCGTTACACCGTGGCTCGACAATGGGCAGACACCGGTTTAAGGGGCATTCTCAATTAGTTTCCGAGGGGAAACCCATTGAGGATGCCCCTGTTAATCCAGCACAACCTGCACAAATGCCTTGCGAACCGTGTCGTGAGAGAACTCGTCGGCATGTTCCTGGACCCATTCGAGGGCCAGGGCCTGAGTTTCCTGCAGATCGTCATGCGCGTCATGCAGGCGGCAGTAACGTTCGATCTGACACACCTGCTCGCCCATCCGGGCACTGAACATCATCTGTTCGTCAACAAAGGCAATGCCTACCAGATAACCGCGTTTGCGTCGCAGGCACCAGGCCACATAGCCCAGAAAACGCATGTCGGGGTTCAAGGTCGGCATGCGTATTTCCAGCGCCGTACCGTGGCGCCACGCCCGGTGATAATTGCAAGCCATGCCCCCGAGGCTGATAGTGTGCAGCTGTTGCCGTGAAATACACTCAGGTTTGAGCAACGTTAATTCGACGGGCACATCGTCAGGGTGAGGAATAAAACGTCCCATGAACACGGACTCCATGTGTCGGCCATCTGACATTGTTTCACCCAGTATAGTGGTCGAATCGGAACTGACTGATTTCGACGCCGACCAACGGCTGCTGGCGATGAGCGGTGTGTCGCTGGTCATTTTCACCAGCGTCGGCTGCGCCAGTTGCCGTTTTGCCCGTGAGCAATTGCCACGACTCGATCTGGACGTCGATCGGCTGTGCTGGATCGATGCCGGGAACAATGGCGGGGTGGTCGAGCGTTATCAGGTTTTTTATTTGCCGGCGCTGTTTGTAGTGCGCGACGGTGAATTTTTCGGGGCACTAAAATCGCGCCTGACTCGCACCGAGCTCAATGCAGCCGTGGGCCAGGCGTTGAGTCGAATTGCAGAGGAGTTGCCATGATGGGGGCAGTGACCAAACCGACAATCGGTATTATCGGAACCGGCGCGATCGGCGGGTTCTACGGGTTGATGCTGGCGCGTGCCGGTTTCGATGTGCATTTTCTGTTACGCAGTGAATTCTCAGCGGTGGCCGAGCGTGGGTTGCAGCTCGACAGTGCAACGCATGGCGCGCTGACGTTGAATCCGGTTCAGGCCTATTCGAGTGCCGAAGACATGCCGCCCTGTGACTGGTTGTTGGTGGGCGCGAAAACCACCAGTAACGCGCAGCTGGCACCGACGATCATTCAAGCCGCGGCACCGAATGCCAAAGTGTTGTTGCTGCAAAATGGCCTGGACGTTGAAGACAGTCTGCGAGCGTTGCTCCCCGATTCGCTGCACGTGCTCGGTGGGCTCTGCTATATCTGCGTTCATCGCGACGGACCAGGCATCATCACTCATCAGGCGCTCGGCGCGGTGAATGTTGGCTATCACAGTGGCCCGGCAGCCGATGAGCAGGCGCGCATGGCGATTGTCGAGGAGGGCGCCGGGCTGTTCCGCGACGCCGGCATCGACTCTCAGGCCATGGCGAACCTGCATCAGGCGCGCTGGCAAAAACTGGTCTGGAATATCCCCTACAACGGTCTGTCGGTGCTGCTCGGGGCAAGCACCACGCCGTTGATGGCCGATGCCGACAGTCGGGAACTGATCAAGGCTCTGATGGCGGAAGTGGTTCAGGGAGCAATCGCCTGCGGTCACGACGTACCGGCCGGTTATGCCGATCATCTGTTCATGGTCACCGAGAAAATGCCGGACTATTGGCCGAGCATGTACCACGATTTTCTGCACAAACGACCACTTGAGCTGGATGCGATTTACGCTCGGCCACTGGCCGCAGCGAAGGCCGCAGGGTGCGAGTTGCCGCGAATCGAAGCCTTGTATCGCAGTTTGAGTTTTATCGATCGACGTAACACCTGAGTCGATCATCCTGAGGGGGAAGGGCATGGCAAAGACTATCGACGACAAACTGGTGCTGGCGATTTCTTCGCGTGCGCTGTTCGACCTGAGCGAAAGCCACAAGGTCTATCTGTCGAGCGGCGTTGAAGCCTATCGGCAATATCAGATCGAACACGAAGACGAGATCCTCGAACCCGGTGATGCATTCCCGTTGGTGCAGAAACTTCTCAACCTTAATTCCAGCCTTGGCCGCGCCCGGGTCGAGGTGATCCTGGTGTCGCGCAACAGTGCCGACACCGGCCTGCGGGTGTTCAATTCGATCCACCACTATGGCCTGGCGATTTCCCGCGCGGCGTTTGTCGGCGGACGCAGTCCTTATCCGTACCTCAAAGCGTTTGGCTGCGACCTGTTTCTCTCGACGCATGCCGAAGACGTGCGCAGTGCACTGGATGCCGGGTTCGCCGCAGCGACCATTCTGTCGGGTGGCGCCAGCCGTGCGGCCAGTGATGAATTGCGCATTGCCTTCGATGGTGACGCGGTGCTGTTTTCCGACGAATCGGAGCGCGTCTATCAGTCCGGTGGTCTGGAAGCGTTTCAGGCCAGCGAGCGTGAAGCCGCCCGCGAGCCTTTGCGCGGTGGGCCGTTCAAAGGCTTCCTCGCCGCCCTCAATCTGTTGCAGCGCGAGTTCCCGGAAGACGCCTGTCCGATCCGCACCGCGCTGGTGACGGCGCGATCGGCGCCCGCCCATGAGCGAGTGATCCGTACCTTGCGCGAATGGGACATTCGTCTGGATGAGTCGCTGTTTCTCGGCGGCCTGACCAAGTCGGCATTTCTTGAAGCCTTTGCCGCCGACGTGTTTTTCGACGATCAGGCCGGTCATTGCGAGTTGGCCCGCGAGGTGGTCGCCACCGGCCACGTGCCGCATGGCATAAGCAACGAGCAAAAGGTTTAAGCCCACGGTTCAACGCGTTACGCGAAACGTCGTACTCGCCAAGGCACTGCTAAGCTGAATCAATCTCCGCCATGTCGGCACTCGAGGAGGTCATATGATTCATTCTATGTTGTACGCCACTGACCTCGGCCTGTACGCACCTTTGGTAATGCAGCATGCCTTGGCGCTGGCGCGCACATTCAATGCCGATCTCTACGTGGTACACGCCGTTGAACCGATGGGGCTGTTTGCCGAGTCGGTGCTTCAGAGTTACCTCGATGAGCAGTCGTTGAATGAGTTTCACAGTCAGGGCCTGAATACGGTGATTGCCAATATCGAGCAGCGGGTGCTCGACAGCTTTCGTGAAGAATTGGGGGATGAAGGGGAGCAGGACCTGGAGCGGATCAAAGCAGTACGGGTGCTTCAGGGCGATCCGTCGCAGGTGATTCTCGACCAGGCGCAGAAACTCTCCGTGGATTTGTTGATCGTAGGTAGTCATAGCCATGGTGCTGGCGCGGAAACGCCTTTGGGCCGGACTGCAGCGCGGGTGTTGCAACTGTCACGGGTGCCGGTCTATCTGGTGCCGCTGGTGGAACGTCGTCGCCAGGGGGATCGTTAGTGTCCTGCCTCGCGTATTCACGAGGCAGGACACCAGAACACGAATAGTGGCAGTTTGATAAAAAAGTTCTAGATTTATTCTTCAAACCATTAATATAGTTATATACCGTCGCTGATGCCCGTGGCGTCTACCTGCTTTGAGGGATTCATATGAAGCTTCAACAATTGCGCTACATCTGGGAAGTGGCGCACCACGACCTCAACGTTTCCGCTACAGCCCAAAGCCTTTACACGTCGCAACCGGGCATCAGTAAGCAGATCCGTCTGCTGGAAGACGAATTGGGGGTCGAGGTTTTCGCTCGCAGCGGCAAGCACCTGACCCGCGTCACCCCGGCCGGCGAGCGAATTATCACCACCGCCGGCGAGATCCTGCGCAAGGTTGAAAGCATCAAGCAGATCGCCCAGGAATTCTCCAACGAGAAAAAAGGCACCCTGTCGATCGCCACCACGCACACCCAGGCGCGTTATGCGTTGCCACCGGTGATCAGCAATTTCATCAAGCAATACCCGGACGTGGCCCTGCACATGCACCAGGGTTCGCCGATGCAGATCGCTGAAATGGCCGCTGACGGCACCGTGGATTTCGCCATCGCCACCGAAGCGCTGGAACTGTTCGGTGATCTGGTGATGATGCCGTGCTATCGCTGGAACCGCTGCGTGGTCGTGCCTCAGGGCCATCCGCTGACCAAGCTGTCGAAGCTGACCCTCGAAGCCCTGGCCGAATACCCGATCGTGACGTACGTGTTCGGTTTCACCGGCCGTTCGAAGCTCGACGAAGCGTTCAGCCATCGCGGCCTGACGCCGAAAGTGGTGTTCACCGCCGCCGACGCCGACGTGATCAAGACTTACGTTCGTCTGGGTCTGGGCGTGGGCATCGTGGCGAAAATGGCGGTCGATGCCAAACTCGATAGCGACCTGGTCATGCTTGATGCCAGCGACTTGTTCGAATCCAGCATTACTAAAATCGGCTTCCGTCGCGGCACCTTCCTGCGTGGCTTCATGTGCGACTTCATCGAGAAGTTTGCCCCGCACCTGACCCGCGAAGTCATGGCCAAGGCCATCCAGTGCCACAACAAGCAGGAACTGGAAGAGCTGTTCGACGGCGTCGAACTGCCGGTGCATTAATCTCCCGCGTTAAACCACCTCGGTAACAGAAAACTGTTGCCGAGCACCTGCCACCAGAATCTCCACCTCGTCCCCTTCGAACTTGCCCAGCAGACTCTTGCCCAGCGGTGAGCGAGGGGTGATGACGGTAATCCATTGCCCCACAAGGTCGACCTTCAAACCCGCCGCGTCGGGGGCCAGAAACAACCATTGCTCACGACCCTTTTCGTCTTCCAGACCGAGCAGGGCACCGACTTCAATACCGCGCTGATCGTCGTAAGGGCGCAGCGTCAGGTTCTGACAAAGCGTCAGTGACTGTCTGATTTCCTCCACCCGTCTGGCTTGCCCGGCTGCCAGGTAAGACGCCTCCAGACCCAGCGTGTCGTACTTGTTCTCGGCGATGTTTTCTTCGTGGGTCGCGGTTTCGTAAGCGGTTTGTGCAGCACGCTCGGCGATGTCGAGGTCGATCCGCAGCTTGTCGAGAATCAGTTGGTGGACGGTCGGCTTGTGCATAGAGAGCTTCTTGATCAATCGCAGAATTGCAGGACGTTGGCGCGGCTTTTTTCGCTCGGCGCAGTCTGGTCCTGTTGCAGCCAGAACTGGCATTTCGGGTTGGACAGATTGCGGCCGGTGCTGCGGGCCTGATCCATTCGTTGCTGCTGCTCGTTTTTGCGCAGGTTCTCTTCGTACTGTTCGAACAACGGGCTCTGCGGTGGAATGTCCGGCACCGGTTGCACCACCACCGGTGGTTTGGCCAGTTGCTGCACGGCCTCTGCCACGGGCGCCAGCTGCTCGCTGAACAACAGTCGGGAGGCAAGCCAGCACGTCAGCGCGATCGCGATAAACCCCAGCCACACACCCAGGGCAATGCTGCCGGTCAATTGCAAGGCGTTGAGCTGGATCGGCAACGGGCGGCGCGGGTTGGGACGATAGGGCATGGCTGCCTCCTGGCGGATGGTCGCGGGCGAGTGGCGATTGTCGCATGAAGATTAATCGCCGTCGGCTCTTCTGCACGGGGTAATTTATGAGGACAATCGGCGCCTTTGCCAACGGGAGCCTGGAATGCGTGAAATGAAAGCCCGCTGGGATATTTTCTGCGCGGTGGTCGACAACTTTGGCGACATCGGCGTGACCTGGCGTCTGGCCCGACAACTGGTGGCCGAACATTCGATGACGGTGCGTCTGTGGGTCGATGATCTGCGGGCCTTCGAGCGCTTGTGCCCGGAAATCGACATCAACGCCTCACAGCAATGGCAGCAGGGCGTCGAAGTGCGTCAGTGGACGGCCGACTGGCAGCCCACTGAAGCCGCTGATGTGGTGATCGCCGCGTTCGCCTGCCAATTGCCGAGTGCTTACATGGAGGCCATGGCCGAGCGGGAAAAACCGCCGCTGTGGATGAATCTCGACTATCTGAGTGCCGAGGACTGGATCGTCGGCTGCCACGGCTTGCCGTCGGTGAAATACAAGAGCGTACAAAAATTCTTCTTCTTTCCGGGGTTTCAGAAGGGCACCGGTGGCTTGCTGCGTGAAAGCGGATTGCTGGAGCGTCGTCAGCAGTTTCAGCAAAATCCCGAGGCTCAGCGAGAATTCCTGCAAGGTTTAGGGATTGATCGCGCGCAAGGTTCGCAGTTGATCTCGCTGTTTGCCTACGAAAATAACGGGCTGGCCAGTTGGCTCGAGGCAATGGCTGCCGACTCGACGCCCACTCATCTGCTGGTGCCCGAAGGTCGGATTCTTGGGGATGTCGAACGTTGGCTCGGTGTGGACGGTCTGGTGGCCGGCGCGCTGCATGTGCGCGGTGAATTGACCGTGCAAGTGCTGCCGTTCGTCCGACAGGATCAATACGATCACCTGCTCTGGTGCTGCGATTTCAATGCCGTGCGCGGTGAAGATTCCTTTGTCCGCGCCCAATGGGCGGGCCGGCCGCTGCTCTGGCACATCTATCAGCAGGACGAAGACATCCACCTGGACAAGCTCGATGCCTTCCTCGCTCTGTACACCAACGGCCTGTCCGAGCCTGCCCGCGAGGCGATCAGCGGTCTTTGGCGGGCGTGGAATGCGGGTGACAATATGACCGGGCACTGGCAAACGACCCGAAAACACTGGCCAGAACTGCAAAAACACGCCGAAGCGTGGTGTCTGGAACAGGCTTTGCAGGCAGATCTTGCCGCAGCGCTGGTACAGTTTTATGTAAATTGGATATGATACGCGGCCTAGATTTTTGTAAATCCCATCCAAATTCGGATATTCGCAATGAAAACTGGTAAAGAACTGAAACCCGGTACCGTGATCCGTCTCGAAAACGATCCTTGGCTGGTTCAGAAAGCTGAATTCACCAAGTCTGGTCGTAACAGCGCAATCATGAAGACCAAGCTGAAAAACCTGCTGACCGGTTACAAGACCGAGATCGTTTACAGCGCCGACGACAAGCTGGACGACGTAATCCTCGACCGCAAAGAAGCGACCCTGTCCTTCATCAGCGGCGACACCTACACGTTCATGGACACCACCGACTACACCATGTACGAGCTGAACGCTGAAGACATCGAAGCCGTTCTGCCTTTCGTTGAAGAAGGCATGACCGATGTTTGCGAAGCGATCTTCTTCGAAGAGCGTCTGGTTTCCGTAGAACTGCCGACCACCATCGTGCGTGTAGTTGACTACACCGAAGGTTCGGCTCGCGGCGACACTTCCGGCAAGGTGATGAAGCCTGCCAAGCTGAGCAACGGTACTGAGCTGCAAGTTGCTGACTTCATCGAAATCGGTGACAAGATCGAAATCGATACCCGCGAAGGCGGTTCCTACAAAGGCCGTGCTAAATAAGCACTGCTTCAGGAATGAAAAAGCCCGACCATTGAGTCGGGCTTTTTTGTACCTGCCGATATCTTGGGGAATGCTGCAAACCCCCTGTGGGAGCGGGCTTGCTCGCGAAAGCGGTGTGTCGGTCGACAATAATGTTGACTGATGTACCGCCTTCGCGAGCAAGCCCGCTCCCACATTTTTACTGCGTTATTTCTTCAGGTGTTGTTTGAGTTCTTCGGAGGCTTGCAGCATCGCCGAGCGCACCGCTGGCACCTGGCTCACCACGTTGAGCAAACCATAGTCGTGGATCATGCCGTTGTAGCGAACTGCAGTGACCGGCACCCCAGCCTCGTCGAGTTTGCGGGCGTAGGCTTCACCTTCATCGCGCAACACGTCGGCGCCGGCAGTTTGCACCAGGGCAGGTGGCAGGCCCTTGAGTTGCGCAGCGGTCGCCCGCAACGGCGAGGCATAGATCTCGTTACGCTGCTTGGCGTCGGTGGTGTAGTTGTCCCAGAACCACTTCATCATGTTTTTGGTGAGGAAGTGCCCCTCGGCAAACTGGTTGTAGGACGCCGTCTCGAAGCTGGCGTCAGTCACCGGCCACAGCAGCACCTGGAACTTGATCGCCGGCGTGCCCTTGTCTTTGGCCATCAGCGCAACCACTGCCGCCATGTTGCCGCCGACGCTGTTGCCGGCCACGGCCAGACGTTTGCCGTCGACGTTGATCTCTTTACCGTGCTCGGCCACCCATTGGGTTGCGGCGTAAGCCTGGTTGATCGCCACCGGGTAATGCGCTTCCGGTGACGGGGTGTAATTGACGAACACCGCCGCCGCCCCCGAACCGGTAACCAAGTCCCGAACCAGACGCTCGTGGGTCGGGAAATCCCCCAGCACCCAGCCACCGCCGTGAAAGAACATGAACACTGGCAGCGGACCTTTGACCCCGGCGGGCCGGACGATGGTCAGGTTGAGCGGTTGGCCGTCGACTTGAATGGTCTTCTCGCTGACATCAGCTTTTGGCAGCGTCAGTTTCACCCCGGCCTGCGCGCCGACCAGCACGGCGCGGGCTTCTTTAGGCGTGAGTTGTTCCATCGGTTTGCCGGTGCCGGCGTTCAGAACGTCGAGGAACGCCTGGGTGTTGTGTTCAACACCCTCACTTGCGAACGCGCTGTGGATGGACAAGGCGAGAAGGGTACCGGTCAAGACTTTACTGAAAGTGCGCATGTTCGTTTCCTGGTTCGGGCCTGGGAATCAGCGGTTAGACGGTAACGTGCAGGCGCACATCGACGTTGCCACGGGTGGCGTTGGAGTACGGGCAGACCTGGTGTGCAGCGTCGACCAGGCTTTGTGCATCGGCCTGTTCAAGTCCCGGCAAGCTGATGTGCAGGTCGATATCAAGGCCGAAACCGCCAGGGATCTGGCCGATGCCGACGTGGGCGGTGATCGAAGCGTCGTTCGGGATGGTGCGTTTGGTCTGGCTGGCGACGAATTTCAGTGCGCCGATGAAGCAGGCGGAGTAACCGGCTGCGAACAGTTGCTCAGGGTTGGTCGCTGCCCCGCCGGCACCACCGAGTTCTTTTGGGGTGGCGAGTTTGACGTCGAGGATGTTGTCGCTGGAAACCGCACGACCATCACGGCCGCCAGTGGAGGTTGCGATTGCGGTGTAGAGAGTTTGCATGCTGTGAGCCTCATTCGGATTCTGGTGTTTTGCGCTAAATGTTTGCGCGCTAAGTAAGTGCGAAATAAATGTAGCTCGCGAATATTTAGCGCGCAAGATAAATTTTTGAAGAAATTTTGGTTTCAGGGGCGGGCGTAGATTAGATGTGTTGAGCTAGAGCTGTTGCAGCAGGATTTTCAGCGAGGAATTTTTTTACGGGGGGAACGAGGCCGGAAGGGACACCACAAAACAAATGTGGGAGCAAGCTCGCTCCCACAGGGGATTTGTGGTGGTTTGAAGATTACAGGCTGTCTCGCAGATTGCTGCGCAGCTCTTGAAGTTCGTTTTGCAGCTTCTGCAGATGCTCCAGCGTCTGACCGCTGGCGGCGAGGATGCACTGCGGAATGTCACGGGCCTTGTCCCGCAACGCACGACCTTTCTCGGTCAGCTCGACAATCACCACCCGCTCGTCTTCGCGGCTGCGGGTGCGACTGAGCAGGCCTTCGACTTCCAGGCGTTTCAGCAGCGGTGTCAGTGAGCCAGGATCGGTCAGCAGTTGCGCGCTGATTTCACCCACGGTCAAGCCATCCTTTTGCCACAACACCATCATCGCCAGGTACTGCGGATAAGTCAGGCCCAGCGCTTGCAAGAGCGGCTTGTAGACCTTGGTCATCAGCAGCGAAGTGGAATGCAGGGCGAAGCAGATCTGGTTGTCCAGCAGCAGCTCTTCGTAGTTATCCGGGGTGTTGCGCTCGGTGGTCATTTCGAAGCCTTGATCAGTGATCGTCATAAATCTAGCGGGCAAATCTTTAATGCACCAGACAATTCTAGCCTAGTGCCGGTCGAGAGTACTTTGCAGCGCAAGATCCCACGGCGGGATCGGGCTGAAGCGGGTTTTCAGGTACTCCAGCAACAAGCGGCTGCGGGGATTGGGTTGTTGCTCAAGGCGCAAGGCATAAATGCCGGTCGTTTCCGGTGGTGGCAGGCCGTGTTCGCAGAACAGCGGAAGCAGTTCACCGCGTAACAGGTATTCGCTGGTCAACCAGGTTGGCAAGTGTGCGATACCCAGCCCGGCCAATGCGCCGCAGACCAAGGCCTCGGCATTGTTGGCACTCATGCGGATGCGCGCCGGGCGGTGCAAGTGCATCTGCCCGCCCCGTTCGAAGCGCCAGGCGAACGGCGGAGCCAGGCCATCCCAGTCGAGCCCGTCGTGTTCAATCAGCTGCGCCGGATCGGTCGGCACACCACGCCGTTGCAAATACTCGGGGCTGGCGCAGGCAATGCGCACCATACTCGCCAGCGGCGTGGCCACCAGCCGGGTATCGGCCATTTGTCCGGCGCGCAGCACCAGATCGACCTTGCCCAGATTCAAACCCTGCATGTCGACGAAACTGTCGATCAGGTGCAACTGCACATCGAGGCCTGGGTAGAGCATCAGAAAGTCGGCAATCACCGGCGCCAGATGTCGCCGCCCGAACGCTGCCGGTGCATCGATCCGAATCAAGCCTTCCGGTGCGCTGCTCAAGGATACCGCCTCAGCCCGAGCCAGCCGCAGTTCTGCCACGATCCGCCGCGCGCGCTCGGCAAATGCCAAACCCGCCGGGGTTGCGCGCACCGCGTGGGTGCTGCGAATGAACAACTGGCTGCCGACGGCGTTTTCCAGGCTGTCGATTCGCCGCGCCACCGCCGAAGGGGTCAGCGGGTGGCGGCGGGACGCGGCGGAAAAACTGCCGGTTTCCAGCACGTCGAGGAACAGACCCAGTTGTTCGGTCAATTGATTGGGGTTCATGGTGGTGTCAGCGCTTGTGCGAAGTTGGCACAGCCATTGTGCGTTGCTGTGCGTTTCCCCGCCAGCGCCGACTGCGTAGGATGAATAGCCTGACGTGAAGGGAAAATCGCCTGTGATTGAGTTTTTGATGTACCTCGTGTTTGGCGCCGCCCTGGGAACCCTCGGTGGGTTATTCGGCATTGGTGGTGGTTTGATTGCGATCCCGCTGCTGGGCGTGTTGTTCGGCCTCGATCAGCAGATTGCCCAAGGCACGGCGCTGGTGATGGTGGTGCCCAACGTGATGCTGGCGCTGTGGCGTTACCACCAGCGCAACCGGATTGAATTGCGCCATGCGCTGCCATTGGCGTCGATGGGGTTCTGTTTTGCCTGGATCGGTTCGATCTGGGCGGTGGGCATTGATGCGCAAACCATGCGCGTCGGATTTGTCGCGTTCCTGATTGCCCTGTCGGCCTACAACCTGGTGCGAATGTTCGCCGCCAACGCGCCGGCATCTGCGCAGATGAATTACTCATGGCCATGGCTGGGCGTGCTCGGTGCCGCCTCCGGCACCATGGGCGGGTTATTTGGCGTGGGCGGGGCGGTGGTGGCAACGCCGGTGCTGACCAGCCTGTTCGGCACCAGTCAGGTGGTTGCGCAGGGTTTGTCACTGGCGCTGGCGTTGCCGAGCACGGGTGTCACGCTGGTGACTTACGCGGTGCACCATCAGGTGGACTGGATGATCGGCCTGCCCTTGGCGGTCGGCGGTCTGATGAGCATCAGCTGGGGTGTGAGAATCGCCCACGCACTGCCGGAGCGACTGCTGCGCGGGTTGTTCTGCGGTTTCCTGGTGTTCTGCGCGGTGATGCTCGCCCTTAAAGTTTGAAGCCTTCGACGATGTGTTCGGCCAGGCACTCGGTGATCGGCGACGGGTTGTGCAGGTTGCGCACCAGCATAATGCTGGCCTCGGGCAGAATCGGCAGGTCTTCGGCTTCACCGAGTATGCGCATGTCGGGCGTGATCAGGCTTTCGAGTTGCGCGGTGACGGCCAGTCCGGCGCTGACCACCGCCATGATCGCCGACAGGCTGTCGCTGTTGTACGCCACGCGGTAATCGCGACCCATGGCGTCCAGCGCATTGCAGGCCCACAGCCTGCAGAAGCAATCACTGTTGAACATCGCCAGTGGCAGCGGCGTTTGCTCATGAGCGCTGAAGCATTGCGCCTCGGCCCAGACAAAATGCTCCTTGCGCAACAACTGGCCGATCTCGTTGCCCGGTTCGCGGGTGACGATGGTCAAGTCCAGGTCCTGGCGTAGCAGCAATTGTTTTGATGATTCGCAGTGCACTTCGATCTGGATCAGCGGATACGTCTGGGCAAATCGTCGCAGAATCCCCGGCAAAAAACGCATCACGTAATCGTCGGGCGTGCCAATGCGCACCATGCCGACCATGTGCGGCTCACGCAACGTGTTGAACACCTCACTGTGCAACTTGAGGATGCGCCGGGCATAACCCAGCAGCACCTGGCCCTCAGCCGTCAGCCGCACCTGCCGTCCATCACGCTGGAACAATTGACGCTGCACCACATCCTCTTCCAGCCGCTTCATTTGCATGCTCACGGCGGATTGAGTGCGGTTGACCAACTCGCCGGCGCGGGTAAAGCCGCCCTGGTCGGCGATGGCGACAAAGGTGCGCAGCACTTCGGTGTCGATACTCGGGTAGGCAGACATTCATCAATCTCCGAGATGTATTACATAAGAAACATTCGTTGGATTGATCTTAGTCCCGGCGCGACACTTGAGCCATCCAAACGGAGGGCAACAAGATGAAAGGTCAAAAAGGTTATGTCGACGTAGAAAAACACTCGGTGCACCTGATCTCTGATTTGCTGCACAAATTCAATCGCTGGTACGAACTGCACCGTGAACGTGAAATGTTGGCGGGCATGAGTGATGAAGCGTTGAAGGACATCGGGCTGAGTCGTGCGGATGTCCAGCACGAAACCATCCGCCCATTCTGGGATGACCCGATGCACAAATGAGTTATACACAACTACACAAACCGTCTCCCGGTGAGGTAGGTTGCGAGCAGACAAGGAGATGCTCATGCCCGCAACACTGTCCTTTTCCATCAAACAGGCTCGGCGTCTGGCGCTGGTCGCCCAAGGATTCAACGGGCGCCAGCCGCCAGCGGCGATCAAACCGGTTCAGCTCAATCGTCTGATCGAGCGGCTGGGCATTCTGCAAATCGATTCGGTCAATGCGTTGGTGCGTTCGCACTACCTTCCCTTGTTTTCCCGCCTCGGCAATTACTCATCCGACTTGCTCGACCAGGCTGCCTGGAGTTCGGGCCGGCGGCGCACGCTCTTCGAGTATTGGGGGCATGAAGCCTCGTTGCTGCCCTTGTCGATGTACCCGTTGATGCGCTGGCGAATGCTGCGCGCAACTCGTGGTGAAGATATCTACCAGCAATTGGCACGTTTCGGGCGTGAGAAGCAGGACACGATTCGTCGGGTACTGGCCTCGGTTGAGGAGCTGGGCGCATTGGGTGCCGGAAGCCTGTCGACCCGTCAGGAACGGGCAGGGCCCTGGTGGGACTGGAGCGCGGAAAAGCATGCGCTGGAATGGTTGTTCGCCGCCGGTGAAGTGACCGTGGCCGGGCGGCGCGGGTTCGAGCGGCTTTATGATCTGCCGGAGCGGGTGATTCCTTCGGCGATTCTTGCACAGCCGCTGCTGAGTGAGGCCGAGGCCCAGCGCGGCTTGTTGCTGCATGCCGCGACAGCCTTGGGTGTCGGAACAGAAAAAGACCTGCGCGATTACTTTCGTTTGAGCCCCGGTGATGCCCGTCCGCGCTTGGCGGAACTGGTGGAGGCCGGTGAATTGCTGGCTTGTGAAGTCCAGGGCTGGCGGCAACCGGCCTATTGTCTGCCGGAGCCAAAAGTGCCGCGCAAGGTTGAGGCTAGCGCCTTGCTTTCACCCTTCGACTCACTGATCTGGGAGCGCAGTCGCACCGAGCGTCTGTTCGATTTCCGCTATCGGCTGGAGATTTATACGCCGCAGGACAAGCGGGTCTACGGCTATTACGTGCTGCCGTTTTTGCACAATGAACGGATTGCCGCGCGTGTGGACCTGCGCGCCGAGCGGGCGTTGGGCAGGCTGGCGGTGCACGCCGTGCATGAGGAAGAGCCGGGGCTGGATGAGGAGGGGATGACCGCGTTGGCGGTGAATCTGCGGCGGATGGCGGATTGGCTGGGGCTTGAGCGGGTTCAGTTGAATTGCCCGCGGGCGAGTGCGGCTCGGTTGCGGGTGGCATTGGCAACGATTGGCGCTGATTGAGTTGACGCCATCGCGAGCAGGCTCGCTCCCACATTAGACCGCGTCCGTATGGACAACTCGGTCAACTGTGGGAGCGGGCTTGCTCGCGAAGGGGGCGCTGCGATTTAACGGCGGACTTGCTTCAACGTCTCGGCAATCAAAAACGCCAACTCCAGCGACTGATCGGCATTCATCCGCGGGTCGCAATGGGTGTGATACCGGTCCGACAACCCGTCTTCGGTAATCGGCCGCGCACCGCCAATGCACTCGGTGACATTCTGTCCGGTCATCTCGATGTGGATGCCGCCGGCATACGTGCCTTCCGCTTCGTGAACCTGGAAGAACTGCTTCACTTCGCCAAGGATCTGCGCAAAGTCGCGGGTCTTGTAGCCGCTGCTCGCCTTGATGGTGTTGCCGTGCATCGGGTCGGAACTCCACAGCACTTGCTTGCCTTCGCGCTGCACGGCACGGATCAGTTGCGGCAGGTGATCGCCGACCTTGTTCGCACCCATCCGCGCAATCAGGTTCAGACGACCCGGATCGTTGTCCGGGTTGAGCACATCGATCAGGCGAATCAGGTCTTCGGGGTTCATGCTCGGGCCGACTTTGACCCCGATCGGGTTGTTCACGCCACGCAGGAACTCGACGTGAGCGCCGTCGAGCTGACGGGTGCGGTCGCCGATCCACAGCATGTGCGCCGAGCAATCGTAGTAATCGTTGGTCAGGCTGTCACGACGCACGAAGGCTTCTTCGTAGTTCAGCAGGAGCGCTTCGTGGGCGGTGAAGAAACTGGTTTCGCGCAGTTGCGGCGAGCTGTCCATGCCGCAGGCGCGCATGAACGCCAGGGTTTCGTCGATGCGATCGGCCAGGTGGCTGTACTTTTCGGCCAGCGCCGAGTTGGCGATGAAGTCCAGGTTCCACTTGTGCACCTGATGCAGGTCGGCGAAACCGCCCTGGGCGAAGGCGCGCAGCAGGTTCAGGGTCGCGGTGGACTGGTGGTAGGACTGGAGTAAGCGCTCCGGGTCCGGCACGCGGCTTTTTTCGTCGAAACCGATGCCGTTGACGATGTCGCCACGGTAGGCCGGCAGGGTTACGCCGTCGATGGTTTCATCGTTGGCCGAACGCGGCTTGGCGAATTGCCCTGCCATGCGCCCGACCTTGACCACCGGGCAACCGGCGGCGAAGGTCATGACGATCGCCATTTGCAGCAGGACTTTAAAGGTGTCGCGGATTTTCGCGGCGGAGAACTCGGCGAAGCTTTCGGCGCAGTCGCCGCCCTGCAGCAGAAACGCGCGGCCCTGGGTCACTTCGGCAAACTGACGGCGCAACTCCCGGGCTTCACCGGCAAACACCAGCGGCGGATAACTGGCCAGCGTTTGCTCGACGTGCAGCAAATGCGCTGCGTCGGGGTAGTGGGGTTGTTGCTGGATCGGCAGGGCGCGCCAGCTGTCAGGGCTCCAGGGTTGGCTCATCACGGTCTCTAGTGTTTTACGCTCGGACGGTCATGTTATCAGCAATTAGTGCGTGACCTGTTCCCGTCGCTTCGCGGACAATCGCGCTTTTGCCGCGCCACTCCGCGGTTTTATTGCGTTGCCGGGCCCGGTAACGATCAGGAGACGAAATGACTGAGGAGCGCGTCGAGCATCTGCTCGCCGAGGTACAGGATGAGTTCGGCGTGATTCGCGTGCTGGAAGTGGCCGATTACCGTTTTCTCGAGTTCGGTGATGCCATCGAACAGAGCTGCGTGTTCACGGCTGACCCGAGCTGGCTCGAATACGATTACACCCGGGCGATGCTGATTGGCGCGTTGTGCCACGAGCAGCCGGAAAGCGCGCTGTTCCTCGGTCTCGGTGCTGGCACCCTGACCCAGGCCTGCCTCAAGTTCCTGCCGCTGGAAGACGTCGAAGCCATCGAGCTGCGTCCGGACGTGCCACGCCTGGCCATTGAATACCTGGGGCTGGATGACGATCCGCGGCTGTATATCCGTGTGGGTGATGCGCTGGAGTTGCTCGATACCGCTGAGCCGGCGGATCTGATTTTCGTCGACCTTTATACCGATGTCGGGCCGGGTGTCGGGCATCTGGCGTGGAATTTCCTGGAAAACTGTCAAAAACGCCTGAACCCGGGTGGCTGGCTAGTGATCAATCAGTGGGCCACCGATGATGGCAAACCGTTGGGCGCCGCATTGTTTCGCGGGCTCTATCACCGGCATTACTGGGAACTGCCGGTGAAGGAGGGCAACGTGATACTGCTAGTGCCTTCGGAGCTGGATCAGGAGCTGGACATGGACGGCTTGATCGCCCGGGCCGAAGGGCTGGCGCCGCGGTTGGGGTATTCGTTGCAGTCGTTGATCAAGGCAATCCGCCCGGCGACTTGATGCGATGAGGTCACCTGTGGCGAGGGGATTTATCCCCGTTCGGCTGCGCAGCAGTCGTAAAATCCGGCTGATGCGGTTTAGCTGTTACCACCGGGTTGAATGGTTTTGGGGCTGCTTCGCAGCCCAACGGGGATAAATCCCCTCGCCACAGAACCCCCTCACCACCGGTTGAACGTCAGCAGCCCTTGAACACACCCGGCCGCTTCTCGATCATCGACCGAACGCCTTCCTTGGCATCCTCACTGGCCAGCAGCTTCTTCGCCAGCGGCTGCAAACCCCGCGCCGCCGCTGTTTCCCCTTCATAACGCGCCTGTCTTGCAGACATCAATGTCGCCTGAACCCCAAGCGGCGCCTGCCGGGCAATCCGCTCAGCCAGCTCAATCGCCCGTGGCAGCAGATCCTCGCTGGCCATGACTTCCTGCACCAACCCCAGATGCAACGCCTCATGCGCATCGAATTCATCGCCGGTCAGCAGCCAACGCATGGCATTGCCCCAGCCAGCGACCTGATGCAGGCGTAATGTGGCGCCGCCGAACGGGAGGAGCCCGCGTTGCACTTCTTTCTGGGCGAAGCGGGTGTTGCTGGCACACAGGTTGATATCGGCGGCCAGCATCAATTCGATACCGATGGTCAGGCAGTAGCCTTGCGCGGCGACAATCACCGGTTTGCTGACTCTGGGGCCAGCAAATACACCCCACGGATCGCAGCCGCCGGGCGGTGTCTGCCAGTCTTCGGCCAGGGCCGCGCTGGCACTGACCAGGTCCAGTCCTGCGGTGAAATGCTCTCCATGGCCGAACACCACCGCCACCCGCGCCTCGCTGTCGGCCTCGAACTCGCCATAGGCCAGGCTCAGTTCGTTGAGCAGGTCGAGATCGAAGGCGTTGCGTTTGGCCACCCGATCCAGGCCGATCATCAGGACATGACCGTGCCGTTCACGGCTCACGCGACTGGAGCAGGGCTGATTCATGGAGTATTTCCTCGGGCGGGAAGGGGTGGGTAGGGGTATGTGAGACAGCAGGTCTGCCTGATAACGATGAACCGTTTTAGCGCCATCGCCAGCAGGGCCGGGCCTTTGAAAAATAGACCGTTGCACGATTATCCGCAAAGCCTGTGACATAACGGTGTATCCGTCAGTTTTCCGACAAATAATGCTCCCTTTTTGGGCTAATTCCGGTATAGTGCGCGCCGGCCTTTAACCGGGCCGCGTTTAGGTAGCGCAATTCCCCGAAGTCAGCTTCGGCTGCACGTCCGCACAGCGGACTCTCCCTTGACGAATCTTTTTCATTCATTCGTTTTCGCAAATCCCCGCCGACAAAGCAGCCAGGGCGACTCTTGAGTCTTACACGGCATGCGCAGCTTTGGAGCATGGGTCTTTGCGGATGCACTTAGAGGCAGACCCATGACCCAGGAAACCGGCGGCTTCGCCGCTTTTAATCTTAATCCGAATATTCTTGCAGCCGTCATCGCGACTGGCTACGAAGAGCCTTCGGCTATTCAGCAGCAATCGATCCCGATCATCATGGCCGGCCACGACATGATTGGTCAGGCGCAAACCGGTACGGGTAAAACCGCTGCGTTCGCCCTGCCGATCCTGCATCGCATCGATCCTGCCAAGCGCGAGCCGCAAGCCCTGATCCTGGCGCCAACCCGTGAGTTGGCGCTGCAAGTAGCAACCGCTTTCGAAACCTACGCCAAGCAAATGCCGGGCGTTACCGTTGTGGCCGTTTACGGCGGCGCCCCTATGGGTCCACAACTGAAAGCAATCCGTAATGGCGCACAGATCGTTGTCGCCACTCCGGGCCGTCTGTGCGACCACCTGCGTCGCGACGAAAAAGTTCTGTCGACCGTGAACCACCTGGTTCTCGACGAAGCGGACGAAATGTTGAAACTGGGTTTCATGGACGACCTCGAAGTTATCTTCAAGGCCTTGCCTCCAACCCGTCAGACCGTATTGTTCTCGGCTACCTTGCCGCAGTCGATCCGTGCCATTGCCGAACGCCATCTGCGCGATCCGCAACACGTGAAGATCCAGACCAAGACTCAGACCGTTACCGCGATCGAACAGGCTCACCTGTTGGTTCACGCTGACCAGAAGACCTCGGCTGTATTGAGCCTGCTGGAAGTTGAAGATTTCGATGCCCTGATCATGTTCGTGCGCACCAAGCAAGCGACCCTGGACCTGGCCAGTGCCCTGGAAGCCAAAGGCTACAAAGCCGCTGCGCTGAACGGTGACATTGCTCAGAACCAACGTGAGCGCGTGATCGAATCCCTCAAGGATGGTCGTCTGGACATCGTTGTTGCGACCGACGTTGCTGCTCGTGGCCTGGACGTTCCGCGCATCACTCACGTGTTCAACGTTGACATGCCGTACGACCCGGAATCCTACGTTCACCGTATCGGCCGTACAGGCCGTGCCGGTCGCGAAGGTCGTGCACTGCTGCTGGTGACTCCGCGTGAGCGCCGCATGCTGCAAGTGATCGAGCGTGTAACCGGTCAGAAAGTTGCCGAAGTTCGCCTGCCGGACGCTCAGGCCGTTCTCGATGCTCGCATCAAGAAACTGACCAACAGCCTGTCGCCGCTGGTGGCTGATGCCGAATCGACTCACGGTGATCTGCTGGATCGCCTGACTGCCGACATCGGTTGCACCCCGCGTGCACTGGCCGCTGCTCTGCTGCGCAAGGCAACCAACGCTCAAGCGTTGACCCTGGCTGCCATCGAGAAAGAACGTCCACTGGTGCCGAACAACGCACCGCGTGGCGATCGTCCAGAGCGTACCGGTGATCGTCCGGACCGTGGTGATCGTGAGCGTCGTGCTCCGGTTCCATTGGCCGAAGGTCGTGCTCGTTGCCGTACCGCGCTGGGTGCGCGTGATGGTATCGCTGCTAAGAACCTGCTGGGCGCTATCCTCAATGAGGGTGGTCTGGCTCGCGAAGCAATCGGTCGCATCCAGGTGCGTGACAGCTTCAGCCTCGTTGAGCTGCCGGAAGATGGTCTGGAGCGTCTGCTGACCAAGCTGAAGGACACTCGCGTTGCCGGTAAGCAGTTGAAGCTGCGTCGCTATCGCGAAGATTGATCCGCTCTCGGGCTGATTGATCGAACATAAAAAATCCCCGACTGGTTCGGGGATTTTTTTGTCTGCCGTTTGTAGCAGCTGTCGAGCCTGCGAGGCTGCGTTCGGCGGCGTAGCAGTCGTGAAATCAGACGCCGCGGTGTTTCAGGCACACTGTACTTGCAGGTTTTACGACTGCTTCGCCCGAGCGCGGACCGAGCCGAACGCAGCCTCGCAGGCTCGGCAGCTGCTACAGATTTAGTCCGTCACTTGGCCGCCGCTTGCCGTCACTACATGCACGCTCATGCGTGGCGTCGCCAGGTCGAGCCCGGCTTCGTCCAGGTGTCGCTTGAGTGACAGGTTGAATGCTCGGGACACTTCCCATTGCTTGATGGGTGCGGTCTTGAACCGGGCACGAAGAATCGCGTTGCCTGACTCGAAGCTCTCGACACCCTGAATCTCCAGTGGCGACCAGATGTTGCGCCGTTGCAGTGGGTCGCTGCGCATCTTCTGACCGACGTCGCGCATCAGTTTGATCGCGTTATCGATGTCCATGTTGGAAGGTATCGCCACCCGGAAAATCGCGTAGCCGAATTCCCGGGAGTAGTTCTTGATGCTTTTGATTTCGCTGAACGGAATGGTATGGACGATGCCGTCGATGTCCCGCAGGCGCACGGTACGAATGGTCAGCCCTTCGACGGTGCCCAAGTGGCCGCCAACGTCCACGTAGTCGTCGATGGCCAGCGAGTCTTCGATGATGATGAACAGCCCGGTGATCAGGTCCGCCACCAGCGACTGTGCACCGAAACCGATGGCCAGACCGATCACGCCGGCACCGGCCAGCAATGGTGTGACGTTCATGCCCATGTTCGCCAGGGCGACGATCAGCGCAATGATGAAAATCGCTACGAACAACACGTTGCGGATCAGCGGCATCATTGTCTGCGCGCGGGCATTTGCCAGGCCTTTGCGCGAGCGGGTGAGGGCGTGGTGCACGGCGGTGTCGCTGAGAATCCAGATCAGCCAGGCAAAAATCAGCGTGCCGCCAAGGCTGAACAGTTTGACGCTGACTTCATGACCTTCGCCTTCGGTGAAGCGGATCAGCGACATGCCCCAGACCCGCAGGCCGAGTTCGATGAACGCGAGCCACACCACCAAATGAGCGAGTGTGTAGAAGAAGCTTTTCAGGCGCTCCGAATACAGCGCATGACGCTTCACGCCGCGCTGTGGTTTGAGTGAATGGCGGCGCACGAGGCCGTTGATGACCATGCACAACACCAGCAGCACCGTGCAGATCAGCGACTGACGCAACGCGGTGCTGGTATCGCCGGCCGAGACGAACGTGGCAAACAGCGAAATACCCACCAGCACCAGCGCCGGCATGTACCAAAAGGTGCCGAGAATCTCGATCGTGTCGCTGAGGGCGCGGCGGGTCAGGCGTCGGGACAGCGGTTGGTTGCGAATCAAGTGGGCGATCGGGCGCCGGAACCGCAGGATGAACAGCCCCGTAGACAACGCCGCCAGTACGTTGGCGACCGTCGCGGCGGTGTGCGCCAGATGAGTGCCAAGGCTTTCGACCAGTCGCGGATCGCTCAGGGCTTCACCGAAGGCTGCGAAACTGCCGATCAGCCACAGCGGCCGAAAGGCTTGATGCCGCAGGATGTACAGGGCGCGATGGCGGTGTGGGCCGTCGAGCAGCGAAAAGGCGATCACGCAGATCGCCGAAAAACAGGTGCCGACCACCAGCGCATAAGCCAGCACCATCGCCAGGCTTTTGCCCAGTGACGAGGGCAGGGCGTAGCTCATGTAGACCGTCATGACCAAGGCAATCAGCCACGGCCCGAGTTTGCGCAGGGCGAAGCGCAGCATGTCCAGGGCCTTGGGGTGCTGCGGCAGTTCTTCGGTCAGGCCGAAGCGCATCCGCACCCGGTGGCTGACCCAGATCAGCGCGGCGGCCAGCAAACTCCAGAGCATCAGGATCATGGCAAAGGCAAAGATGATCGGCAGCCATTCATTGGCTGGCAGCACCAGCGCTGTCAGTTCATCCTCAGCCAGTTTGAACTCTTCGGACCAGCGAGTGAGAGGGCTGTCGGCGCCTGAAAACTGTTTTTCGAAACTGGCCAGGGTGCCACCGATCAGTCCCAGGACGCCTACTTCGGTGGCCGGCTGGGCTTTTTTGGTGACATCGCGCAGCTTCTTCAAATCCGCCAGCAATTTGGTGCGTTGCTGATCGTTCTCCAGCGACTTGATGACTTCGTCCAGGGATTGCCCCAAGGGCTCTTGCGCCTCAGGCTGTTTTGCCGAACTGTTGAGCAGGCCAGGCAAGCCGATCGCCTGGGCGGGTGCCATCGGCAGCAGCGTCATGAGGCAGACAAGGAATAAATACGGCAGGGCAAAAAGGCGAGCGAACACTAGGCGGTCAACCTCGGGATGAGCGGATCGGCCGAGTGTACGAGCCCGCCAAAATCAATGCGAGCCAGGGTGAGGATTTATTCGTTGAGTTTGGCGAGGATCTTGAACACCACGGTGGCGAGGATCATCAACATGCCGATCCACATCGCGAACACGCCGATGTTCTTGTCGCGAAAATTGAAGCCGATTGCCAGCATGATCATCCCGGCAAGAATCGGGATCAGCATGGCGTGAAATGAAGACATCGAGATCATGAGCGACTGCCTTGTCGAAAGGGGTATTGAAAGTGTAGGAGCTGTCGAGTGAAACGAGGCTGCGATCTTTTGACTTTGCTATTTAAAAACAAGATCAAAAGATCGCAGCCTCGTTTCTCTCGACAGCTCCTACCAACTCCTGCACGGGTTATGGCAGCTCGCGGCAGGCGTAAAACGCGCTCAACACTTTGACCAGGTGCGCCAGGTCATGGCTGCCGCACAGTTCACGGATCGAGTGCATGGCGAAGGTTGGCAGGCCGATGTCCACGGTGCGCACGCCCAGGTGGCTGGCGGTGATCGGGCCGATGGTCGAGCCGCAACCCATGTCGCTGCGCACTACGAAGCTCTGCACCGGCACTTCTTCGGCCATGCACAGGTGGCGGAAGAACCCGGCGGTTTCGCTGTTGGTGGCGTAGCGCTGGTTGCTGTTGACCTTGATCACCGGGCCGGCGTTGAGTTTCGGGCCGTGATTGGCATCGTGCTTGTCAGCGTAGTTGGGGTGCACGCCGTGGGCGTTGTCAGCCGAAACCAGCAGGGATTTCTGAATGGTGCGGACGAATTCATCACCTTCGGGCAACAGACGACGCAGTGTTTGCTCAAGCATCGGGCCGTCGGCACCGCAGGCTGAACAGGAGCCGACTTCTTCGTGATCGTTGCAGACCAGCACGCAGGTTTCGTCGGTTTCGGTGGTCAGCAAGGCTTGCAGGCCGGCGTAGCACGACAGCAAATTGTCCAGGCGTGCGCCGGCGATAAAGTCGCCATGCAGGCCGATGACCGCAGCGCTTTGGGTGTCGTAGAAGCTCAGCTCATAGTCGAGCACCACGTCAGCGTTCAGGCCGTGTTCGCGGGCGAGTTGATCGGTGAGCACGGCACGGAAGTCCACGCGCTCGTCACCGGCAAATTGCGCAAGGATTGGCGGCAGTTCGGTCTGGGCGTTGATCGCCCAGCCCATGTTGGCTTCACGGTTCAGGTGAATGGCCAGGTTCGGGATGATGGCGATCGGCGCCTTGAAGTCGACCAGCTGGCTCTCGACCTTGCCGTCACGGCGGAAGGTCACGCGACCGGCCAGGGACAGGTCGCGGTCGAACCATGGCGCCAGCAGTGCACCGCCATAGACTTCGACGCCCAGTTGCCAGAAGCCCTGGCGTTGCAGTTCCGGCTGGGGTTTGACCCGCAGGCACGGGCTGTCGGTGTGCGCGCCAACCAGGCGAATGCCGCCGTGCAGGGGCGAATGACGGCCCATCTTGAACGCGACGATCGACGAGTCGTTACGGGTGACGTAGTAACGACCGTTGGCTTCGGTGGTCCATGGCTCGCGCTCGTCAAGGCGTTGATAGCCCGCCGCTTCCAGGCGCTGAACAAGGCTGGCGGTGGCATGGAATGGGGTAGGGGAGGCCTTGAGGAAATCGATCAGGCCTTGGTTCAACTCTTCGCGCATAAGTAGCTCCAGACAGCAATGGCGCAAGTTTAACGTATTGGCTCACGGCATTGCAGAGACAATGCCGTTCGACGTACGCCAGCTGCCGATTGGCGAAGAGGATGAGTCAACCGGTGATCAGCTTGCCATTGAGGAACACTTCGCGACGTTGCTTGCGGCCTACATATTCATGTTTGCTCGCGAGGTACACTTCGTTGAATTTTTCCTTCGAGATGCCCGGGATCTGTCGAATGTATTCGTCCACCAGTCGGTCATAGGCGGCTTCGGTGATGAACTTATAGATGTCCCGGCGATAGAAAAAGCCCAGTTGAAAACCGAGGGTTTCGCTTTGATGGTTTGTCTGCCCGACAAAGCAGTTTTCAAAGTCGATGGCTTTGAGTGGGGTCTGCGACGTTTCCGGGGTCATGATGTTTCCAGCCCAGAAATCCATGTGCGTGATGTTCTTGCGTGACAAGGAGCTCAGCAATTCGAAGGCATCGAGAATGAATGTTTCGACGCTGTCCGGGTTGCGTTTAAGCCATTGCACACCGTCGATATGATCATCGAGCAGGCGCGTGATAATGAAATACTCCTGGGTCAGCCCCAGTCGGTCCTTGGTGTAACCGAACCCTTGCAGCGGCGGCATTTGTACGCCACGGCGTTGTGCTTCGAGCGTATTGATCAACTCTTCCAGCGGCCAGTCGAATCGGCCATTGCGCTGTGGTTTGCCAAAGGTGACCCGCACTTTTGCCTTCAAGGTATCCAGCGTGTGGACCTTGGCAAACAGCGGCGAATCGCCGGAGACCAGCGGCGCGCTCGCACGGGGGAGCTTGCGGGCGCGTCGTTTGTGTATGAGCTGTTCAAGCGCCTGTTGTGCTTCGGCTGAAGGCTGCTCGCTAAGGTGCAGCGTGGTGTTGAACAGGCAGAAGGTGAACGGGAAGTCGTCTTGGAATGTCTTGTTGCTGAGCACAAGGGCTTCCTGCCTGAAAACAAAGTGCGGTTATTTTACGTTTCATTACAAATTCATGACAATATTTTCACGCCATGTTCACGTCGATTTGTAACAAGAAATAAAAAACGTCCTTCAATGGAAGGGCGTTTTTTGGTTCGCCGGTTGCTTAAAAAGGAGCAGGACACTCGAAGCGCAAGCGTTCGCCGCTTTGCGGGTGAGTGAAGCTCAGCATGCTCGCGTGCAAACATAGTCGTGGCCAGGCCGCCAATGCTTGCTCGTGGGCATACAGCCCGTCACCCAGCAGTGGGTGGCCGATGGAAAGCATGTGCACGCGCAACTGATGGGAGCGGCCGGTGATCGGCGTCAATTCGACACGACACCAATCGCCGCAACGCTCCAGTACGCGCCAGAAGGTCAGGGCGTGTTTGCCCAATTCATGGTCCACCACATGGCGTGGCTTGGTCGGCGGGTCGTAGCGCAAGGGCAGATCGATGCTGCCACTGTCCAGTTCCGGCTGACCCCAGCACAGGGCGGTGTAGGCCTTTTCGGTTTCGCGGTCATGAAATTGCCGAGACAGCTCGCGATGCGTGTCCGGATCACGGGCCAACAGAATAATGCCGGAAGTTTCCCAGTCCAGCCGATGGACGATTCGTGCTTCCGGGTAGCCGTTTTCCTGCAGGCGGGTAATCAGGCAGTCCTTGTTGTCATCGGCCCGCCCAGGGACGGAGAGCAGCAGGGTCGGTTTGTTCACCACCAGTACGGCGGCGTCCTGATGGATGATGCGGATGTTGGACAGCGGCATTAAAACAGCCTCGTAACAAACGCCAACGGCGACTCAGGCCCCTTCCATTAACAGAAGGGGCCTGAGCCGCCGTGGCTCCAGCCGGATCGACTCAGCGGTCTGGCAGGGTGATATTGAGTTCCAGAATCGAGCAACTGCCCTGGTTTTCCAGAGCGACGTGCACGTCATCGGACCCGATATTGACGTACTTGCGGATGACCTCGACCAATTCCTTCTGCAAGGCTGGCAGGTAGTCCGGTGTACTGCGTTGGCCGCGTTCGTGCGCCACGATGATCTGCAGACGCTCTTTCGCTACCGACGCGGTGCTGACCTTTTTGCTGGCACGAAAGAAGTCAAAAAGATTCATTATCTACCTCCAAACAGGCGCTCGAAGAATCCCTTCTTCGTTACATCGAGAAAACGATGCTCCACGTTTTTGCCCAGCAGACGATCGACCGCATCGCTGTATGCCTGACCGGCATCGCTCTGGTCATCGAGAATGACCGGCACGCCCGAGTTGGAAGCCTTGAGTACCGCTTGGGATTCCGGAATGACACCCAGCAGGGCGACCGCCAGAATCTCTTTGACGTCTTCGACGCCGAGCATCTCGCCGTCACTGACCCGTTGCGGGTTGTAGCGGGTCAGCAGCAGGTGTTCCTTGATCGGGTCTTCGCCCTTTTCAGCGCGGCGCGATTTGCTGGCCAGCAGGCCGAGCATGCGGTCCGAGTCACGAACCGAGGACACTTCCGGGTTGGTCACGATAATCGCTTCGTCTGCGAAGTACATGGCCAGGTGGGCGCCTTTTTCGATGCCGGCCGGAGAGTCGCAGACCACGTATTCGAAGTCTTCTTTCAATGCCATCAACACTTTTTCCACGCCTTCCACGGTCAGCGCGTCTTTGTCGCGGGTCTGACTGGCGGCCAGTACGTAGAGGTTTTCCAGGCGTTTGTCTTTGATCAGGGCTTGTTGCAGGTTGGCTTCGCCGTTTACCACGTTGACGAAGTCATACACCACGCGGCGCTCGCAACCCATGATCAGGTCGAGGTTACGCAAACCGACGTCGAAGTCGACGATAACTGTTTTGTGACCGCGCAGTGCGAGGCCGGTACCGATAGCGGCGCTGGTGGTGGTCTTACCCACACCACCCTTGCCGGATGTAACCACGAGAATCTTGGCCAAGGTGTTTCACCCCTAAGGAAAAAGGACTTGTTAGCCCCTGAAAAACATCTCTTTTAAAAACTACTGCAGTCGGACAGCCTTGGCTGGAATTCGGTTTTGAGCGATGCCTACCCCCGGTAAACACTGCTTTTGGCCTTTTTCCTACTTCGTTTGAGCCGTTTTCGCTACGTTTTAGAGATGCTTGGAAAATGCGGCAGTATCCGTTAAAGACGAATGATGTTCAACACATCGCCCGACAGGCTGACCTGTACACCCGCGCCCCACAAAGGGTCGCGACGCAGATCCTCCGAAACCTTGTAGTGGCCTGCGATGGAGACCAGTTCAGCGCTCATTTGCTGACAGAAAATCCTGGCTTTCGTGTCGCCTTTGACGCCGGCCAACACTCGGCCACGCATCGGGCCGTATACATGGATGTTCCCGTCGGCGAGAAGTTCCGCCCCCGGGCTGACCGACGAGATCACCACCAGATCGCAGCCCTGGGCATAAATCTGCTGGCCGCCACGTACTGGCGAGGTGATGATCTTCGTTGGCTTGATCGTCGGCTCCGGCGGTTTTTCCGGTTTTTTCATAACTTGACCTTCAAGCGGGTCAAGCGGACGTTCACGGGCGCCGGACGGTGGCAGCACCGGCAGGTCGACCGCGATGGCCGCGGCGATGTCTTCGATGCGGCTGGCACGGATCGCCAGGGTGCGCAGGCCATGTTGGCGGCAGACGCGCATCAGGCCCGGCAGATCGACCGCACCTTCGCTGGCCGGGAGTTTGTCCAGGGCCAGCACCAGTGGCGCGTTACTAAAGAAGTTAGGCGCCTGGGCGACCTTGGCGGCCAGTTGACGATCGAGGTTCTCGAGGTCGTTACGGGCCAGTTCCAGCACCGTAATGGCGAGCATGCTGCCCTTCAGCTGGAACACGGGATCTTGGTCTAGCGGTTCGGTTTGGCTCATGGTCGGCATACAACGACTTGTCACTAAAAGTGCCGAGACTTATAACGAGAACGCCCGCGAGCCGCAAGCCGGGTCGAACGATGTAGAATGCGCGGCCATTGTCTTTCCGGAACCTTTAATGGATCGCCCGCGTTTTCGAACAGCATTTCTATCTCCACGTTTCTGGCCGCTGTGGTGTGGCTTGGGGCTGTTGTGGCTGATTGTCCAGCTGCCGTATCCGGCGTTGCTGTCGATTGGTCGCGCCCTGGGTGCATTGATGTATCGAGCAGCGGGCGACAGACGGCGCATTGCCAAGCGCAATCTCGAACTGTGTTTCCCTGAAAAAACCGCTGCCGAGCGTAAGCGCCTGCTCAAGGAAAACTTCGCCTCAACAGGCATCGCGTTTTTCGAAATGGCGATGAGCTGGTGGTGGTCGCGCGAGCGTCTGGCGAAGCTGGCTCACGTCGAAGGCCTGGAGCATTTGAAAAAAGCCCAGCGCGACGGCAAAGGCGTGATCCTGATGGCCGTTCATTTCACCACGCTGGAAATCGGCGCGGCGTTGCTCGGCCAGCAGCACACCATTGATGGCATGTACCGCGAACACAAAAATCCGTTGTTCGACTACGTCCAGCGCCTGGGTCGCGAGCGGCACAACGTCGACTCGCTGGCGGTGGAGCGTGACGACGTGCGCGGAATGCTCAAATTGCTGCGCGCAGGCCGGGCAATCTGGTACGCACCGGATCAGGACTATGGCGCCAAGCAAAGTATCTTCGTGCCGCTGTTCGGGATTCAAGCCGCGACCGTCACCGCCACCAGCAAGTTTGCGCGGTTGGGCAAGGCGCTGGTGGTGCCGTTCACTCAGGAGCGTCTGGCGGACGGCAGCGGTTATCGACTGGTGATTCATGCACCGCTCGAGGGTTTCCCTGGCGAAACCGAAGAGGCCGATTGCCTGCGGATCAATCAATGGATCGAAGGCGTCTTGCGCGAATGTCCGGAGCAATACCTCTGGGCCCATCGTCGCTTCAAGAGCCGTCCGCCGGGTGAGCCGAAGCTGTACGCAAAACGCGGTTGAACCACCGTCCTTATAAGCACCATGGAGTGTTGCGATGAGTCCTGCTGAACCGGTTACAGGGTTGATTCTTTCCGGCGGCGGGGCTCGGGCGGCTTATCAGGTCGGTGTGCTGGCGGCGATTGCCGAGCTGTTGCCGGTCGGCGCGAGCAATCCGTTTCCGGTGATCGTCGGCACCTCGGCCGGCGCAATCAACGCGGTCAGCCTCGCCAGTGGAGCGATGGATTTTCGTGGTGCAATTCAACGTCTGACAGCCTTCTGGCAGGGCTTTCGCAGTCATCTGGTGCTGCGCAGCGACTGGCCGGGCGTGATCCACCAGGCCAGCCGTTTTGTCACCCACAGTTTGCTCGGGATTGGCGCTCAGGTGCCGGTGGCGTTGCTCAACAGTTCGCCGCTGCGCGGATTGCTCGACGACAAACTGCAGATGAGCGGGATTGCCGAGGCCATTGCACAGAAGCAGTTGCAGGCGGTTGCGGTGACTGCGTTTGGCTACGAGTCCGGTCAGGCGGTGACCTTTTATCAGGGCGGCGGCACCATCAATGCCTGGTTGCGCCATCGGCGAATCGGCGTCCCCACGCAATTGACCGTCGACCACTTGCTGGCCAGCTCCGCCATTCCGCTGTTGTTTGCGCCAGTGAAAATCGGTGAAGAGTATTTCGGCGACGGCGCGGTACGTCAGTCGGCACCGATCAGTCCGGCGCTGCACCTGGGCGCCAGCCGAGTGCTGGTGGTGGGCGTCAGCGGCAACCCCCGCGGCGTCGACCCGGAACAACCGCTGCTGCGCGCCTACACTGGCCAGCAGCCGAGCCTGGCGCAGATCGGTGGGCACATGCTCAACAGCACGTTCATTGACAGCCTGGAAAGCGATATCGAGTTGCTGCAGCGGCTCAATCAGTTCAGTCATCTGCTGCCCGATGGCACGCCGACTCGCGCGCTGGGTGTTGCGCCGGTGGACGTGCTGGTAATTTCGCCGAGTCAGCCGATCGATGAGATTGCGGCGCGGCATCGGCAGGAATTACCGGCAGCGCTGCGCCTGTTTCTGCGCGGACCGGGGGCGACCAAGACGAGCGGGGCGGGGGTGCTGAGTTATCTGCTGTTCGAGGCGGGGTATTGCAGCGAATTGATTGATTTGGGGCGGCGGGATGCGTTGGCCAAGCGGGATGAGTTGTCCCGGTTTCTGGGATTGTCATAAAGCAAAGATCGCAGGCTGCGCCAGCTCCTACATAGGAACGCATCTCCCTGTAGGAACTGCCGAAGGCCGCGATCTTTTGACTTTAAATCAGAAGTGGAACTTCACCAGGAAGCTCGTGGTGCTCTGATCGGTTTTGAAGCCCTGACTGTCTTCAATACCGTACTTGTTTTTCCAGTAGTCATACTCGACGCCAACGTACAACTGCTTTTCGCCAAGGTTCAGCGCCTTGCCCAAGTCGTATTTGACTTGTGGATTGAAGTGCAGGTTGGCGTGGTATTCGCCTTTTTTGTTGACGTCGTTGTCGACCACCCAGTCCATGAAACCGTCGATCAGGATGTTCGAATCGCCCACCGGGATGGTGTAGGACCAGACCGGGGTGATCTGCCAGATGTTGTCACCCGGACGGTCGCCTTCGGTGTGACGGTTGTAGAAGTTCAACTGGAAGTAATCGAAGCCCGGGATCGCCAGGTCAAAAGCAGGACCGACCAGGTAGGACTCGGTATCGTCTTCACCGAACTCGTAAGTCATGGCCAGCAGCACATCTTTGATCGGGCCGAACTCGAGTTTCTGATCGAAGATCTTGCCGAACGAAAGGCGCGGGCTGATTTCACCGTAGTAGCTGTTCTCACCGGCGTAGTAATCTTCCTTGCCGTTGTAGAAAATCTTGTCGATGAACATGAAGTTGTCGCCGTATTTCCAGCCATCGACGTGTTCGAAGGTCACCGTCTGCTGAATGCGCGGATTGACCTGGAAGTCCTTGCCATACAAGTAGGACAGGCTGTTGTTCTGCCATTGCAGCAAGTCGCCGGCCATGGCCTGGCCCCCGGCCAGCAAAGATCCCGCCAGCATCAGGCTAGTGCACGTACGTTTCATTCGGTAGCTCCCAAAAAGTAGGTGGTTCCACGTTATTTTTCTAAGGTCGGCGCTCTGGTGTGGCGCCTTTTTCTGTCGCTGTAAAAATCATCCAATCGGTCAGCTTCAGTGCTGTTAGCAAGAGCTGAGCCAAGGCTTTTGAAAAGCCAAAAAACTCCCGTTCGGCGGCTCAAGAGCGGTCGATTGAGAGTGGTTTTGGAGTGCCTTGGTACCGTCCAGTGCCGGGATAAGTTGGCTTTCTGGTCAGGAATTAGATCCGGGCTTTTTTTTAGACCAGATTCGGGCGGCCGCGGAGAATACTGACTCCTTGGCCAGGTCTCAAGTGCCCCGCAACAGCGCACCGACGACAGGTTTGGAGCACGGTTGCGGGCCATCTAGAAATGCACCTTCAGCAGCAGGCTGGTGGTGTTCTCATTAGTGTCGAAGTTGGCGGTGTTCTCGATGCCGTATTTGTCTTTCCAGTAGCTGTACTCGACGCCGACGTACACCTGTTTCTCCCGCCAGCCCAGGGCTTTGCCCAGGTCGTACTTGATCTGCGGGTTGAAGTGCAGATTGGCGTGGTAGGTACCATGTGAGTTCTGGTCGTTATCCACGACCCAGTCGATGTAGCCGTCGATCAACAGGTTCGAGTTGCCCAATGGCAGGGTGTAGGACCAGGCTGGCGTGATCTGCCAGACATCGTCGCCGGGACGCGAGCCTTCGGTCTGGCGATAGTAGAAGTTCAAGGTGAAAAAATTGAAGCCCGGTACCGCGAGGTCGAAACCGGGGCCGATCAGATAGGCCTCGGTGTCGTCTTCGCCATTCTCGTAGGTCATGGCCAGCAACACGTCCTTGATCGGACCGAATTCGAAACGGCGGTCGAGGATTTTGCCGAAAGACAGGCGCGGACTGAACTCGCCGTAATAGGCGTGAACGCCTTTGTTCCGGTCTTTCTCGCCGTTGTAGTAAGTGCTGTCGACGAACAGGAAGTTGTCGCCGTACTTCCAGCGGTCGGCGTGCTCAAAGGTTATCGTCTGCTGGATCGACGGGTTGACCGCGAAATCCTTGCCATACAGATAGCTCAGGCTGTTGGTCTGCCACAGCAGTAAATCGCCGGCCATGGCCTGACTGGCGGCCAATAGACCACCGCCTAACAGCATGTTTGTCTGTGTCCGAATCATCTGTTGCTCCCTCTTGTTTTTATTGTTTGAGGCACAGGCAGCCGCTGACCTGTGGGAGCAGGCCCGCTCCCACAGGTTTTGTGGCTTTAGTCAGTTAATGCGGGTGCGCGTGGCAGTCGTTGATGGCCGCGCGTTCGGCGCCGCCGAGGATGTTGAACAGCAGGTTCAGCGACAGTGCACTCAGCGTGGCCATGGCGATTCCGCTGTGGGTGATCGGGCTCATCCACAGCGGCAGGTGGGCGAAGAATTCCGGACGGACCACCGGAATCAGCCCCATGCCGATGCTCACCGCCACCAGCAACTGGTTGCGACGGTCACCGATGTCGGCTTCCTGAAGAATCTTGATGCCGGTGGCGGCGACCATGCCGAACATCGCAATGGCGGCGCCGCCCAGTACGGCGGGCGGAATCGAAGCCACCAGAAACGCGGCTTTCGGCAGCAAACTCAACACCACCAGCAAACCGCCGGCGACGATGGTCACCGAGCGGCAACGCACGCCGGTCATCTGCACCAGGCCGATATTCTGCGCGAAGGAGGAGTGGGTGAAGGTGTTGAAGAAACCGGCAAAGAACGAGGCGCCGGCATCACACAACAAACCGCGACGCAGCATCCGTGGGCAGACGTCCTGGCCGGTGATTTTACCCAGCGCCAGGAACATCCCGGTGGACTCGACGAAGATGATCACCACCACCAGGCACATGGAAAGGATCGGTGCGAGTTCGAACTTTGGCATGCCGAAATGCAGCGGGGTCACGAATTGCAGCCATGGCGCCTGGGCCATGCCGCTCAGGTCGACCATGCCGATCAGGCCGCAGAGCACGTAACCCAGGCACATGCCGATCAGCACCGAAATGTTGACCCAGAAACCGCGCATGAAACGGTGGACCAACAGAATGGTGGCCAGCACCAGCGCGGCGATGGCCAGGTAAATCGGTGAGCCGAATTGAGCGGCGCCCGCACCGCCACCCGCCCAGTTGACAGCCACGGGGAACAGCGACAAACCGATCGAGGTGATGACTGTGCCGGTCACCAGAGGCGGGAAGAAGCGTACGACTTTGGACATGAATGGCGCGATGATCATGCCGAAGAATCCGGCGGCGATGGTTGCACCGAAGATCCCTTGCAGACCGATGCCCGGCATGCCGGCCATGGCGACCATGCTGCCGACGGCGGCGAAACTGGCGCCCATCATCACCGGCATACGAATGCCCATGGGGCCGATGCCCAGCGACTGCACGATGGTAGCGATCCCGGCCACCAGCAGGTCGGCGTTGATCAGGAAGGCGATTTCTTCACGACTCAGGCCAGCGGCCTGTCCGATGATCAGCGGCACCGCGATCGCTCCGCCGTACATCAGCAGAACGTGTTGCAGTCCGACCAGGATCAGTTGCAAAAGGGGCAAACGCTGAATGGCGGGTGCGTCGGGGATGCGTGCTTTGGATAGCTCGGACATGCAACACCTCGGATCTTTTTTATTCTTGTGATTTTGTGCATCAGGTTGACCGCGGTGCGGCCAATCGCGAGCAAGCTCGCTCCCACACAAGCAATGCAAAACCTGTGGGAGCGAGCCTGCTCGCGAAGCTTTTCAACGGTTAGTTGGTTGGAGCTCCCTGAACAATCCAGGCGCCGATCAGGTCACGTTCCTGCTGGGTCATCTGGGTGATGTTGCCCAGTGGCATGATCTGGCTGGTGACGGCTTGAGCCTGGATGCGTGCAGCGTTCTGACGGATCTGCTCGGGGGTATCGAACATCACGCCGGCCGGTGCAGCGCTGAACAGCGGGCTGGTCGGTTTGGCCGAGTGGCAGACCGCGCAACGTTCCTGAATCACACTGTGAACCTTGTCGAAGCCGGGGCCGGCGTTGGACGCCTGAGCCGGTGCTGCGGCAGGTGCAGCAGGTTTCGCCGCTTCAGGTTTCACACCACCACCAAGAGCGGTCTCCGGCAGCGGCTGGTACTCGATGGTGCCAGGCGCCTTGGCCACTTCAGGTGCGCTGGGCATCTGCGCCGGGCCAGTCACGTAAGCCAGGCAGATCATGCCGACTGCCGCAACGGGCAGGGTCCAGGCAAATTTGTGGCTGTCATGACGGGTGTTGAAGTAGTGACGCACCAACACCGCCAACACCGCGATCCCGGCCAGGATCAGCCAGTTGTATTGGCTGCCGTAGGTGCTCGGAAAGTGGTTGCTGATCATGATGAACAGCACCGGCAAGGTGAAGTAGTTGTTGTGACGCGAACGCAGCAAGCCTTTGGCCGGCAGCGCCGGATCCGGCGTGCGGTTTTCGGCAATCGCGGCAACCAGTGCGCGCTGCGCCGGCATGATGATGCGGAACACGTTGCCGACCATGATGGTGCCGATGATCGCGCCGACGTGCAGGTACGCACCACGACCGCTGAACACTTTGCTGAAGCCGTAAGCGGCGCCAATGATCAGCACGAACAGGATGAAGCCGAGCAGGGCAGGGCGTTTACCCAGGGCCGAGTCGCAAAGGAAGGAGTAGACGAACCAGCCGACGAACAACGAGGCAATGCCCAGCGCGACCCCTTCAGGGCCGGTCAGGCTGCTGCCCGGTGCCAGCAGGTACAGCGTCGGGTTGGAGTAGAACACCACGCACAGCAGCGCGATCCCCGACATCCAGGTGAAGTAGGCTTCCCATTTGAACCAGTGCAGGTTGTCCGGCATGGTCGGTGGAGCCAGTTTGTATTTTTCCAGGTGATAGATACCGCCGCCGTGGATCGCCCACAAATCGCCCGCCAGACCACTTTTCGGGTTGACCCGATTGAGGTTGTTTTCCAGCCAGACGAAATAGAACGACGCGCCGATCCAGGCCACGCCAGTAATCATGTGAACCCAGCGCACGCTCAGGTTCAGCCATTCCAACAGATGTGCTTCCACAGTCTTTACCTCTCGCCTGTCACTCTGTTGTCGAGTGATCAGACCTTCTCTTATTGGTGGGGGGCGAGGATCAAACGCTCATCCTCTTTGAAAAAATGCTCATCGCAGTTATTGCCTGTGCCACTGCGATCAACCACCAGGAAGTCATCCCGCTTTTCGATCGTCAGCACCGGATGGTGCCAAACGCCGCGATGGTAATTAATGCCCTGCCTGCCGTTGGTGACGAAGGCGCGGACCAAGCCTGATACAGGTTCATCGCCAAGTGGCGCGACCACGATCAGAAAAGGGTTGCCGAGCAGCGGAATGAAAGCCTGGCTGCCCAGCGGGTGACGCTCCAGCATGCAGACGGTCAGCGGCATGTCCTGCGCGTCGGCGCGGAAGATGCTGATGATCGCGTTGTCCTCTGGCTTGGCGGTTTCCACCGTCGCCAGTTTGTGGAAGCGCATGGTCGAACCGTTGTTGATCATGAAGTGATCGCTGCCGTCGGTTTCGATCACGTCACCGAAAGGGGCGAAGGCTTCTTTGGTCAGCGGTTCAATCGTCAATGTGCGCATGCTGGTCTTCTTTTCCGAGTTCTGTGTTGTTTGTACTGCTTTTGTGGCGAGGGAGCTTGCTCCCGCTGGAGTGCGCAGCGCTCCCAAGCTTTTTGGGCCGCTGCGCAGCCCAGCGGGAGCGAGCTCCCTCGCCACAGGGTTCAGCGCTTACTTCGCGACCTTGCCCAATACCCGCAGGCGGCTCACACCACCATCCGGGAACACGTTCAGGCGGATGTGAGTGATCGGGCCCAGCGCCTTGATCTGCTCGGCGAAGGTGTGTTCGGCGTGCATTTCCAGTTTCTGCGCCGGCAGCAATTCGCGCCAGAACAGCGATTGGGTTTCGATCTGGCTGTCGGTACCACCCTTCACGAACGCGCCCTGGATCGAGCACGTGTCCGGGTAGTTGCCCTTGAAGTGCAGGGTGTCGACGATGACTTTCTCGATTTCGCCGGCATGGCCCAGCGCGACGATGACCCAGTCATTGCCTGGCGTGCGACGACGTGCGGTTTCCCAGCCGTCGCCCATGTTGATGCCACGGCCCGGGTTGAGGATGTTGCTCATGCGACCGAAGTGTTCGTCGGAGCAGGCGAGGGCGCGACCACCGTTCAGGGCTGCGGCCAGGTCAACTTGCTCGTTGTCGCCCACAGCCGACCAGTCGCGGAACGGAATACCGTAAACACGCAGACGGGCCACACCACCATCCGGGTAGATGTTGAAGCGCAGGTGACTGAACGCCTGGTCGTTGTTGATTTCGTGGTAGTGGTGGCTGTTGCCTTGCAGTTCGACGGCGGACAGCACTTCAGTCCACTGGGTGTTTTCGTCTGGCTCGCCCGAGGCCAGGAAGCACGCTTCCAGGGAGGCCGACGGCGGGAAGTTGCCGGTGAAGAATGAAGTGTCGATGTCCACGCCTTTGATCGAACCCGGTACGCCCAGGCGGATCACGGCGCTGTCGTAGCCTTCGAAGCGCTTGCGGCGCGACTCCCAGCCGTCCATCCACTTGCCGTTGTCATCGAACACGCCCTCCTTCCACACAGCCGGGGTCGGCTGGAACAGGCGGTTGGCATCAGCGAACCAGTCATCGGTGACCGAGATGATTTTGGTGCCCAGGCGGGCGTCGGCCAGGTTGACGAACTTCTCGAAAGGTACGGCGTAAGCTTTCATTCTTCTTGTCTGCCTTTAATTAGTTGGCTTGGGATGCTCGCAGGAGCCCTGGGTGCTTTTTGCGTTTAAGAACACTCGGGCCAGGCTCGCTATAGGGTCAGTAATCGGAACAACGCAATCTTGTTGATCTCCGCCAGCGCGCACTTGAACTCGGTGTCTTCCGGGTTGTGAATACGCGTTTCGAACGCCGCGAGGATCTGATGCCGGTTGCTGCCTTTTACCGCCATGATGAAGGGAAACTTGAACTTGGCTTTGTAGGCGTCGTTCAGCTCGGTGAAGCGCTGGAACTCTTCGGCCGTGCATTGGTGGATACCCGCGCCAGACTGTTCTTCAGTGCTGGCAGCGGTAAGCTGGCCCTGGACGGCGGCTTTGCCGGCCAGGTCCGGGTGAGCGTTGATCAGTGCCAATTGGCTTTCATGATCGGCGCTCAACAGGATGTCGCTCATGCGCTGGTGCAGGGTTTCGATCTCGTCGATCGAAGCGTCCTGGCCCAGGTCGAAGGCCTTTTCGGCCACCCATGGCGAATGTTCGTAGATGTCGGCGAAAGCGGCGACAAACGCGTCGCGGCTCAGGTTCGATGGTTTCAGGGTTTGGAACTGACTCATTTCGTGGCCCCTTGATACGGGTGGGTTTCGTGCCAGTGGCGAGCGATGTCGACGCGACGGCTGAACCACACCTGTTCATGACTTTTAGCGTATTCGATAAAGCGTTTGAGCGAGGCCAGACGCGCCGGACGGCCAATCAGACGGCAGTGCAGGCCGATCGACAACATCTTCGGTGCTTCGGCGCCTTCGGCATACAGCACGTCGAAGGCGTCTTTGAGGTATTCAAAGAAATCGTCGCCCTTGTTGAAACCCTGGACCTGGGTGAAGCGCATGTCGTTGGTGTCCAGCGTGTACGGAATCACCAGGTGCGGCTTGCCGGTCGGGTTGTTCGGTTCCCAGTAGGGCAGGTCGTCGTCGTAGGTATCGCAGTCGTAGAGGAAACCGCCTTCTTCCATCACCAGTCGGCGAGTGTTCGGACCGGTGCGGCCGGTGTACCAGCCGAGCGGACGTTCGCCGGTGATTTCGGTGAGGACGCGGATCGCTTCGAGCATGTGCTCGCGTTCCTGCGCTTCGTCCATGTACTGATAGTCGATCCAGCGGTAGCCGTGGCTGCAGATCTCGTGTCCGGCATCGACCATCGCGCGGATCACGTCCGGGTGGCGCTGGGCGGCCATGGCCACGGCGAAGATGGTCAGCGGAATGTCGAATTCCTTGAACAGTTTCAGAACCCGCCAGACGCCGGCACGGCTGCCATACTCGTAAAGGGATTCCATGCTCATGTTGCGCGCGCCTTGCAGCGGCTGCGCCGAGACCATTTCCGAAAGGAAGGCTTCGGATTCTTTGTCGCCGTGCAGGATATTGCGCTCGCCGCCTTCTTCGTAATTGAGCACGAAGGACAAGGCGATGCGGGCATTGCCCGGCCAGTGTGGGTGAGGAGGGTTACTGCCGTAACCGATCAGGTCGCGTGGGTAGTCAGCGCTCACTGCAGTCTTCCTTCTTATTCGTTCGACTTGTTCAAGGTCAGGGTTGTGTGGCGGCCTGCAATGTGATGACAGGCTGGCGTCACAGCGATGGGCTGATTGTATACAACTTTATATCAACTTTGTAAGCCTGTTTTTTTGCATTTTTCAAAACTGTAATCTTCACATGTTATTGCAAGAAACCTGCCTGATTGGTCAGCTAATGGATGGAAGGTCCTCTGATCCTATGGCGCGGCGGTAGATTCGGCGGGAATCACTGAATGACGGGTATAGCGGTAAATATGTTGTTTTTATTGTGTACAATTTTTTTGAAAAGTGTCTTAATCAGTCGCTCGCCGCAGCGTTTCGTGCTCCGAATCGGTGCGGTCTCCTTTTCAACTGACTTCGGGAGGCGCGAGGTCTGACTGCTCCACGCAGGCAGGCGCGCAGAATCAATGGGACGTTTGACTACACACGTTTTGGACGCTGCACACGGTTGCCCGGGCAGCTCGATCAAGGTCGAGTTGTATCGCGTAGAAGGTTCGCAGCTGGAATTGGTCGCCACTGCGATAACCAACAGCGATGGCCGGGTCGATGCACCGCTGCTGCAAGGCGATGACTACCGTTCAGGGGTCTATCAGGTTCAGTTTCATGCGGGCGATTACTACCGCGCCCGTGGCGTTCAGCTGCCAGAACCCGCGTTCCTGGATGTGGTGGTGCTGCGGTTTGGCATCTCTGCGGAACAGGACCACTACCACGTGCCGTTGCTGATTTCGCCGTACAGCTATTCGACCTACAGAGGAAGCTAGGACTTTCCCCCCAGAATCCTGCGCATAAGCTTCTTTGGTCTTTCGCCCGCTCACACTGCGGGCTTTTTTTTGCCTTTGGGAAAGTCAAAAGATCGCAGCCTCGTTTCACTCGACAGCTCCTACAGGGGATCGCGGTTTCCTGTAGGAGCTGTCGTGTAGTGGTCGAATATTTTTGGACCATGATGTAGGAGCGTCGACTTTAGGAATCATCATGGGATATCGGGTTGTTACATCTGAGGAAAAAGCGGAGGCGATCCGTTTGGTTGTGGAGATGGATTACT
>NZ_JAGYGJ010000089.1:0-5788 GCF_019947405.1 Pseudomonas sp. GL-B-26 | reverse complement strand
GGCTTGCTCGCGAAAGCGGAGTGTCATCCAGTACATGTGTCGGATGACACACCGTTTTCGCGAGCAAGCCCGCTCCCACATTGGATCTGCATGCACTTCAATATGGCAGGCGCCGGGAATCAGCCCGGCGCCGGTGCAACTCAGACGCCTTCGAGCATCGCGTCCGCCGGCGCATCGAAACGCTGCTTGGCGGTCAATTGGAAATACAGGTAGCCGGCCGCCATGAAGCCGAGGAACACACACCCGATCAGCGTATTGAACCAGGCCATCGCCACCAGGCACACCACCGCCAGAAACAGCGCGATCCCCGGCACGATCGGGTAACCCGGCGCGCGGAAGGTGCGTTCAAGGTTCGGCTCGGTTTTACGCAGTTTGAACAGGCTCAGCATACTGATGATGTACATCACGATGGCACCGAATACCGACATGGTGATCATTGCTGCCGTCAGGGTCATGCCTTGCAGGTTGACCAGGCCGTCGCTGTAGATCGCCGCGATGCCGATCACGCCTCCGGCCAGGATCGCCCGGTGCGGAGTCTGGAAGCGCGAGAGCTTGGCCAGGCCGCGAGGCAGGTAACCGGCCCGGGCCAGCGCAAAGAATTGCCGTGAGTAGCCGAGAATGATCCCGTGGAAACTCGCCACCAGACCGAACAGGCCGATCCACACCAGCATGTGCATCCAGCTCGAATTGTTGCCGACCACCGCTTTCATTGCCTGAGGCAGCGGATCGTTGATGTTCGACAGTTGACGCCAGTCGCCAACGCCACCCGCCATCACCATTACGCCGATGGCCAGGAACACCAGGGTCAGAATGCCACTGACATACGCCCTGGGAATCGTACGTTTCGGGTCTTTGGCTTCTTCAGCCGCCATCGCCGCGCCTTCAATCGCAAGGAAAAACCAGATCGCAAAGGGGATCGCTGCAAAGATGCCAGGGATTGAGCCCATGGTGAACTCGTTGGCGCCCGACCAGCCGTTAAGCGCGAAATTACTGAAGCTGAAGCCCGGCGCAACGACGCCCATGAACACCAGCAATTCGGCGACCGCGAGCACGGTGACTACCAGTTCAAACGTCGCGGCGATGCTGACGCCGAGGATATTCAAGCCCATGAACACGAAATAGGCGCCAACGGCGGCGATCTTCGGGTCCAGTTCCGGGTATTGCACGTTGAGGTAGGCGCCGATGGCCATGGCAATCGCCGGGGGCGCAAAGACGAATTCGATCAGCGTGGCGATGCCGGCGATCAGTCCACCTTTCTCACCAAAGGCCCGCCGGCTGTAGGCAAACGGCCCGCCCGCGTGGGGAATCGCGGTAGTCAATTCGGTGAAACTGAAGATGAAACAGGTGTACATCGTCGCCACCATCAGCGCGGTGACGAGGAAACCCAGGGTGCCTGCGGTGCCCCAGCCGTAACTCCAGCCGAAATACTCGCCGGAAATCACCAGGCCGACGGCAATGCCCCATAAATGCAGGGTGCCGAGTGTGGGTTTGAGCTGTGTAGTAGAAGTCATAAGTCCTCGCTGTCTTTTTTATTTTTTGATTTGTTGGACTTTCAGGTGCGACGTTTTCGTGTAAAGCGAGCACGCAAAGCCCGTGCCAGAGCGGCAGAGCAATGTTTTTGATGTGTTGGTGAGAACGCCTTCGCGAGCAAGCCCGCTCCCACAGGGGGAACGCGGTGCAAATGTGGGAGCGGGCTTGCTCGCGAAAGCAATTTGAAGGACGGCACAGAAACCTCTGTGTCGCCCCCGGTTTTTAGAAGAAGCCCAACGGATTGATGTCGTAGCTCACCAGCAGGTTTTTGGTCTGCTGATAGTGATCGAGCATCATCTTGTGGGTTTCACGACCGACGCCGGACTTCTTGTAACCGCCGAACGCGGCGTGCGCCGGGTACAGGTGGTAGCAGTTGGTCCACACACGACCGGCCTTGATGGCGCGGCCCATGCGATAGGCGCGGTTGATGTCGCGGGTCCAGAGGCCGGCACCCAGGCCGAACTCGGTGTCGTTGGCGATGGCCAGGGCTTCGGCTTCGTCCTTGAAGGTGGTGATGCTCACCACCGGGCCAAAGATTTCTTCCTGGAACACGCGCATTTTGTTGGTGCCCTTGAGCAGGGTCGGCTGGATGTAATACCCGGTCGCCAGGTTGCCCTCGAGTTTTTCCACCTTGCCGCCGGTCAGCAGCTCGGCGCCTTCGCCCTTGGCGATTTCCAGGTACGAAAGGATTTTGTCGAATTGCTGCTCGGACGCCTGGGCGCCGACCATGGTGTCGGTGTCCAGCGGGTCGCCACGTTTGATCGACAGCACTTTTTTCATCACGACTTTCATGAAGTCGTCGTAGATCGACTCTTGCACCAAGGCGCGGGAAGGGCAGGTGCAGACTTCGCCCTGGTTGAAGAACGCCAGCACCAGGCCTTCGGCGGCTTTTTCGATGAAGGTTTCTTCGGCTTGCATGATGTCGGCGAAGAAGATGTTCGGCGACTTGCCACCCAGCTCCACGGTGGACGGAATGATGTTTTCGGCGGCGCATTTCATGATGTGCGAGCCGACCGGGGTCGAACCGGTGAAGGCGATCTTGGCGATGCGTTTGCTGGTGGCCAGTGCTTCGCCGGCTTCTTTGCCAAAGCCTTGCACGACGTTCAGCACGCCCGGCGGCAGCAGGTCGCCGATCAGCTCCATCAGCACGGTAATGCCTAGTGGCGTTTGTTCGGCAGGCTTGAGCACCACGCAGTTGCCGGCGGCCAGCGCTGGAGCAAGTTTCCACGCGGCCATCAGGATCGGGAAGTTCCACGGGATGATCTGCCCGACCACGCCCAGCGGTTCATGGATGTGATAGGCCACGGTATTGCCATCGATCTCGGCGGCGCTGCCTTCCTGGGCGCGGATGCAACCGGCGAAGTAACGGAAGTGGTCGGCGGCCAGCGGGATGTCGGCGTTGAGCGTTTCACGCACGGCTTTGCCGTTGTCCCAGGATTCGGTGATTGCCAGGACTTCGAGGTTCTGTTCGATGCGATCGGCGATTTTCAGCAGCACCAGCGAGCGAGCCTGGGCGGACGTGGCGCCCCAGGCATCGGCGGCCGCGTGGGCAGCGTCCAGGGCCTTTTCGATGTCTTCGGCCGTGGAGCGCGGGAATTCGGCAATCGGTTGGCCATTTACTGGCGAGGTATTGGTGAAGTACTGACCTTTGACAGGCGCGACGAACTCGCCGCCGATGTAGTTACCGTATTTGCTCTTGAACGAAACGATAGCGCCTTCAGTACCGGGGTGAGCGTAACGCATGGTGATTTCTCCTTGGCTTTTGTGCTTATAAGGGAGAGCGCATGTGCGCTTGTTATAAGCGTAGAGCAAGGGTCGGGCCACTGCCTTGCAGGTCAGGCAAATCAAGGTCTTACGCGGTTTTTGTCGGACCGACGGACGTTGCCTGTGACGGTTTCGGTACAGTCCTGATGACACTTTGTACCGCTTCTGGCACAACGTGTGACGGGTCGGTCTCGCCAGCATTGCAATGCGCGTCGCGCTGGAGGATGCTCGGCATCACGCAATTTTGCTTCGTGTAGCAGCTGCCGAAGGCTGCGTCCGAGTGCGAAGCGCTCGCCTCGTTTTCGGCAATGCATACGGGACACAGGTTTACGACTGCTTCGCAGCCGGACGCAGCCTTCGGCAGCTGCTACACGGAAGCGGACCAGACTCTGCGGGGAGAACAATAAGAAATGCACGACAACCATTTGAGTCGCCATGCCCAGCAGGTCCTGACTGTCACTCAGGGGAAATCCCACTTGCACGGCCCTGGTAGCGATCCGTCGATTGCCCGTTCCTGGCTGCGCTGTCTTGAGGATTATCACCTCGACCCGGCCCTGACCATGGCGCCGACGGTGCTGGAACATGGCCGCGTCCTGGAAAGCCGCGAGCGCTTGCAGCAAGTGCTGCACATCGCCGGCAGCGAAATGACCAGCCTTCATCAGCAGCTCTCCGGTGCTGGCCATGCGGTTCTGCTGACCGACGCCCGCGGCGTGATCCTCAATTGCGTCACCGCGCCTGCCGAGCGGAAGATTTTCGAGCGCGCAGGCCTCTGGCTCGGTGCTGACTGGAGCGAAGCCTGCGAGGGCACCAACGGCATCGGCACCTGTCTGGTGGAGCGTCAGTCCCTGACCATCCATCAGGACGAGCACTTTCGCGGCCGTCACACTGGTCTGACCTGCTCGGCGAGCCCGGTGTTTGACCCGCATGGCGAACTGCTGGCGGTGCTCGATGTGTCCTCGGCGCGTCACGAGGTTTCGCGTCAAAGCCAATTCCACACCATGGCCCTGGTCAATCTTTCGGCGAAGATGATCGAGAGCTGCTATTTCCTGCGCTATTTCGACAATCAGTGGTTGCTGCGTTTTCACCTTCAGGCCGAATCCGTCGGGCTGTTCAGCGAAGGGTTGCTGGCGTTTGACGGGGAAGGGCGGATCAGCGCGGTCAACCAGAGTGCGCTGAACCTGCTGGGGCATATTCGCGGTGGGCTGCTGGGCAAACCGGTGGAGGCGTTTTTTGATTGCTCGCTGGATGAATTGCTCGGCCGTGCCAGCGTCAATGCCAGCGCCAGTTGGCCGTTGCGCACGCGCGACGGGCGGAGCCTGTTTGCGCTGTTGCGTGGGCAGCCACGCAGCATTCCGGTGCCGGTGGTGCAAAGTGCAGTGATCGCCGAACCTTCGCGTTTATCGGGCATTTGTCTGGGCGACACAGGGCTACAGGAAGATTTCCGTAAATCCTTGCGCGTATTCGAGCGGGACGTACCGCTGCTGATCAATGGCGAAACTGGATCCGGAAAAGAAGCGTTTGCCAAAGCCGTCCACCAGGCCAGCCAGCGAGCAGAAAAAGCCTTCGTCGCCCTCAACTGCGCTGCCATCCCCGAAAGCCTGATCGAGAGCGAACTGTTTGGCTATCGCGGCGGCAGCTTCACTGGCGCGCGCAAGGAAGGCATGCGCGGCAAATTGCAGCAGGCCGATGGCGGCACGTTGTTCCTCGATGAAATCGGCGACATGCCCCTGGCTTTGCAGACCCGACTATTAAGGGTGCTGGAGGATCGTCAGGTGGTGCCGATCGGCGGCGAGCCGGAATCGGTCAATGTACGAATCATCAGCGCCACTCACCGCAATCTGCTGGAGCGGGTACAGGACGGCAGCTTCCGCGAGGATTTGTATTACCGGCTCAACGGGCTGGAAGTTGCACTGCCAGCGCTGCGTGATCGCAGTGATAAATCCCAACTGCTCGACTTTTTGCTGGCCGAAGAGGCGGGTGGGGAAACCGTATTGATCGACGGTCCGGCACGCCAGGCGTTGCTGGCGTTTGCCTGGCCGGGGAACGTGCGGCAGTTGCGCAATGTGCTGCGCACCTTGGCGGCGCTGTGTGACGGCGGGCGGATAGGGCTGGGGGATTTGCCGGTGATGATTCGTCAGGCCCGACCGGTTCCGGTTGTTGCCGTTGAAGAGCCGTCGGACTATCCGCTGGATGACGCTGAGCGGCTGGCGTTGCTGAATGCGCTGGAACAGACGCGTTGGCATATGACTCACACGGCTGAACAACTTGGCGTCAGCCGTAACACCCTTTACAGAAAACTGCGTAAACATGGAATTGAGCGGTAGGCAGGTAAATCCAACCCTCACCCTAACCCTCTCCCGGAGGTAGAGGGGACTGACCAAAGTGTCTTTCGAAATACATCGACCTGAAATTCCGAGTCGAACTCAGGTTACGAAAACCATGGAGATCGGCTCCCTTTCCCCCTCTCCCCCTTGGGGCGGTCCGACGTTTCGGG
>NZ_JAGYGJ010000088.1:0-6096 GCF_019947405.1 Pseudomonas sp. GL-B-26 | reverse complement strand
CCCGCCTCCACCGCCGCCGCCAAAACCTCCACCGCCGAACCCGCCGCTCGAACCGCCTCGTCCACCGCCGCCGCTGGGCAGGATCCCGAGCATCTGGCAGACAAACATCGTCAGGATGAACAGCATCACCAGAAACACGAAGATCCCCGGATGCCGTGAGACGAAGTCGCTTTCCTGATTGCCGCCGGAGTCATACACCGTGGACGGTTCGTCCAGCGGATTGCCGCCTAATACCACGAGCATCGCCGCGACCCCGTCGCTGATGCCCTTGCTGAAGTTGCCGGTCTTGAACGCCGGGGTGATCACCTGATTGATGATCACCGAACTCTGCGCATCGGTCAGCCGGTCTTCCAGGCCATAACCGACTTCAATCCGCAGCTTGCGATCATCACGCGCAACGATCAGCAGCGCGCCGTTGTTCTTGTCCTTCTGGCCGATGCCCCAGTAGCGCCCCAGTTGATAACCGAAATCCGCAATGTCGGTGCCTTGCAAATCCGGCAATGTGACCACCACCAGCTGCTCGCCGGTGGCTTTTTCATGGGCCTGAAGCTGTTGCGTCAGTTGCTCACGCACCGCAGGTTCGATCATCTGGGCGTTATCGACCACCCGCCCGGTCAGTTCCGGAAACTTCAACGCAGCCTGGGCCGTCAGGGCAAACACCCAGAGCAACAGCACCAGGCCAACTTTCAACACACGCATTGGCAACCTCATCCTTGGTGATGCTTCAAGCCCCTTGCGGCGCTTACTGGAACTTCACTTGAGGCGCTTTTTCCGCATCGGGGCTGGTGGCCTCGAAGGTTTCGCGGATCGGCAAATCGCTGTACATCACGCTGTGCCAGAGGCGACCGGGGAAGGTACGCAGTTCCGTGTTGTATTTCTGCACGGCGAGGATGAAGTCCCGACGCGCCACGGCAATGCGATTCTCGGTGCCTTCAAGTTGCGATTGCAACGCCAGGAAGTTCTGGTTGGCCTTGAGGTCCGGGTAACGCTCGGACACCACCATCAAACGGCTCAAGGCGCCGGTCAGTTGATCCTGGGCCTGCTGGAACTGTTTGAGTTTTTCCGGGTTATCCAGGGTCCTGGCATCGACCTGGATCGACGTGGCCTTGGCCCGGGCTTCAATCACGGCGGTCAGGGTTTCTTCTTCGTGCTTGGCGTAACCCTTGACGGTTTCCACCAGGTTGGGAATCAGGTCGGCGCGGCGCTGGTACTGGTTCTGCACCTGGCCCCAGGCAGCCTTGGCCTGTTCGTCGAGGGTCGGAATCGTGTTGATGCCGCAGCCGGCCAGCAGCGTGGTCAGCAACATCAAGGCTGCAACCTGCAGGCTCGACCGATAGTGGTGTCGTACATTCATCTGGTTGACTCTCCCTTGCACATTCCGTTGAAAAACAACCTTCGAACTTTGAACCCGGCTCTTGGGGCATAATCTGCCGCCACCACTGGATTGCATCGAGCCAATGGGCTAAAAGATGCCCCAGCGCGAAAACACGCAGAAGTGTGCTGCATTTACCTGAACAACAATAGTCGCTCCCTAAATTTTGGCTGACCGGCGCGTATTCACTGCCGTTTTAGCTTTTGAGAAAAATATTCATGAAGAAGCTGTGTTTGCTGGGCCTGTTCGTCAGCCTGGCCAGTCATAACGTATTGGCCGCCACGACACCCGCACCTCTGGAAAACAAGGACGCGTTCATCAGCAACCTGATGAAGCAGATGACCCTCGATGAAAAAATCGGCCAGTTGCGCCTGATCAGCATCGGCCCGGAAATGCCACGGGAGATGATCCGCAAGGAAATCGCCGCCGGCAACATCGGTGGCACGTTCAACTCGATCACCCGCCCGGAAAACCGTCCGATGCAGGACGCGGCCATGCGCAGCCGGCTGAAGATCCCGATGTTCTTCGCCTATGACGTGATCCACGGCCACCGCACCATTTTCCCGATTCCGCTGGCCCTGGCCTCGAGCTGGGACATGGACGCCATTGGCCTGTCCGGGCGCATCGCCGCCAAGGAAGCCTCATCGGACGGCGTCGACCTCACCTTCGCGCCGATGGTCGACATCTCCCGCGACCCGCGTTGGGGCCGTACTTCCGAAGGCTTCGGCGAAGACACCTACCTTGTGTCGCGTATTGCCGGCGTCATGGTCAAGGCGTTCCAGGGCACCGGTGCGAACGCGGCCGACAGCATCATGGCCAGCGTCAAGCACTTTGCCTTGTACGGCGCCGTCGAGGGCGGTCGCGACTACAACGTAGTCGACATGAGCCCGATCAAGATGTTCCAGGATTACCTGCCTCCGTACCGTGCGGCTATCGACGCCGGTGCTGGCGGGGTGATGGTCGCGCTGAACTCGATCAACGGCGTCCCGGCCACCGCGAACACCTGGCTGATGAACGACCTGTTGCGCAAGCAATGGGGCTTTAAAGGCCTGGCCGTCAGCGACCACGGGGCGATTTTCGAGCTGATCAAACACGGCGTCGCCCGTGACGGTCGCGAAGCCGCGAAGCTGGCGATCAAGGCCGGCATCGACATGAGCATGAACGACACCCTCTACGGCAAAGAGCTGCCGGGGCTGTTGAAGGCGGGTGAGATCCAGCAAAGCGACATCGACAACGCGGTGCGTGAAGTGCTTGCCGCCAAGTACGACATGGGCCTGTTCAAGGACCCGTACCTGCGCATCGGCAAGGCCGAGGATGATCCGGCCGACACCAATGCCGATAGCCGCCTGCACCGCGCCGAGGCCCGCGACGTGGCGCGCCGCAGTCTGGTGCTGTTGAAAAACGAGGGCGAAACCCTGCCGCTGAAAAAAACCGCGAAAATCGCTTTGGTGGGTCCGCTGGCCAAGGCACCGATCGACATGATGGGCAGCTGGGCCGCCAACGGTCGCCCTGCGCAATCGGTCACGCTGTTCGACGGCATGACTGCTGCACTGGGTTCGCAATCGACGTTGATCTACGCCCGTGGCGCCAACATCACCAGCGACCCCAAAATCCTCGGTTACCTGAACTTCCTCAATTTCGATGCCCCGGAAGTGGTAGACGATCCGCGTTCGGCGCAAGTGCTGATCGACGAAGCGGTGAAAGCCGCCAAGGATGCCGATGTGGTGGTCGCAGCGGTGGGCGAGTCCCGCGGCATGTCGCACGAATCATCGAGCCGCACCGATATCAACATCCCGCCCAACCAGCGCGAATTGATCAAAGCCTTGAAAGCCACCGGCAAACCGCTGGTGCTGGTGTTGATGAACGGCCGTCCGCTGTCGATTCTCGAAGAGAAGGATCAGGCTGACGCGATTCTGGAAACCTGGTTCAGCGGCACCGAAGGCGGCAACGCCATTGCCGACGTGCTGTTCGGCGACTACAACCCGTCGGGCAAACTGCCGATCACCATCCCGCGTTCGGTAGGCCAGATTCCGACCTATTACAACCACCTGAGCATTGGCCGGCCGTTCACGCCGGGCAAACCGGGCAACTACACGTCGCAGTATTTCGATGACACCACAGGGCCGCTGTTCCCGTTTGGTTTCGGCTTGAGCTACACCGATTTCAGCCTGAGCAACATGGCCCTGTCGTCGACCACGCTGAACAAGACTGGCAAGCTCGACGCCAGCGTCACGGTGAAAAACACCGGCAAGCGTGACGGCGAAACCGTGGTGCAGTTGTACATCCAGGACGTGACCGGCTCGATGATCCGCCCGATCAAGGAACTGAAGAACTTCCAGAAAGTCATGCTCAAGGCCGGCGAACAGAAAGTCGTGCGCTTCACCATTACCGAGGATGACCTGAAGTTCTACAACACCCAGCTCAAGTTCGCTGCCGAGCCGGGCAAGTTCAACGTGGAGATCGGCCTGGATTCCCAAGACGTGACGCAGCAGAGCTTTGAACTGCTGTAACCCCTGACATACCGCAAAACAAATGTGGGAGCGGGCTTGCTCGCGAAGGCGGACTTTCAGTCGACATCATCGTTGACTGACACTCCCCCTTCGCGAGCAAGCCCGCTCCCACATTAGGTTTAGGGTGTTCTTAAGATTGGGGTTAGCCCCGTCGATCCAGCAGATTCACCACCAGCCGATCCACCCATCCCCAAACCCGTTGCTTCACCCGCCGCCACAGCGGCCGGCGTTGCCATGCCTCAAGGCTGACCTCCTGACTCTGCGCAAAGTCCCTCTCGAAACTCGCCGCCACCGCACGCGTCAGCCCAGGGTCCAGCGCCTCAAGGTTGGCTTCCAGGTTGAAGCGCAAATTCCAGTGATCGAAATTGCACGAGCCGATGCTCACCCAGTCGTCGATCAGGACCATTTTCAGGTGCAGGAAACACGGCTGGTATTCGAAGATCGTCACCCCGGCCTTGAGCAATCGCGGGTAGTAGCGATGCCCGGCGTAGCGCACCGACGGGTGATCGGTGCGCGGCCCGGTCAGCAGCAGGCGCACATCGACACCTAGGGCGGCAGCCCGGCGCAGTGAGCGGCGGACTTTCCAGGTCGGCAGGAAATACGGCGTCGCCAGCCAGATCCGCTGCTGGCCGCTGTTCAACGCCCGAGTCAACGATTGCAGGATGTCCCGGTGCTGGCGGGCGTCAGCATAGGCGACCCGGCCCATGCCCTCGCCCGTGGACGGCACGCGTGGCAGACGCGGCAAGCCAAAATGCGAAGCGGGTTTCCAGGCGCGCCGATGCCGGTTGGCTATCCATTGGCGGTCGAACAGCAACTGCCAGTCGATGACCAAGGGACCGGTGATTTCCACCATCACTTCGTGCCATTCGCTGGTGTCTTCGCCCGGCGTCCAGAATTCATCGGTCACCCCGGTGCCGCCCACCACGGCCATGCTCTGATCGACCAGCAACAGCTTGCGGTGATCGCGGTAGAAGTTGCCCACCCAACGCCGCCAGCTCAGGCGATTGTAAAAACGCAGCTCCACGCCCGCCGCCATCAAACGCTGACGCAAGTTCAGGGTGAACGCGAGGCTGCCGTAATCATCGAACAGGCAGCGTACGCGCACGCCACGTTCGGCAGCCTGGACCAACGCCTGAACCATCGCCTCGGCACAGGCACCCGCCTCCACCAGGTACAGCTCCAGCTCGACCTGCTCTTCAGCGCGGGCAATCGCCACCAACATCCGTGGGAAAAACTGCGGACCGTCGATCAACAGTTCAAAATGGTTGCCTTCACGCCAGGGGAAAATTGCGCCGGCCATGTCAGCGCGCCGTGAAAATCAGTACCGCGCCCACCGGTACCGACAGACTGATGGCCGACAAACCGGCGACCTTGCGCAAACTTTCCAGGCCGGAAGCCAGGTCGAAATCCGCGGCATTGATTATCAGCGGTTCGAGGGTCACCACCTGGAAGCGCCGGTCATCGAGACGGGTTGCCAGCAGTTCGGCGTTGTATTCGTGTTGTTTGCCATGAAGGTTGACGGTCAGCGGCAGGCGCAATTCAAGTTGCGCGCCGGGTGCGAGGTCGTTGATCGGCCGCAGATCGATCTGCGCGGTGATCAGTGCTTCGGGGAAGGTCTGGATTTCAAACAGGTCCTTGCGCATGCGTTCATCGCGCAACGGAATGCCGCTGTTGACCGAGTCCAGCTCGACTTCCACCTCGGCCTGGCCTTTGGGATCGACCTTGCCGTGCAGCACCAGAAAGCGCTGCACTTCTGAAATGTTGGCGTTTTTGGTGCTGATGAACGACAGCCGCGAGGACTCGCCGTCCAGATACCAATCGGCGTGGGCCGACAGGGTGGCACCGGCCAGCAGCAGAAAGGCGAGGGTTTTGCAGAGGAAGCGGTTGAACATAGAGACTCGTGGGGCAGATAAACCTGCACGAACCTTAACCGCCCGTGAGCCAATTGCAAACGTGTAGCAGCTGGCGAAGCCTGCGTTCGGCTGCGAAGCAGTCGTGAAATCAGGCTCTGCGGTGTTTCAGAAAGAGCGAGGTGGCTGGATTGGCGACTGCTGCGTCCGAACGCGGCCCGAACCGAACGCAGGCTTCGCCAGCTGCTATGTATGGACTCGCCCCCACGTTCAACCTGCTTTTTGAACACTGCTACCCGGTTGCATCTATGTATGAGGCCTGTTCGAGGAAGCCTTCAACGGCTTCTGGCCAACATTGGGTAAG
>NZ_JAGYGJ010000087.1:0-6530 GCF_019947405.1 Pseudomonas sp. GL-B-26 | reverse complement strand
CGCGAAAGCGGTGTGTCAGTCAGCATCAATGTGGCCTGTCACACCGCTTTCGCGAGCAAGCCCGCTCCCACAAGGAAAGCGCATGCCTCACTCAACATCCTCAAAACTCGCCCGAATCCTTTTCGGTCTCCTGGCCTACCTCAGCCTGGGCATCGGCTTGATCGCCATTGTCGTACCCGGCCTGCCGACCACCGAGTTCATCCTGCTGGCCGCCTGGGCCGCGACTAAAAGTTCGCCGCGCCTGAGCGCCTGGCTGGAAAACCATCGGCTGTTCGGTTCCATCCTGCGCAACTGGCGCAACGGCAAAATCATCACCCGCCGAGCCAAGCTCAGCGCCACCGTCAGCATGCTGCTGTGCGCCGGGTTGATGCTGGTGACGTTCGATCATGGCTGGCCGATCTATCTGGCGATTGCCGGCATGAGCCTGGGCAATCTGTGGATCTGGTCGCGGCCGGAATCGTTGCCGACAATTTCCTGAATTTTTGTCCTTTTCAGGGCATTTTCCTGCGCAAACGTTCACCTGTTACCGTTCGTCGGCTTCGCGTTCATGCAACCTTTGCCCACGCCGATGTGCCTTAAATGGCGCTGAATGGACTTGGCGAATTGGGTCGATCCCGACTCACAGCCAACACCTCATCCATTCGCGAGTTCGTCCTATGTTCGACTCTCTCTCCATCCGCCTGAAAATCGTCCTGCTCTCCGGTCTGTGCCTGCTGGGCGTGGTCGTCCTGATCGTCGGCATGAACATCTACCAGACCGATCAGAACGATGAACTGGTCAGCGCCTCCAGCAGCAAGATGCTCACCGCCAGCGTGCAGAACCTGCTCCAGGCCAAGGCCGCCGAGCAAGCGGTGCGGGTGCAGAAGACCTTCGGCGAAAACCTCCTGGTGGTGACCGCCCTGGCCGATCAGATCAAGGACATGCGCAACATGGCGACCAAGCGCTCCCTTGACGCCGGCGCCCTGCGTGAAGAGTTGAACCTGAGCCTGAAAACCGCCTTCGAGCGCAACAGCAAAGTGCTCGGCATCTGGCTGGCATTCGAGCCCAATGGCCTCGACGGCAAGGACAGCGAATTCGCCAACGATGCGGCTCGCCAGTCCAACGAAGCCGGTCGTTTCGCCAGCTACTGGAGCCGTGCCGGCGGTGTCGGGATCAACACGATAATGGTCGAAGACGACATGACCAAAACCACCTTGAGCCTCAGCGGCACGCCCTATAACAGCTGGTACACCTGCCCTCGCGACAGCAAGCGCACCTGCCTGCTCGACCCGTATGCCGACACCGTCGCCGGCAAGGAAATGCTGATGACCACCATTTCCGTACCGCTGCTGGTGGATGGCAAATCCATCGGCGTGGTCGGTGTGGACATCGCCCTCGACGCGCTGCAAGCCGCGGCGGTGGACTCCCAGCGCGATCTGTTCAACAGCGCCGGGCACATGCTGATCGTCTCCGGCAGCGGTGTACTCGCCGGTTACAGCGTCGACGCGAGCAAGGTCGGCAAAAGCATCGGCGACACCCTGGGCGCAGACGGCAAGGACGTCCTGCAATTGCTCAGCGCTGGCACGCCGAAAATTCTCGAACAGGGCGACCTGATCCGTGCGGTGTACCCGGTCAGTCCGATTGCCGAGTCCAAGGCCTGGGGCGTGGTGATCGACCTGCCGAAACAGGTGTTGCTGGCCGACTCGGTCAAGCTGCAAGCCGTACTCGATGACGCCCAGCAAAGCGGCACGATCAAAGCCGTGTTGGTAGCGGTAATTGCCGGCCTGGTCGGGCTGTTGCTGATCTGGCTCACGGCGTCCGGCGTGACTCGACCGATCAACAGCGTGGCCGAGATGCTCAAGGCGATTGCCAGCGGCGACGGCGACCTGACGCAGCGTCTGCACTACAGCAAGAAAGACGAACTGGGTGAACTGGTGAGCTGGTTCAACCGCTTCCTCGACAAGCTGCAACCGACCATCGCGCAGATCAAACAAAGCATCACCGATGCGCGCGGCACCGCCGACCAGTCTTCGGAAATCGCCCGCCAGACCAGCGAAGGCATGCAGGTGCAGTTCCGCGAAATCGACCAGGTCGCCACTGCGTCCAACGAAATGAGCGCCACCGCCCACGACGTCGCCAACAGTGCCTCGAACGCGGCGAATGCGGCCAAGGGTGCCGACCAGTCGGCCCGCGACGGCATGTCGATCATCGAGCGCAGCACCCGCGACATCAATCAACTGGCCGACGAAGTCAGCAAGGCGGTGACCGAAGTCGAAGCACTGGCGGTCAACAGCGAGCAGATCGGCTCGGTGCTGGAAGTGATCCGCAGCATCGCCGAGCAAACCAACCTGCTGGCGCTCAACGCGGCGATTGAAGCGGCGCGTGCCGGCGAGAGCGGTCGCGGGTTTGCGGTGGTCGCCGATGAAGTGCGCAACCTGGCCAAACGCACCCAGGACTCGGTGGAAGAAATCCGCATCGTCATCGAGCGCATCCAGACCGGCACTCGCGGCGTGGTGGCCACGATGCATTCGAGCCAGACCCAGGCTCACAGCAACGCCGGGCAGATCCAGCAAGCTGTGCAGGCCTTGAGCAAAATCAGCGACGCAGTAACGGTCATCAGCGACATGAACCTGCAAATCGCCAGCGCCGCCGAACAGCAAAGCGCCGTGGCCGAAGAGGTCAACCGCAACGTCTCGGCGATCCGCACCGTCACCGAAACCCTGACCGGCCAAGCCACCGAATCGGCACAGATCAGCAGCCATCTCAATTCGTTGACCTCCCACCAGATGAAACTGATGGATCAGTTTCGGGTGTAACCCTCAAAAGATCGTCCGAAGGCTCGGGCCGCGTTCGGACGATCTTTTGATCTATGCTGCCCTCTCTCCCGGAGGGCCTTCGATGACTGATTTACTCACGTCCATTCAAGCCGCACTCGGCTTGCCTCACACGCCGATTCCATTCACCTCGAGCGGCGCCCTGCCCTCGGCGTTTGCCGTCACCGACCTGGCATGCGCCAGCATTGCCGCTGGCGGCCAGGCTGCCAGCGAATGGCTGCAGCAACAAACCGGTCGCTTACCCAGCCTTGAGGTCGATCGGCGCCTGGCCTCTTTCTGGTTCGCCACGTCGATCCGCCCGTTAGGCTGGACCGTCCCGCCACTCTGGGATCCGGTCGCCGGTGACTACGCCACAAAGGATGGCTGGATCCGTCTGCACACCAACGCGCCCCATCACCGCGCCGCTGCCGAAAAAGTGCTCGGCGCCTGTGCCGACCGTGCAGCGATGGCAAGCAAGGTTGCTCAATGGGCCAAAAGCGATCTGGAGCAAGCCGTGGTCGATGCCGGTGGCTGCGCCGCCGAGATGCGTAGCTGGGCGCAATGGCAGGCGCATCCTCAAGGTCAGGCTGTGAACGCCGAGCCGCTGATTCAGTTTGCTGAAAACAGCCGCCAGAACGCGAAACCGTGGCAAGGCTCGGTGGCGCAACCGCTGGCCGGGATCAAGGTGCTGGATTTGACTCGAGTGCTCGCCGGACCGATCGCCAGCCGTTTTCTGGCAGGCCTCGGCGCCGACGTTTTGCGCATCGACCCACCGACCTGGAACGAACCCGGCGTGGTGCCGGAAGTCACCTTGGGCAAACGCTGCGCACGCCTGGACCTGCACGACAAGACTGATCGCGCGGTGTTCGAAAGCCTGCTCAAGGACGCTGACATTCTGCTCCACGGCTACCGCGCCGACGCACTGGAACGCTTGGGTTACGACGTCGCCGAACGCCAGAAACTGGCGCCCGGCCTGATCGACGTCAGCCTCAATGCTTACGGTTGGAGCGGCCCGTGGCAGAACCGCCGCGGCTTCGACAGCCTGGTGCAAATGAGCAGCGGAATCGCCGACGCTGGCATGCAGTGGAAGCGCGCGGACAAGCCGACGCCATTGCCCTTGCAAGCGCTCGATCACGCCACCGGGTATTTGATGGCGGCCAGTGCGATTCGATTGTTGGGGCGTAGTGGATCGGCGCGGTTGTCGTTGGCGCGTACGGCGAAGTTGCTGATTGAAAATGGTGCGGGAACAGATGAGCCGTTGCGGGCGGAGGATGACAACGATCAAGGGCTGTTGGTTGAGCAGACGCCCTGGGGACCGGCGCATCGGTTGCAGGTGCCATTGAAAATTACGGGGACGCCGCTGCAGTGGGCACTTCCGGCTTCGGAATTGGGGTCGCATCGCGCGCAGTGGTAGCCGACTGATCGTTCGCCCGACAGACTGGAAAAGTCGCGGTGATCGGTCCACTCTCGGACACGGCGACACCGGATAAGCTATCAATAAAGGAAACTCCGAGGGCAGGCCTGAGGTCTGCCCTGATTCAATGCCTTTTTGAAGGAGAAACGCTAAATGGCCATGTTCGAGCCCGGTCACCTGCACATCGAGCGCCAAGCGCTGACCAAGGACGATTACGGTTACAACCTGCACATCGAATATGCAGTCAGCCAGGATCCCAAGGAAGGCGAAGGCATGCTGTTCAAGATGCATGGCACGGTTGGGGACAAGGAATTGAAGGAAGAATTCTTCCTGCCCAAGGATCAGGCGTTCGACTTCGCCCGGCATGCCACGCGCATCGCGCAGAAGTACGGGATGCCCAAAGAGGCCAGTATCGGCTCGATACACAAGGAGTACGACGCCATGTTTGAAGATGTGCGTGCGCAGCTCCACGTCAAATCCGGTGATCCGGTCAAACCTGAGCATCTGGAATAACCCAATTCTTCAGTAAAAGCTGAACCTGTGGGAGCGGGCTTGCTCGCGAAAGCGGTCTGACAGCCGACATCGACAGTGACTGACACTCCGCCTTCGCGAGCAAGCCCGCTCCCACATTGGTTCGGTGTAACGCTGAAGTCCCGCGCAGGATTTCACCATTGGCCCGCCCCAAGGCATACTTGCCACCCTCCGCACTCCAGAACCCAAAAACGCCCCATGCGTATCCACGTCAGCTTCATCGACCGCGTCGGCATTACCCAGGAAGTCCTGGCCCTGCTCGGTGGGCGCAATCTCAATCTGGATGCGGTGGAAATGGTCCCGCCCAACGTCTACATCGATGCCCCGACCCTGAGCCCGGAAGTCCTCGAAGAGCTGCGCGATGCGTTGTTCAGCGTGCGCGGCGTGCAAGCGGTGACGGTGGTCGACATTCTTCCCGGCCAGCGTCGGCACCTGCAGCTTGATGCGTTGCTCGCGGCCATGACCGATCCGGTCCTGGCGCTGGACGGTGCCGGCAAGGTGCTGCTGGCCAACCCGGCACTGATTGCGTTGTACGGTCGCGAACCTGACGGCGAAAGCATCGCCGACTTGTTCGCCGACCCGACACTGCTCGAAGCCCTGCTGGAAAACGGCTTTCGCCTGCCGCTGCGGGAAGTCACCGTCAACGGCCAGACGCTACTGTTGGACGCCACACCGATTACCGACGCCGGCGCCCTGCTGACCCTGTATCAACCGAACCGCATCGGCGAGCGCCTGTCGGCGCTGCACCACGACCATGCCGAAGGTTTCGATGCGCTGCTCGGTGAGTCCCCGGCGATTCGGACCCTCAAGGCCCGCGCCCAACGCGTTGCGGCCCTCGATGCACCGTTGTTGATCCAGGGCGAAACCGGCACCGGCAAAGAACTGGTGGCGCGTGCCTGCCACGCCATCAGCGCCCGGCACAGTTCGCCATTTTTGGCGCTGAACTGCGCGGCATTGCCGGAGAACCTCGCCGAAAGCGAACTGTTCGGCTACGCCCCCGGCGCCTTCACCGGCGCGCAACGAGGCGGCAAACCGGGGCTGATGGAACTGGCCAACCAGGGCACGGTGTTTCTCGATGAGATCGGTGAGATGTCGCCGTACTTGCAGGCCAAGTTGCTGCGTTTCTTGAACGATGGCAGCTTCCGCCGGGTAGGCGGGGATCGTGAGGTGAAGGTCAATGTGCGGATCCTCAGCGCCACGCACCGCGACCTGGAAAAAATGGTCAGCGAAGGTTCGTTCCGCGAAGACCTCTTCTATCGCCTCAACGTCCTGAACGTCGAAGTCCCGCCGCTGCGCGAACGCGGCCAGGACATCCTGCTGCTGGCCCGCTACTTCATGCAGCAGGCCTGCGCGCAGATCCAGCGCCCGGTCTGTCGCCTGGCGCCCGGCACCTATCCGGCCCTGCTGGGCAATCGCTGGCCGGGCAACGTGCGGCAATTGCAGAACGTGATCTTCCGCGCCGCCGCCATTTGCGAAAGCAGCCTGGTCGACATTGGCGACCTCGATATCGCCGGCACCTCCGTGGCGCGTCAGAGTGACAGCGACGTCGATAGCCTCGAACAGGCGATGGAAGAGTTCGAGAAGACCCTGCTGGAAAAACTCTACGTCAGCTACCCCTCGACCCGCCAACTGGCCAGCCGCCTGCAAACCTCCCACACAGCCATCGCCCATCGGTTGCGCAAGTACGGCATTCCCAATAAGCCGTAAGGCCTACTCGGTCAAAATGTGGGAGCGGGCTTGCTCGCGAATGCGGTGGGTCAGTCAAATCAATGCTAACTGACACACCGCATTCG
>NZ_JAGYGJ010000086.1:0-7683 GCF_019947405.1 Pseudomonas sp. GL-B-26 | reverse complement strand
TCGGCTGACAAAGACTGATTGATCGTCGTATGCTTTTTCATGGCCTCGCCCTCGCTGTCGTTGGCTTCTATAAGAATGCCACCGTGGCGCACAGACGCCTCGGCTTGGGCGAGTCCATTCAATTACAAGTCCGCATACCAACCCGACGATCAACCCTCCCTTTCAATAAACACCGCCTAGACTTCAGGCATCTGCACCCGAGCGGCCAGACATGTCCCGCAGTCTGCGTAGTCCAGGATGGTCAACGCTCCGACTTCGGCTCGGCGGATGGCTGTTGCTGATCACTTTTCTGTTGGCCGGGCTGGGCAGTGTCTGGGCTAACTGGAGTTTTACGCAGATTCTGCAAACCGCTGAAGATCGCTACGGCACCCTCGGCCCGGGACGGGGAAGGATCGAGGCCTGGAGTCAAATGCTCAGTAGCGAAGTCAACGCCCCCGAACGCGAGCAACTGAACGCGGTCAATCGCTTCTTCAATCAGCAACTGAACTTTCTGGACGACACCCGCATCTGGCATCAGACCGATTACTGGGCCACGCCCGTCGAATCCCTGATCAAGGGTGCCGCTGACTGCGAGGACTACGCACTGGCGAAATATTTCAGCCTGCGCTACCTGGGAATTCCCAGCGAAAAACTACGCATCACCTACGTGAAAGCCCTGACCCAGAACCAGGCGCACATGGTGCTGACTTTCTACAACAGCCCCACGGCCGATCCGCTGGTGCTGGACAACTTGATCGGCGAGGTCCGCCCCGCCTCCCAACGCAAAGACTTGCTACCGGTGTACGCCTTCAACGCAGAAGGCCTTTACTTGCCGGGAGCCAATGGCGGCAAACGCAGCAGCGACTCGAAAAAACTGTCGCGCTGGCAGGACGTACTAAAAAAGATGCAGGCTGAAGGGTTCGCCGTGGGTGACGGCTAGCCACCTGAGCAAGGAGTGATTCATGTCACTGCGTAAACAGTTGTTTCTCGCCATTTGCCTGTTCTTGCTGGTGGCGTTCAGCGGCAATTTTTTTGTCAGTCTGGAAAGCTCTCGCGACCAGATGCTCGGCCAGTTGCGCTCCCACGCCCAGGACGCCGCCACCGCGTTGGGTTTGTCGTTGACGGCGCAAATCGATGACCCGGCCATGATCGAATTAATGGTCAGCTCGATTTTCGACAGCGGTTATTTCAGCAGCATTCGGATCATCAACATCGAGGATGCGCAGGTGCTGGTAGAGCGCAGCGCGCCGGGACAAATCGACGGCGTTCCCGGCTGGTTTGTGAACTTGGTCAACCTCCACCCACCCGGTGGCGAAGCGCTGATCATGCGCGGCTGGGTGCAGGCGGCACGGGTCGAAGTGTTGAGCAATCCGCAGTTCGCCCTGGCCAAACTCTGGGACAGCACCCTCGGCAGCCTGATCTGGTTGCTGGTGTGCGGCCTGCTCAGCGCCGTGTTTGGTGGCTGGTTGCTGCGCCGGCAATTTCGTCCACTCGACACGATGGTCAAACAAGCCGAAGCCATCAGCAAACGCGAGTTCCTCAGCCTGCCGAAACTGCCGCGCACACCGGAGTTGAAACGCGTGGTACTGGCCATGAATCAGATGGTCGAGAAGCTCAAGGCGCTGTTCGCCGAAGAGGTCGCACGCAGTGAAAAACTGCGGGTCGAGTCCTATCAGGACAGCCTTACAGGCCTGGCCAATCGACGCTTGCTGGATGAAGAGTTGGCCGACGAGTTGCTGGTCTCCGAGCAGAGCAGCGACGGCCATTTGCTGATGCTGCGAATCAACGATCTGGTCGGTCTCAACCAACGCTTGGGCGGCCAGCGCACCGATGCGCTGATCAGCGCCGTCGGCGAATTGCTCAAACGCCTGACCCAGCCACCGGAACGTCGCACCTGGCTAGCCGCGCGTAATCGCGGCGGTGAATTCAGCCTGCTGACGCCAGGCCTGGACAGCACTGACGCCGCACGCCTGGCCTGCGAAATCAGCGCCACCCTGGAAAACCTGCGCCTGACCGGCGCCAGCGACGCCATGCCGGTGGCGCATTTGGGGATCGCCCCTTACCATCCCGGTGAACCGGCCAGTGACGTGCTGACCCGATTGGATCAGGCGCTGACCGAAGCCCGGCAACATCCCGAGCGCCCGTGGGTTCACTTGGCCGATTCCATCACCGCGCCGAACCCGTCCCAAAACGACTGGCAAACCTGGATCGACGACGCCCTGAACCAAGGCAAGATGCAACTGTATTTCCAGCCGGTGGTGCAATGCGCCGACACCAGCCAGGTGCTGCATCACAAAGTCCTCGCGCGCCTGCTCGACCCACAGGGCGAGGCCATTGCCGCCGGGCACTTCCTGCCGTGGATCGAGCGACTCGGCTGGTCGGCCCGGTTCGACCTGGCCATGCTCGAAGCCACCCTCGACTACCTCATCGTCAATCGTTGGCCCCTGGCGTTAAGCCTGTCCGGCAGCACCCTGCGCGATCCAGCGCAGCTGCAACATATCCTCGACATGCTCGAAACGCTGCCCGAACTCGCACCGTTGCTGATTCTGGAAATCGACGAACGCCAACTGCCACCTCAGGAAGAACTGCAACGCCTGAGCCACAGCCTGCTCAACACCGGTTACCGCATCGGTCTGCAGCATTTTGGTGGCAGCTTCGGCCAGATCGGTAACCTGGCTCAACTGGGGCTGGCTTACTTGAAAATCGATGGTGCGTACATCCGCCACATTGATGAGCAGAGTGATAAAAAGCTGTTCATCGAGGCTATTTTTCGGGCGACCAACAGCATTGATTTGCCGTTGATTGCGGAAATGGTGGAGACCAAAGGGGAGCTGGAGGTGATCCGGGAGTTGGGATTGTTTGGGGTGATGGGCCGGTTGATTGGGCCGCCGGAGCCGATGTAATGCGGTTAGACCGTTCGTCTTAAACGTGGGTTTACCTGTCATATATGACAGTAGGCAGAGGCTGGAGCGCGTTATCTAATCTGACCGTATCGGTGCCGCCCATTCGGGAAGCCGGGCGCCTCTTATGGAAGGTACACATTCATGAACAGCCCAATGACAAACGCTGGCCCTGCCTCCAACCAACAAATCGTTGTATTCCCGCCCGATCGCGGCATCGGCGTACTGGCTGTCGATCCACCCTACCCGCCCGGCTTCAAACCGCAGAACGACGGTGCCTTGGGGATCAACATCAACATGGTATACGGCGACCGCGATGGATTGCTGGTTTACATCCTGGCCTATCTGAATATGGCCATCGGCGACAACATCAAGGTTTACATCGAAACAAAAAACGCGCCCGTCGCCGCATTTTCGGTCACCGAAGCGCATTTCGATGCTGAAGGTAACGCGAAAAACATTCCTTTTTATATTTCCGCCAAAGACATGGAAGCCAAGTTTCTGAACCTTGGGAACAAGGACTTCTGGTTCGAGGTTCAGCGCGTGAGCGGCAATCCCTCCGAAGGATCGCCTCCTGTTCAGATGTTTTACAAACATCCAGCACCGGGCGAAGCGGACACTGACGGTGGTAAGCCATTCAACCAGGGCCTCAAGTTGCCCGTAGCCTCGGAAAGCGTCGTCGATCAGACAGTGATCAATGACGGCATGTTCGTGACCGTTCTGGAGTACTTCAATCAATCCATCGGTGACGTGGTGGTGCTTGCCTTCGGGTCTCTGCTCCTGGAGACCACCGTCACCGTATTGGGGGATGTTGTCTTTGAACTAACATCGGAAATGCTCGCCACTTTGGCACCCACCAACAGTCTGGTGGTGCGCTGGGAAGTGTTCGACGTGGTGGAAAACTCCAGCGGCTGGTCGGATGCACTCATCCTCACGTTCAAACCCGGTGTGGTGTTGCTGGCCGCACCGATCTTTGAACGGGCCGATCCCGACAACGTGGTGCATCACGATGGGCTTGCGGGCGAAGCCATGGTGATCCTGGTCACCGGGGTATTTGCAAAAAATGATCTGATTGAGCTAACCCTGGAAGGGCTCACCCGAGGTGGCGACCCCGTCACCCACACCTTCAGCGTGACGCTGGCTGCAGCGAGCAGAACAGTGGACTTTCCGGTATTGAATGAGTGGGTACGCAACCTGATTGGAGGTTCGGCGCGAGCCACCTACAGATTGACCAAAGCAGGCAAGACTCAGCGCTCGAAACCCGCCGATGCCACCTTCACTGGCACGTCCCAGCCACTGGGCCTGCCGATTGTCGATCCGCTGGTGGACAACAAACTACCGGTCGACACCGCCACGGCCACGGTGCGGGTCGCTGAATATTGGCCCTTGAAAAAAGGCGCGATCGTCAAACTTCATTGGCAAACCACCGATCAGGACGGGATTAAGGCGCTGTTCATTTTCCAACAGATCGTCGTCGACCCAACACAACCCGTCATCTTCCAGGTGCCTGCCAAATACATCGCCCCCTACGCCAGCACCCCTTTGGCCGTGCAATGCACGGTGACTAACCCGGGAGAGGTGGAGGTGTTTTCGCGACTGCTGCAATTGATGTTTGGCGACGTGGCGCAAATTGTATTGGAGCCACCGTTTCTGGTCAGGCCGGCGGTCAGTCCAATTGATGTATTGGCCTATCCGGAAGGGGTGACGGTCCGGATTGAATACCTCGGGGCTCTGGACGGTGACCGGGCGCGATTGGTCGAGGTCAATGCGCCGGCGGGTTCACCGCAGTTTCCGTTGGTAGCGTTCAACAGCAACAAGCGCGTCAATACTCTCTTGACTCAAGCGTTTCTGGTGGCCCGGCACGGAAAGGTGTTTGAGCCGCGGTGGAATCTGAATCGGGGTGGCGGGCAGGCAGGGAGGTCACCGGTGGTGAAATTGAGTGTGCTGAAAATTGCGGATGGGGATATGCGCTTGCCAACTCCAACCATAGACCGTGCATCAGGGCAGGAACTGGATGTGACCCTACTGCAGGCTACGGATCAGCTACGGGTAGGCGAGTGGCCGGGTCAGGTGCCGAGGCAAAATGTCTGGTTGGAGTACAAGGGGTTTGATGCCAATGGCAGAGCTATTGTTTTTAACGACATGAAAGGAGAACCTCATGACTCGGCGTCGGGACTGACTCGACTGGTACCTTTTACGTGGTTAAACACGCTGGAGGATGGCAGTGAACTGACCATCCTTTTGAGGGTGAACTTGGATGGTGTGCCCAATACGCAGACAGCTACAAAGTTTCCGGAACAGGTCTATAGGGTCAAGGCAGTCGCGCTCATCACACCGACCATCAATTCCGTGAAGGATACGAAGAATATTGAGATCCCTCAGGATGGCACGACCACCGACACCACCGTGACCCTGGCGGGCAAAGCGACGGGGAATCTGCAAGTGGAGATTTTTGATGGGACGACGTCCCAGGGGACGGCACAAGTCAACGCCAGCGGCGACTGGACCAAGCAGGTCACCGGCCTCACCGTGGCGGCACATAGCTTCACCGCCAAAGGGCTGTATGGCAGTAACCCGGTGTCGACGCCGCCACGCACCTTGACGGTAACCCGCCCCTTCGTCGTCGACACGTCCACCATGATCCTGGATGGCGTCGCAGTTTACGTGAATGGGTGGGTAGAAAGTGGGAACACCATCGAAAACAATACCAAAATCCGGCAACCAACGTCCGGAACACCCGTATATACCTACCAATCGAGCGATCCCACCATCGTGCAGGTTTCTGGAGATGGAAGCGTCACCGGCCGGCGCAACGGAACCGCCAGCATAAAAGTGCTAGACGCGTCCGGGCAATCTGCCGAATACAATGTCCGGGTTACAAACGTATACAGAATCGTATTAAACAGCGCGCTGTTAACAGGCGACCAAGCCACAGCATGGGCCCGATCCCAGGGTCACATAAATTTGTACCCCTTAAACGACGTAACCAGCAAAATTACCACAGCGTTCAGCCGTACATATGGCATGTATCCAAATCCCAACCTGCGCTTTTTCCCCCGAACGGAAGGCATAGATTATCCCAAAGTAAGCAACCCACCTCATTACCAGATGTACGGGTGGATAGCGCGGACCTATGTAGTAAACCCACAGGGTGGCAAGATGCATGAAGGACTTATGTGCTTCTCCTCTGGCGGGAGCGCCATAGGAGGCGCATCCCTCTCACACGTATACGGACAAAGCGCACCTCCATTCATCAATTATCAAGGAAACGCATGGTTCACCACCCGCTCGGGAGCGTTCGCTTTACTGACAACATAACTTACCAGCCCCAAGCCGGTCGTGATCTTGATACGCAAAACGTTAATCCGCGACGGCTGTCTCCCTCAGTATCTGGGGTAGGCAGCCATAAGAGGAAAAGCGGACGCATTTATCTACCGGCCCAAGTTGTTTGGTCGAGTTACACCGACCTGAAAAAATCGTGTGGAACTCAGGTTTTTGAGTGTGTTTCATAACTTGAGCCACGCACAGTCAGTCCCCTCTCCCTCCGGGAGAGGGTTAGGGTGAGGGATGGATTCCGAACTGAACGACGAACCCTCAAACACCAAAAAACCCGCCATCCCTTTCTACGGGGATGGCGGGTTTTGTCGTTTCAGATCACACGGTATCCACCTTCAACGAATGATCATTCAACATCCCGTTGATAATCGTCGCCGTATCGTGCCCACCGGCAATCACCCCACCCGCCCCCGGCGTTACGCCGTAATGGCTGGCCAGGTTCACACCCGCCAGATCAATAGTCTGATTCGGCGCGGCACCAGCCATGGCGCTGACGTCGATGCTGGTGACCAATGAGGCACCGCTGCCAGTGACTTTGAAGTGCAGGTAATCATCCACTGCGGTGCCGTTTTCCCCTTGCAGCAGTTGCGACAGGTCGAGTTTGTCGGTGCCCGGCGGCCGCTGTTGCCTTTGAGCCACTGGAAGGATCCAGTGCAGCTGCAACACATCCTCGACATGCTCGAATCGCTGCCCGAACTCGCGCCGTTGCTGATTCTGGAAATCGACGAACGCCAACTGCCACCTCAGGAAGAACTGCAACGCCTGAGTCATAGCCTGCTCAACACCGGTTACCGCATCGGTCTGCAGCATTTCGGCGGCAGCTTCGGCCAGATCGGCAACCTGACTCAATTAGGTCTGGCCTATTTGAAAATCGACGGTGCGTACGTCCGTCACATTGATGAGCAGAGTAATAAAAAGCTTGATGGGACGTTTGATTGGGCCGCCGGAGCCGATGCAAGGGGTTCGACCGTTCGTCCTAAACCTGTCGCCACCTGTCACATTTGACAGTAGGCAAATCATCCGACATCAGGTGTCATGACGCTCATCGTCGCCCTTTGCTTTTAACTCGTGGGCACCTCGGACAAGGAGTAACGCCATGACAGCTGCAGAGATTCTCAAGTTGGATCTGGTCAGGATCGAGGGCATGGAAACCACCGTGCCTGGAGGGATCAACGCACAGTGCGGCATCCCGATTCTCGCAAAGATGGACTCCGGATACTTAGCTGTCGTGGACCCTTTTCCCGGTAGCCAGCAGGGCCAGACCATCACTTTGTACGTGAACAAGCTGAAGGTCGATTTCCACACCTACCTGAACCCAGGAGATGAAAACAAACCCGCCAATCTCCAAATCCCGGCGGACTATCTGCGCGAAGGCCGGAACCTCATCCACTACGCCGTCACCAACGGTTCGCAAAACATCGGTACCTCTGAGGACCTGCAGGCATGGTTTCACCGGGAGGGGCCGGGT
>NZ_JAGYGJ010000085.1:0-8680 GCF_019947405.1 Pseudomonas sp. GL-B-26 | reverse complement strand
ATCACTCTTGTCATGACACTGGCCGGTGTTTTTTTCTCAAACCGCGCTAGAACTTCTGCCCACATCGCTTTCGTCACCCTGACTGGAGTTTTGGGGGATTTTATCAAAGACCTTGAAAGGGCTGGCTTTTACAGCGACTCACTTTTCCAAGCGCCGAAAAGTAAGCAAAAGGCTTCGCCCCGGCGTACGGCACTTCGCTAAAGCTCAGTGTTCCCTCGCTACGGTGCCCATCAGGGGGCATCGCCTATGGTCTGCTTCGCGACGACCTCCTCTCGATGTGTGCGGCTGCGCCGCACGGCCTGCCGAAGGGGCGAAAGATCAAAAGCAGGATCAACATCTAAAGCCACAGCAAGATCAAAAGATCGCAGCCTCGTTTCACTCGACAGCTCCTACAGGGGATGGGTGTACACCCGCCCTTCGCCACTCAACAGGCCGAGCGTTAGCTCGCCAGCAGCTCTTGATTTTGATCTGTCCGCCCCTTCGGCAGGCTGAGTGGAGGTGTTCATCTGGGGGGGAGGCGCGCAGCGCCGTTCGACGAAGTCGAACACATCGAGAGGAGGTCGAAGCGAAGCCGACCGGAGGCGATGCCCCCAGATGAATACCGGAGCGAAGGAACGCCGAGCCTTAGCGAGGGGCCGGACGCTCGGGGCGAGCCTTTTTTTGCTTACTTTTTTTTGGCGTTTGAAAAAAAAGTGAGTCGCCGTAAGGGCGAAACCCTAAGCAGCCGTTACCGCAGCAACGGATATGCACACAATCAAACCGCCCAACAAAAAATGCCCCAATCTCTCGACCGGGGCATTTCTGTTTAACGCAGCTTATACATACAAACCTGAAGCCTTAGTGAGCAACCGCCCCACTCGCCCCCAAGCCCGTCTGAGAACGAACGAACTGAGGGAAGAACAGCGCCCGCTCATTGTCAGCCGCAGTCGATTTGTCAGTGATCGAGAAGAACCAGATCCCGATAAACGCAATGGCCATGGAGAACAGCGCCGGGTACTCATACGGGAAGATAGCCTTCTCGTGATGCAGGATCTGCACCCAGATGGTTGGCCCAAGGACCATCAAACCAACGGCACTGATCAGACCCAACCAGCCGCCGATCATCGCACCACGCGTGGTCAACTTCTTCCAGTACATGGAAAGTAGCAGCACCGGGAAGTTACAGCTCGCCGCGATGGAGAACGCCAGGCCCACCATGAACGCGATGTTCTGGCTTTCGAACAGAATGCCCAGACCGATCGCCAACACACCCAGACAGATAGTGGTGATTTTCGAGACGCGGATCTCGTCCTTGTCGTTGGCCTTGCCCTTCTTGATCACGCTGGCGTAAAGGTCGTGAGACACCGCCGTAGCGCCGGCCAGCGTCAAACCAGCCACTACAGCCAGAATGGTTGCGAACGCGACTGCCGAGATGAAGCCCAGGAAGATACTGCCACCCACCGCGTTAGCCAGGTGCACCGCCGCCATGTTGTTGCCGCCCAACAGCGCGCCAGCTGCATCTTTAAAGGCAGGGTTGGTGCTGACCAGCAGGATCGCGCCGAAACCGATGATGAATGTCAGGATGTAGAAGTAGCCAATGAAGCCGGTTGCATACAGCACGCTCTTGCGAGCTTCTTTCGCGTCACTCACGGTGAAGAAGCGCATCAGAATGTGCGGCAGGCCAGCGGTACCGAACATCAGCGCCAGACCAAGCGAGAATGCCGAAACCGGATCTTTCACCAAACCGCCCGGGCTCATGATCGCTTCACCTTTAGGGTGAACCTTGATCGCCTCGGAAAACAGCAAGCTGAAGTCGAAGTTGACGTGTTTCATGACCATCAGCGCCATGAACGAAGCACCGGACAGCAGCAACACTGCCTTGATGATCTGCACCCAAGTGGTCGCCAACATGCCGCCGAACAACACGTACATGCACATCAGGATACCGACCAGGATCACGGCAACGTAGTAGTCGAGACCGAACAGCAACTGAATCAGCTTGCCGGCACCGACCATTTGCGCGATCAGGTAGAACGCCACCACCACCAGCGAGCCGCAAGCGGACAGCGTGCGGATCTGTGTTTGCCCAAGGCGATAGGACGCCACGTCGGCAAAGGTGTATTTACCCAGGTTACGCAGGCGCTCGGCGATCAGGAACAGAATGATCGGCCAGCCCACCAGGAAGCCGATCGAGTAGATCAGGCCGTCGTAACCGGAAGTGAACACCAGGGCGGAAATACCCAGGAAAGACGCCGCCGACATGTAGTCACCGGCAATCGCCAGACCGTTCTGGAAGCCGGTGATCTTGCCACCCGCCGCGTAGTAGTCAGCCGCCGAATTGTTGCGCTTGGAGGCCCAGTAGGTGATGCACAGGGTCAGGCCAACGAACGCGACGAACATCAGGATCGCGGAAACGTTGAGCGGTTGTTTGTGCACTTCGCCGGTCAGGGCTTCACCTGCCCAGGCGCCAGGTGCAAAGGCTGCGATGCTCAATAGAGCCATTAGACGCCGGATCATTGCTGAGCCTCCTTGAGAATCGCATTGTTCAGGTCGTCGAATTCGCCATTGGCGCGTCGTACGTAGATTGCAGTCAGGATAAAGGCCGAGAGAATCAGCCCGACACCAATCGGTATCCCCCAGGTAATCGAAGACTCGGGGCTGATTTTCGCCCCCAGAATATGCGGCCCGTAAGCAATCAAAAGGATGAATCCGGAGTAAAGCCCAAGCATGATCGCCGAAAGAATCCAGGCGAACTTTTCTCGCTTACTAACCAGCTCCTTGAAGCGCGGGCTGTTTTGAATCGAGAGGTAAATGCTGTCGTTCATTGTTTTTATCCTCGCAGCACAGATGAAGTTGGAACGTTATCCACTCTATGCGGCTACGGAACTGGTTCCAGACGACCTTAGTATTAGAACGACATGACAGAATCGCCATTTTCCAGCATCCACAAAACAATGTGGGAGAAAGCAAAAGGCCGCTTGGCAGTGATACCAAGCGGCCCTGTAAGGTGCTGACTAGACGCGTCAGCTCAAATCATTTGGTCCAGTCTGCAACGCGTTCCGGGTGTTTGGCCACCCAATCCTTCGCAGCGACTTCAGGTTTGGCACCATCCTGAATGGCCAACATGACTTCGCCGATTTCGTCTTTCGACGCCCACTGGAAGTTCTTCATGAACTTGGCAACTTCCGGCGCCTTGGTCGCCAGTTCTTTACTGCCGATGTTGTTTACGGTTTCAGCCGCGCCATAAACGCCTTTCGGGTCGTCCAGGAAGCGCAGTTTCCACTTGGCGAACATCCAGTGCGGCACCCAGCCGGTAACAGCAATGGATTCGTTTTTCTTCTCGGCACGGGTCAGCTCGGCAATCATGCCGGCGCCGGAACTGGCCTTGAGTTGATAGCCGGTCAGATCGTAGTCCTTGATTGCCTGCTCGGACTTGAGCATCACGCCTGAACCGGCGTCGATGCCGACGATACGACCTTTGAAGCTGTCGTCGGTTTTCAGATCGGCAATACTTTTGGCTTTGACGTACTCCGGCACGATCAGGCCAATTCTTGCGTCCTTGAAGTTCGGACCGTAATCGACGACTTGATCCTTGTTCTTGGTCCAGTATTCACCATGAGTCACAGGCAGCCACGCAGACATCATGGCATCGAGTTTGCCAGTGGCCACGCCCTGCCACATGATCCCGGTGGCAACTGCTTGCAGTTTCACGTCATAACCGAGTTTCTGCCTGATCACTTCAGCGGCCACGTTGGTCGTGGCGACACTGTCCGACCAGCCGTCGACATAACCGATAGTCACTGCCTTGCCTTCGGCGCTGGCTACAGTAGAACTGATCGCCAGCACCAAAGCGGCACCTGCGCCCAAGAGTCGTCGCATCTTCATCGTTACTTCCCCGAAAGTGCTGCGCTCGACGGATGCCGAGTCGCGTCAACGTATTGTTATGGTGCACAGCGCCCCCATCACGCCCACCGCAAACTCGTCCGAACATCAGCGGAGTACTGACGCGTCGATAATCAACCTCACGGCAATGGCGACCTGCTCTGCCAGCGACATCAAGGCATCGAGAAACGACATCAGAACGCCATTAATCTAGACCACCGGAAGTCCGCCGGCCAGTCCGCCCAAACTTTGCATGTCAAAAGTATGCAGGCCACCAAGCACGCGGCAAATGAAGGTAACATGCGCGGCTTTGCTCCCAGACGGCCTGACCATGCCCGCGACATCCCGCTTTCCTTTTTTTGCTTATCTATTCGCCTGCCTGTTGGGGCTTTTTGCCCTGGGTGGCTTCTGGTACGGCCTCGGTAAACCGGTGGTGCTGCCGGACGTGGCCAGCGCGACGCACAAGCTGCAATGCGCCTCCTACACCCCGTTCGACAAGGACCAATCGCCGTTCGATCAGCCGTTCAAGCTCCGCCCCGAGCGCATGGACGCCGACCTCGCGCTGCTGGCCAAAAGCTTCGAATGCATCCGCACCTATTCCATGACTGGCCTCGAAGCCCTGCCCGACCTGGCGCGCAAGCACGGGCTGAAACTGATGATCGGCGCCTGGGTCAACAGCAACCCGGTGGACACCGCCAAGGAAGTCGACCTGCTGATCGCCTCGGCCAACGCCAATGCGGACGTTGTGACCTCGGTGATCGTCGGCAACGAAACCCTGTTGCGCAAGGAAGTCACTGGCGCGCAACTAGCCAAGCTCATCAGTAAAGTCAAAAGCCAGGTCAAACAGCCTGTCACTTACGCCGATGTCTGGGAGTTCTGGCTCAAACACCCGGAAATCGCCCCGGCGGTGGATTTCCTGACCATCCATTTGTTGCCGTACTGGGAAGATGACCCGTCGAACATCGATGCCGCCCTGCAGCATGTGGCCGAAGTACGTCAGGTGTTCGGTAACAAGTTCGCACCCAAAGACGTGATGATTGGTGAAACCGGCTGGCCGAGTGAAGGCCGCCAGCGCGAAACCGCGCTGCCGAGCCGGGTCAATGAAGCCAAGTTCATTCGCGCCTTTGTCATCATGGCGGAGCAGCAAGGTTGGCATTACAACCTGATCGAAGCCTTCGACCAACCCTGGAAACGCGCCAGCGAAGGTGCGGTCGGTGGTTACTGGGGGCTGTTCGATGCCGATCGCCAGGACAAGGGCGTGCTCGCCGGTCCGGTGTCGAACGTGCCTTACTGGACACAATGGCTGGTGGTGGGAGGTCTGATCTTCCTTGGCTCGTTGATCCTCGGCGGACGTGTCCGCAGCACTCGCGCAGCGCTGGTTCTACCGCTTCTGGGTGCACTCGCCGCCTGCTCGATTGGCGCCTGGGGCGACCTGGCCCGTGTCACTACGCGGTTTGGCAGTGAATGGTTGTGGGTCGCTTTGCTGACGGCTTTGAATCTGTTGGTACTGGCGCATGCGGCACTGACGCTGAGCGCTCGCACTGGCTGGCGTGAACGGGCGTTCAACGCGCTGGAGCGTCGGGCGGGCTGGCTGCTCGCTGTGGCCGGGTTTGCCGCTGCGGTGACGATGCTGGAGCTGGTGTTCGATCCGCGTTATCGCAGCTTCCCGAGTGTCGCATTCATCCTGCCGGCGCTGGTCTATCTGTGCCGCCCGGTGAGCGTGCCGCGTCGGGAGATTGCCCTGCTGACCTTCATCATCGGTGCCGGCATTGCGCCGCAGCTTTACCGTGAAGGGTTGCAGAATCAGCAGGCCTGGGGTTGGGCGCTGGTGAGTGTGTTGATGGTTGCAGCGTTGTGGCGCAGTTTGCGGGTTCGCAAAGGATAATCATCAAGCAAGATCAAAAGATCGCAGCCTGCGGCAGCTCCTACAGGGAAACGCGTATTCCTGTGTAGGAGCTGCCGCAGGCTGCGATCTTTCCGTATCAGGCGACGCGGTTTTCCCGGACCAGACGCAACCCGGCAATCACCACCGCAAACACCGCCAACGTGGTGTTGTACAACGCCAGCGCCGGAAACCCGAACACCAGCGCCAGCACGGCCAACCACCACCCTGCCCGGCCCGGGAGCACAAAACCGATAACAGCTGCCGCCAATGCCGCAAAGCCCAAGACGTTGAAGTGAATCATCAGGCCCAGGCTCGAACGAACCTGGCATTCCCAGCGACTCGCTTCGTCTACGCAGATGCCGACCCATTGAGCATCCTCCATAAAGCCATAACGCGCGCCATAACTGGCGGCCAGCCATAACGGCAGAAGAACGAGCAGCAGAATCACAGGTAGACGGCGGGACATGAAGCACTCCAATAAACGAAAACGGCGGCCAGCTTAATCCCCCGCCAGCGGTAAGCAAACGCGTGCAAGAGATAATTGGTCACCAAATAGCTGCAAAGTGTATCGTCCAGCTACCATTACTCCGAATTTAGGCCTGATTGGTGCCGATCCATGGCACTTTGGCGCAAAACCCGTGGTCATAGCCTGCGAACTTCATTCGGCACCTTTCTCTAAGGGATCTAGTCATGCTCCGTTCCTTGCGCTTCGCCGCCCTGTTTGGCGGCCTTATTTTGAGTGCGTCCGCACTGGCGGTAGACATCGACGCCGCCAGTTATGGCTACCCCTTGACCAACCCTTTCGAGGCGACCATTGCGACGACACCGCCGCACTTGCGCCCGGAGTTGCCGCTGGACGATGACATCGATCAGGAAACCCGTAGCGTCAGGTTACGCCCGGAGCGTGAATTCGATTTGCCGGACAACTTCTGGCCGGTGAAGAAACTCACCTACCGCATCGCCACACAAGATAAAGCCGCACCACTGATCTTCCTGATCGCCGGCACCGGCGCGCGCTACGACAGCAGCCTTAACGAGTACCTGAAGAAGCTCTACTACAAGGCCGGCTACCACGTGGTGCAACTGTCGTCGCCCACCAGCTTCGACTTCATGAGCGCCGCCTCACGCTTTGCCACACCCGGTATCACCAAGGAAGATGCCGAAGACATGTACCGGGTGATGCAGGCCGTGCGGGCACAAAACCCGAATGTGAACGTTACCGATTACTACCTGACCGGCTACAGCCTGGGCGCCCTGGATGCGGCGTTCGTCGCGCACCTGGATGAAACCCGCCGCAGCTTCAACTTCAAGAAAGTCTTGCTGCTCAACCCGCCGGTCAACCTCTACACCTCGATTACCAACCTGGACAAGCTGGTCCAGACCGAGGTCAAAGGCATCAACAACAGCACAACGTTCTATGAACTGGTGCTGAACAAACTGACCCGCTACTTCCAGCAGAAAGGCTACATCGACCTCAACGATGCGCTGCTCTACGACTTCCAGCAGTCCAAGCAGCACCTGAGCAACGAACAGATGGCCATGCTGATCGGCACTTCGTTCCGCTTCTCGGCAGCCGACATTGCCTTCACCTCGGACCTGATCAACCGTCGCGGTCTGATCACGCCACCGAAATACCCGATCACCGAAGGCACCACCCTCACGCCGTTCCTTAAACGCGCGCTGCAGTGCGACTTCGACTGCTACATCACCGAACAGGTCATCCCGATGTGGCGCGCCCGCACCGACGGCGGCAGCCTGCTGCAACTGATAGACCAGGTCAGTTTGTATGCGCTCAAGGATTACCTGCACGACAGCCCGAAAATCGCCGTCATGCACAACGCCGACGACGTGATTCTCGGCCCTGGCGACCTTGGTTTCCTGCGCAAGACCTTTGGCGATCGCTTGACCGTTTATCCACTGGGCGGCCATTGCGGCAACCTGAATTACCGCGTCAACAGCGACGCCATGCTGGAGTTCTTCCGTGGCTAAATACCTCCTGCTTATCGCCGCGTTACTCTGTGCAGGCGTCGCCAATGCCGACAACAGCAAAGCCAACGCACCGGTTGTGATTGACAGTGACGGCTTCAAGGAGCCGCTGAGCAAACTCAAATTCAACCCGGGGCTGGATCAGCGCGAGTTCGAACGCTCGACGCTTAGCGCGCTGGCCGTCTACGACCCGCTGGAAGAGTGGAACCGCCGCGTCTACCACTTCAACTACCGCTTCGACCAATGGGTGTTCCTGCCAGTGGTCAATGGCTATCGCTACATCACGCCGAGTTTCCTGCGCACTGGCGTCAGCAACTTCTTCAATAACCTCGGTGACGTGCCGAACCTGCTGAACAGCCTGTTGCAGTTCAAGGGTCAGCGCTCGATGGAAACCACCGCGCGCCTGCTGCTCAACACCACCATAGGCATCGCCGGCTTGTGGGACCCGGCCACCGCCATGGGCCTGCCGCGCCAGAGCGAAGATTTCGGCCAGACGCTGGGTTTTTACGGTGTACCGGGCGGCGCCTACTTCGTGTTGCCGATCCTCGGACCTTCCAACATCCGCGACACTGGGGGCCTGGCGGTCGATTTCACCGCAGAGTCGGCGATCAATTTCCTGAACGTCTCCGAAGTCAGCGAAAACCATCCGGAAATCTGGGTCCTGCGTGGCATCGACAAGCGCTACCAGAACAGCTTCCGCTATGGCCAGCTGAACTCACCATTCGAGTACGAGAAAGTGCGCTACGTGTACACCGAGTCGCGCAAGTTGCAGATCGCCGAGTAACTCCATCGGCGACAAAAAAGGCCATTCGATGCGAATCGAATGGCCTTTTTTATTTCTAGACTTTCCACAAATCCCCTGTGGTTGTCTTCAGCCTTTGACTGAGCGCCAGATTTTGCTCCCCGCCATGACGCCGGCCAACACCACCGCCCCCGCCACTATCCCCG
>NZ_JAGYGJ010000084.1:0-10778 GCF_019947405.1 Pseudomonas sp. GL-B-26 | reverse complement strand
CGCGAAGGCGGACCTCCAGTCGACAATGATGTTGCCTGACACACCGCCTTCGCGAGCAAGCCCGCTCCCACAAGGGATTTGTGGCGTGTATTTCACTGTATCTAACTGGCCTCCCGATACACAGCCCGCTAACTCAGGGCCACTGCCGAACACAGGCGAGATACAAACCTGCGATGAACTGCGTAGGCCATTTGGCACCCTATACACCGTGAAGGGGACAACAATGACCACGCTCCTGCCTGAAACCGACCTGAAACCCACCCCCGTCAATCGCCTGCGCGTCGACCAATACACCAGCGGCATCATCGGCCCAAGCCAGCCGATGCTCGGGCCACTGGCCGACGGCGGCACCCTGATCACCGGTACACCGCCGGGCTGCTGGGGGCCGATGATCACGCCGGCCTTCGAGGGTGGCCACGAAGTGACGCAACCGGTGGCCATCGCCGGTGCGGAAATCGGCGACGCGGTGGCGATCAAGATCAAAAGCATGCGCGTCACCTCACTTGCCACCTCGTCCGGGGTGATGAAATTCGTTGAAGGTCGCTACCACGGCGATCCGTTCGTCTCCAAATTCTGCGCCAAGTGCGGCACCGAACACCCGGCCAGCCATGTCGAAGGCATCGGCGAAGACGCGATTCGCTGTAACACCTGTGGCGCCGAAGTCAGTGCATTCCGTTTCAGCCACGGCTACGTGATCGTGTTCGATGCGCAGAACCAGGTCAGCCTGACCGTCAATCAGGACGTCGCCAATCAACTGGCCGGTAACGCAGCCGAGATGTCGGCGCTGCCGGAATTCGCCGCGCAACATTCGATCCTGTCCCTGGCGCGCGCCGACATCCCCGGCGTCGCGGCGCACATGCGGCCGTTCCTCGGCAACATCGGCACCACACCGTCGCGTGATTTGCCCGACTCCCATAACTGCGCCGATTTCGGCCAATACCTGATCGGCGCGCCGCACCGCTTTGGCATGACCCGCGAAGAACTGCACGCGGCCAAGACTGACGGTCACATGGACACCAACTCGATCCGCGAGGGCTGCGTGTTGATCTGCCCGGTCAAGGTGCCAGGCGCCGGCGTGTACATGGGCGACATGCACGCCCAGCAGGGCAACGGCGAGATCGCCGGGCATGCCACCGATTGCTCCGGGGAAACCGAAGTGGTGGTGGAAGTGGTGAAGCACCTGACGCTGGAAGGGCCGATTCTGCTGCAAAACCTTGACGACTTGCCGCCCATGGCCCGGCCGATGAATGCCCAGCAGCGGCAGAAAGTCCGCGAACTGGGCGAGCGCTGGGGTCAGCACGAGATCGAGCAGAGCGGGCCGATCACCTTTATCGGCAGCGGCGAGAACCTCAACGTCGCGGTAGAGAACGGCTTGAAACGCGCCGCCTCGGTCACCGGTCTGCCGTACGACGAAGTACTCAACCGCGCGACCATCACCGGTTCGATCGACATCAGCCGCTTGCCGGGCACCATCCGCGTGACGTTCCTGTGCCCGATGACCGTGCTGGATCGCATCGGCATTGGCCATCTGGTGCGCGAGAAGTACGACCTGGCGTAACGCGCTGACAATCATTGAGATCGACATCATGCACACCCCCATCACATCAGCGAAGGCGACCGTCGGGCTCGGTTTGCGTCGCGGTTTAATGAAAGACCTTCAAGCCGCCCGCGTGGGCGATTTCGATTTTCTGGAAGTCGCGCCGGAGAACTGGATCGGCATCGGCGGCGCTCATGGCCATGCTTTGCGTGCCCTGGCCGAGCGTTATCCGTTGTCCTGTCATGGCTTGTCCCTGTCTTTGGGCGGCCCGGCCCCGCTGGACGTCGGGTTTCTGCAAGAAGTCCGGGTTTTCCTCGATCACTACAAGGTGCCGCTGTACAGCGAACACTTGAGCTACTGCAGCGATGACGGTCACCTTTACGACCTTCTGCCGCTGCCCTTTACCGAAGATGCGGTGCATCACGTCGCCGCACGAATTCGCCAGGCCCAGGACATTCTCGGTCGGCGCCTGGCGGTGGAAAACGTCTCCTACTACGCCGCGCCACAGCAAGACATGGACGAGGTGACCTTCACCAACGCGGTGCTGCGCGAAGCCGATTGCGACCTGCTGCTGGACGTCAACAACGTCTACGTCAACTCGATCAATCACGGTTTCGATCCGCAGACCTTTCTGGCCAGCATCGATTCGGGCCGGGTGGTGGCCATGCACGTAGCCGGGCATTTCGATGAGTCCGATACCTTGAAAATCGACACCCACGGCGCTTCGGTCAAACCGGTGGTCTGGTCGTTGCTGGCTGAGGCTTACGCTCGATTCGGCGCGCAGCCAACACTGCTGGAACGGGATTTCAACTTTCCGGCATTTTCCGAACTGGTGGCCGAATTGCAGACCATTCGCCGCCTGCAAACCGAGGGGGTGAACCGTGGATAAGCCGAGTCTGTTTCAGCAGCAAAACACCCTGGGCCTTTACCTGCGCGATCCCGATCATTGCGCGCCACCGGCCGGGATGGACGTGACACGGGCGCAGGTTTACCGCGACCTGATTTTCGCGAACCTGTCGTCATTGCTCAGCGGGACTTTTCCGGTGCTGATCAAGATTCTCGGCGATGAACACTGGCGTTCACTGGTACGGATTTTCCTGCGCGACTACCGCGCGCACACGCCGAAATTCGGCGAGATCGCCAAGGAGTTTGTCGAGTTCCTGGCCTCGGAACCGCAAGCGTTGACCGAAGGGTCGTGGCCGCCGTTCATGGTGGAGCTGGCGCATTACGAGTGGATCGAGATGGCGTTGCAGCAGTCCGAGGCTGAACCGTTGCCGCTGAGCGATGCCGGGTTGTTGCTCGACCGACCGTTGCAGGTTTCGCCGCTGGCCTGGCCGTTGGCGTATGCCTGGCCGGTGCAGTTGGTGGGGCCGGATTATCAACCGGAGACAGCGCCGGCTCAGCCGACATTGCTGCTGGTGCGTCGGGCTGAGGACTGGAGTGTGAAGTTTTCCGCACTGAGCCCGTTGGCCTGGCGGTTGTTGCAGCGGATTGAGGAATTTCCCCAACTGGACGGGCGTGAGCAACTGGAAGGATTGGCGGTGGAGGCCGGGATGGCTGGGTCGCCGGAGTTTATGGAAAGTGGGGCGGTGTTGTTGCGGCAGATGCATGAAGAGGGGGTGGTGGGCTTGGCATGATCGTTCCCTCGCGCGTGGGAACGATCAAGCGGGGGGAATCAAGCTTTGCTGGCAATCCAGTACTAACCGCGCACCGCCGAGTTCACTAGTACCGACTTCAAGCGTAAACCCATGCAAGCCCACAATCGCCGCAACGATCGACAGCCCCAACCCGAACCCGCTTTTCTGATTACCACCATCGGCACGATAAAAGCGCTGGAACACTGCCTCCCGCTCTGCCTCCGGAATCCCGGACCCCGAATCGAGCACTTCAATCCGCGTATGTCCCCCTTCATTGATCCCACGCAAAATCACCTCGCCATCCGGCGGCGTGAACTTGATCGAGTTGCTCAGCAGGTTCGCCACCGCTTCGAATAGCAACGCGCGGTCGCCATTCAGTGGCGGCAAGACGTCAGGCAGTTGCAGCTTGAACACCAGTTCGCCTTCTTCCGCCAACGGCAGATAAAAGTCGTGCAGCTCTTGCAGCAACGGCACCGGATCCAGCTGCACAAAACCCGAGCGGCGCTGACGATCTTCCAGCTCGGAAATCCGCAACAACCCTCGAAAGCGCGCCATCAAGGTGTCCGCTTCACCGAGCACTGAGTCCAGTTGCACCGCCAGCGTCGAACCCTCATCAGCCTGTTGCTGAATCCGGTACAGCTGCGCCCGCAGGCGCGTCAACGGCGTGCGCAGGTCGTGGGCGATGTTGTCGCAGACGCCTTTCACCTCGTTCATCAAGCGTTCAATACGTTCGAGCATGGCGTTGACGATGGCGGCGAGCATGTCCAGCTCATCGCGGCGATTGGACAATGGCAGGCGACGGGTCAGGTCGCCGGCGACGATGGCCTCGGCGCTGGCCTGAATCGCACGAATCCGCCGCAACGGACGCCGTCGCAACAGGTGCCAACCAGCGATACCGGGCAAGATGGTCAGTGTCACACCCCATAACAATGCGTGAAGAATGATCCGGGTCACGGCAAACAACGAACCATTATCCCGCACCAGCACGAGCCAGCGACCGTCCTTTGTCTGGGTCGCTACCGCGTCGCAACTGTCGGCGGGCAGGCTTGGGTCGTCAGAATCGGCGCAGTCGCCAAGCATGTGAATCTTGCCATCCAGCGGCAGGCCTTCGGGCATGTGACGCAGCGCTCCGCTGAGGTAGCGGTGCTGAGTATCGAACAGGCCATAAGCGTCGATGCCGCGAATGTCGAAGGTCATGCTGACGGCGAGGGCGTCCGTCAATTGTTCGCCCTGAAAGTGCGAAAACAAATGCTGGCGTTGCATCAGCGAGTGTTTGGCCAGGTTGTCCAGGTAAGCGGAAACCTCGTAGTACATGACCCCCATGAGAATCCCGCTCCAGAGCACGAACAGCGAACTGTAGAGCGCCAGCAGACGGCTGCTGGATGAACGCCAGCCGTTAGAGGGGTTCAGCAATGACATAACCCGAGCCTCGCACGGTCCGAATCAGTGGGACATTGCCTGGCGGGTCAATCTTTTTGCGCAGCCGGCCGATGTGCACGTCGATCAGGTTGGTGCCGGGGTCGAAGTGGTAACCCCAGACCTCTTCGAAAATCATCATCCGCGACAGAATCTGCCCGGTGTTGCGCATCAGGAATTCCAGCAACTTGTACTCGGTGGGCAGCAGCGTCAGCAAATGGCCGTCGCGGCTGGCTTCATGGCTGATCAGGTTCAGCTCCAGATCCGCCACCCGCAACGTGGTGGCCTGGGCGGTCACGGTGTTCTGCCGGCGCAGCAGGACTTCGACCCGGGCGGCCATTTCATCGGTGGCGAACGGTTTGGTCAGGTAATCGTCACCGCCCGCGCGCAAGCCGCGCACACGCTCATCGACGTCGGAGAGGGCGCTGATCATCAGAATCGGTGTGGCCACGCCCATGGTCCGCAACGTGGTGACAATCGCCAGACCATCGAGCTCGGGCAGCATGCGATCAAGGGTGATCAGGTCGTAGTTGCCGCTGACCGCGCGCGCCAGACCTTCGCGGCCGTTGTCGACCCAATCCACGTCGAGGCCGTGGCTGCTCAGTTCGGCGACGATTTCCCGGGCGGTCACGGCGTCGTCTTCGATGGTCAAGATGCGGGTCATAGGGCGGGCCTGGTTAGGAGTACTCAACGTTGAGCGGCATTTTGCCAAGAAATGATGGCAGGCTTTCTAAATAAAACTTCATGTACAACGAAAAGATCGCGTTCGAAATGTAGGAGCTGCCGCAGGCTGCGATCTTTTGATCTTTCCATTTAAAACACCGTTTCTGGTCAATGCATAAAACCCGCCGCTACAGACAGTTCCTTGCAAATTGCATGGACATTGGAAGTTCAAACTTTATAAATCATTGAAATCCAGAGTCTTATTTAAAGTTGGTGACTGGCACGGTGACTGCAATTCCTCCGTTGAAGAGTTGTAACACCATCCTTCCTGCCTGGAGCGATATAACAATGAATAGATCCTCTGATGGTTTCTATCCTGCCTTCGAAGAAACGAGCACGCTCTCTGGTGTGTCCTGGGGAGCGATCTTCGCGGGGGCCGCTGCTGCGGCGGCGTTGTCGTTGATTCTCGTGCTGCTCGGCTTTGGCCTGGGTTTTTCGGCGGTATCGCCGTGGGCCAATGAAGGGGTGAGCGCCAAGGGCCTGGGCATTTCAACGATTGTCTGGCTGGCCGTTACGCAAATCGTCGCTTCCGGGCTTGGCGGTTACATCGCCGGTCGTCTGCGGGTGAAGTGGGCGTACATGCACGGTGATGAGGTTTACTTCCGTGACACCGCCCATGGTTTCCTGGCCTGGTGCGTGGCGACGCTGGTGACGGCGACGTTGGTGGTCGGCTCGGTCGGCAGCCTTGTCAGCGGTGGCGTGCAGGCCGGGGCGAGCGTGGTTGGCGGCGCCGCGAGTGCCGCGACTCAAGCTGCCGGTGCGGCTGCCGGCAACACTGACGGTGACCCGTACGGTTACTTCGTCGACAGTCTGTTCCGCGATGACCGCCCGGTGGCGGTCAGTGATGACGCCGTTCGTGGCACCGTGACGCGCATCTTCGTGCGCAGCCTGAGCAACGACGGTCAACTGGCTGCCGAAGACCGCATCTACCTGGCGCAACTGGTTGCCCAACGGACCAACCTCACTCAAGCGGACGCGGAACGTCGCGTTGATGAAGTGTATGCCCGCACGCAAAAAGCCGTGGCCGACGCCAAACTCGCCGCCCAACAAGCCGCCGACACCGCCGCCAAAGTCGCTGCGTGGGCTTCGTTGTGGATGTTCATTGCGCTACTGATCGGTGCGTTTTTCGCCAGCCTCGCTGCCACCTTTGGTGGCCGTCGTCGGGATGCCGTGGTGTATCTGGAATCCGACGCTTACGTGACCACCACTTCACTGCCTGTTCGCTAACCCAGGAGAACTACCATGCGCTCACTACTGCTGTTCTTTCTCGGCGTACCGATCCCGATCATCATCCTGATCGCCCTGTTCATGCACTGACTTACGCTGGGGCAATGCCTCTGCCGCTTCTGCCTTTGGTGGAAGCGGCGTTTTTGTGTGAGCGTACTGGCAGCCACCTAGATGTTGAATGTGACTGCCTCTTCGCGAGCAAGCCCGCTCCCACAGTTGACCGCGTTCTCCTGTGGGAGCGGCGGTGCGACGATTCGACTTGCTCGCGAAGGGGCCAGATTAGGCGCTCTCAATCTATCTATTCGATCGGTGTACTCACAAACACCTCAAGCCCCTCGGCATATTCGGTAAACGCACTGATCTGTGGAAACCGATTCACATCCACCTGATCCGGCACCACCAGATTGGTGAAACTCCACGCCACCGCCAACGTAATTCCGTCTTGAGCAATCGTCCCGTCAGTCTTCAGCGGCTGCATTTCCAGCTCCCGTTCCAGCGCCGAATACGCCGCCGCCAATTGTCCTTCGACCCGCTCCACCCACGGTTCAAACTGAATCTCCGCTGGCCGCAGGTTGCGTTCGTAGTAGAGCTGCACGGACTTTTCGCACGCCGCCAGCCCCAGACCGATCAGGCGCAATGAGCGCAGGCGTTGAGCGAGATCGCTGGGCATCAGGCTGTTGCCAGGACCGGCCAAGGCTTCCAGATAATCGATGATCAGCGTCGAGTCGATCAGCACCTCGCCGTCGTCGAGCACCAGGGTGGGCGCCTTGACCACCGGGTTGATCTGCTGGAATTGCTCGAAATGCCGAAACACCGAAACCGACTGGTGTTCCAGCGGGATGCCAAGGCGTTTGGCAGAGATGGCGACGCGCCGCACATAGGGTGAATCCAGCATGCCGATCAGCTTCATTGAACCGCTCCTTCAGATGTCCATTTCGGGATGGACAACCTTAGTTTAGCTTCAGCGAGCTGCAAACGGCGTGGGCGCTAATCTTCGAAGCCGACCTGCTCGTGAATCTCATCGACCTTCAATTCCAGCCGATACGCCACGGCGATAAACAGCGCCTGGCACAGGCACAGCGTCGCACTCAACGAACGGAAGGCAAACGAACTGCCTTCGTTGACCAGCAGCACGGTGTTGGCGCGTTTTGCCAGAGGCGAGAGGTTGCTGTCGGTGATGATCAGGGTTTTGGCCTGATGGTGCTGGGCGATGCGCAGGCAGTGCTGGGTTTCCTTGCCGTAGGGCGTGAAGCTGATGGCGATCACCAGGTCATTGGCGCGCACGCTGCGCATCTGCTCGCGGTAGCTGCCGCCGAGCCCCGAAACCAGATGGATGCGCTTGTTGGTGTGTTGCAGGTTGTAGACCAGGTAGTCGGCCACCGCGAACGAACGGCGCACCCCGACCACGTAGATGTTGTCGGCATTCACCACCAGGTCGACGGCCTTGTCGAAGGCCTGGTCATCGAGTTCCAGCCCCAGCCGTTCGATGCCCGACAGGGTCGCATCGATGCACTCGCGCGCCAGATCGCCGCCGCTGGCCTTCTGCGACTTGTTGGCGATCATGCTGCGAATGCGCTGCTGGTAGTTCTGCACCGGCGTGGTCTTGTGGGTGTAGGCCTCGCGGAACAGCGCCTGCATTTCGCTGAAGCCGCTGAACCCGAAGCGCTGAGAAAACCGCACGATCGCCGACGGGTGTACTTCGCACTCGCGGGCGATGTCGCTGATGCGGTCGACCATGATCCGGTCGCTCTGCTGGCTCATGTAACTGGCGATACGTTTGAGCTGGCGCGGCAGGCTTTCGTATTCGTTGGTGATCAGCTGCAGCAGACGTTCGGCATTGATCGGGGGGCTGGCGAGATCGCTGTCGGGCGTGCTCTCGGTCGTCGCCGGCTGATCGGTGCGGGTCATAAGGAATCCTTCTGGCTTGTTCTTATAGGGAGGACAGATGGCGTCATCCCCTGACAATAGGTTGGCTGTGCGCAGTCTACAGGGTAGGCCGGAATAAAATCTTGAGCTTGCGGTCAGTGTGAAGGGTGCTGAAACGATGCACTGCCTCTGGAACGCCTGTGCCAAAGTTTATTGGAAAAAATATTCCACGTAAAAAATATTTAGAATAATTATTGATTATTCGGTCCCGGACGTTTTAGTCTGCATCCACCAAGAGTGTTCGGCGCGGCCATCGCCCCGAACGCAGGCTGATAAAAATAACAGGAGCCAGCATGGGCCAGACTCGTTTTGCCAGTGGGCGTCAATTGGATCTGATTTGCCTGGGGCGCCTGGGCGTCGACCTTTATGCGCAGCAAGTCGGGGCGCGGTTGGAAGATGTTTCAAGCTTCGCCAAATACCTCGGCGGATCGTCCGCCAATATCGCTTTCGGCACGGCTCGGCTGGGCCTGAAATCGGCGATGCTGAGCCGGGTAGGGGACGACCACATGGGCCGTTTCCTGGTGGAATCCCTGGCCCGCGAAGGTTGCGATGTCAGCGGCATCAGGGTCGATCCGGAGCGCCTGACCGCCATGGTCCTGCTGGGCCTCAAGGATCGCGAAACCTTTCCTTTGGTCTTCTACCGCGAAAACTGCGCCGACATGGCGCTGCGGGCCGAAGACATCAGTGAAGCCTTCATCGCTTCCAGTAAAGCCTTGCTGATCACCGGCACCCATTTCTCCACCGACGGCGTCTACAAGGCGAGCATCCAGGCGCTGGATTACGCCGAGAAGCACAACGTCAAACGGGTGCTGGATATCGACTATCGCCCGGTACTCTGGGGCCTGGCCGGCAAGGCCGACGGCGAAACCCGTTTCGTCGCCGATCAGAACGTCAGCCAGCATGTGCAGAAAATCCTCCCGCGTTTCGACCTGATCGTCGGCACGGAAGAAGAATTCCTGATTGCCGGTGGCTCCGAGGATTTGCTCACCGCGCTGCGCAATGTGCGGCGCCTGAGCGCGGCGACCCTGGTGGTCAAGCTCGGCCCGCAGGGCTGCACGGTGATTCACGGGGTGATCCCGGCACGTCTTGAAGACGGCGCCATTTATCCCGGCGTTCGGGTGGAAGTGTTGAATGTGCTGGGGGCCGGCGATGCGTTCATGTCCGGTTTCTTGAGCGGCTGGCTGGAGGATGCGAGCGACGAGCGCTGCTGCCAGTTGGCCAATGCCTGCGGCGGTCTGGTGGTATCGCGCCATGCCTGCGCCCCGGCCATGCCGACCCGCGCTGAACTCGACTATCTATTTAACAGCCCGGTGCCGATTACCCGGCCGGATCAGGACGCGGTGTTGCAGCGTCTGCATCAGGTCAGCGTGCCGCGCAAACAGTGGAAGCAGCTGTTCATTTTTGCTTTCGACCATCGCGGGCAACTGGTGGAACTGGCCCACAAGGGCGGTCGCGACCTGAACGCCATCGGCGAACTCAAGCAACTGTTTATCAAGGCTGTGGAGCGGGTCGAAGCCGATTTGCGCGAGCAGGGCATCGAGGCCGATGTCGGGCTGCTGGCCGATCAACGCTTCGGCCAGGACTCGCTGAACGCCGCCACCGGTCGCGGCTGGTGGGTGGCGCGTCCGGTGGAAGTACAGGGTTCGCGGCCACTGGCCTTCGAACATGGGCGTTCCATCGGCAGCAACCTGATCGCCTGGCCACAGGAACAAATCATCAAGTGCCTGGTGCAATTCCACCCCGACGACGAGCCGCTGCTGCGTCTGGAACAGGAAGCTCAGATCAAGGGTTTGTACCAGGCGTCCCAGGTCAGCGGTCATGAGCTGCTGCTGGAAATCATCCCGCCCAAGGATCACCCGTCGACCCATCCGGACGTGCTGTATCGCGCGCTGAAACGCCTCTACAACCTGGGCATTTACCCGGCGTGGTGGAAGATCGAAGCGCAGAGTGCCGAGGAGTGGAAGCAACTCGACGAGCTGATTCAGGAACGTGATCCGTACTGCCGAGGCGTGGTGTTGCTGGGGCTGAATGCACCGGCAGCGGCACTGGCTGAAGGGTTTCAACAAGCCAGCCAGAGCCAGACTTGCCGTGGGTTTGCAGTCGGTCGGACGATTTTCCAGGAGCCGAGCCGCGCGTGGATGGCCGGTGAAATCGACGATGAAGCGCTGATCCGTCAGGTGCAGGGCACGTTCGTCGAACTGATCGATGCCTGGCGCACAGCCCGTGCGTGATGGGTTGATGCAAACCCAATGTGGGAGCGGGCTTGCTCGCGAAGACGGCGGCACATTCAACATTGATGTCACCTGATACAC
>NZ_JAGYGJ010000083.1:0-11476 GCF_019947405.1 Pseudomonas sp. GL-B-26 | reverse complement strand
AATGCGTAGTGTCATTCAACATTGATGTCGACTGACACTACGCATTCGCGAGCAAGCCCGCTCCCACACAATTTGTGTCAGAGGTTTACTACGTTGACGAAGCGCGAAGCTGCGGTTTCGTCGATCTTGAGATTGGTGAAGTCGAACAGGTTGCGGTCCGCCAGTTGCGACGGGATCACGTTCTGCAAGCTGCGGAAAATGCTTTCGGTGCGGCCTGGCGTCTTGCGTTCCCACTCCTGAAGCATGTCCTTGACCACCTGGCGTTGCAGGTTTTCCTGGGAACCACAGAGGTTGCACGGGATGATCGGGAATTGCTTGAAGTCCGAGTAGGCCTGAATGTCTTTTTCGTTGCAGTAGGCCAGCGGGCGGATCACCACGTTACGGCCATCGTCGGCGCGCAGCTTCGGTGGCATGGCTTTGAGCGAACCGTTGAAGAACATGTTCAGGAAAAAGGTCTCGACGATGTCGTCGCGGTGATGACCGAGGGCCATTTTGGTCGCGCCGATTTCGTCGGCAAAGGTGTAGAGCGTGCCGCGACGCAGGCGCGAGCACAGCGAACAGGTGGTCTTGCCTTCCGGGATCAGCTCCTTGACCACCGAATAGGTGTCTTTCTCGACGATGTGATACTCGATGCCCAGCGCTTTGAGGTAGGCCGGCAGCACGTGCTCAGGAAAACCCGGCTGCTTCTGGTCCATGTTCACGGCCACGATCTCGAACTTGATCGGGGCGACCTTCTGAAAGTGCATCAGCACATCGAGCAGGGTGTAGCTGTCCTTGCCACCGGACAGGCAGACCATGACCTTGTCGCCGTCTTCAATCATGTTGAAATCAGCAACAGCCTCACCGGCCTGGCGGCGAAGGCGCTTTTGCAGTTTGTTCTGGTTGACCGTAAGAGTGCCCATGACGCGAAATCCGTGAGGTGTGACGAAAGGCCGGCATTTTACGCAAAAACACTGCACTTGTGGCGAGGGGGCTTGCCCCCGTTCGGCTGCGAAGCAGTCGTAAAACAGACGCTGCGGATTACCTGTAGAGCTTAGTCGCCTGTTCGGGGCCACTTCGTGGCCCAACGGGGGCAAGCCCCCTCGCCACAGTTTTCACAAAAGCACAGACCCAGCGGCGATTAACAGGCGTGTTTACAGCGCAATTTGCTCTAAAGCCCTGCAACCTGCGCCGTTAAGACCTTTCTATACTGCGACATAAGGTCGCACACATATCCAGACCTTTCCTTACTCGGCCACTTTGGCCCGTAGGCGCTCCACTGGGGGGCGACGGTAAAAACAAGAGGAGTGACTGGCATGATCCATCACGTAGTGGGGCTCTTCACCCACCCTGACCAAGAATGGAAAGAGATTCGTGGCGACCAGGAGGAAAGCATCAGTCACATGTATCTCACTCATACCCTGATTCTGGCGGCGATCCCCGCGATATCCGCGTTTATCGGCACCACTCAGGTCGGCTGGGTCATTGGCAGTCGCGCACCGGTGATGCTGACGGTGGAAAGCGCGATATGGATGACGGTCATGTCGTACCTGGCGATGCTCGGCGGTGTGGCGGTAATGGGCGCGTTCATCCACTGGATGGCTCGTACCTATGACGCCAACCCAAGCCTGGCACGCTGCGTTGCGTTTGCGACCTATACCGCGACACCGCTGTTTATCGGCGGTCTGGCGGCGCTGTACCCACACATGTGGCTCGGGATGATCGTCGGCACCGCGGCCATCTGCTACACGGTGTACCTGCTGTATGTGGGGCTACCCACTTTCATGAACATTCCATCAGACGAGGGATTCCTGTTTTCGAGTTCGGTGCTTGCTGTAGGCCTGGTGGTGCTGGTCGCCATCATGGCGTTCACGGTAATTGTCTGGGGACTCGGCGTGGGGCCGGTCTATACGAATTAGCAACACATCACCCAAAAACAAGATCTGCCAACACAGGCCGCCGCAAGGCGGCCTTCTAATGCTCAAGGATAGAAAACGGTGACGACCATTCGGCGCCTCGGCGATTCGCAACTCCCGAGGGTTGCGGCATACTCGACGTCTCTGGAGATCCATCAAGCATGCCCGAGCAACTCAATACCCGCGTCGAAGACTGTTACCAACTAGCTGAATCCTTTTTCAAACGACCTTTCAAACGCCCCGTGGTGAGTCTCAAGCTGCGCGGGCAGAAAGCCGGTGTCGCGCATTTGCACGAGAACCTGCTGCGCTTCAATCCGCAGCTGTACCGGGAAAACACCGAAGACTTCCTCAAGCAGACCGTGGCTCACGAGGTGGCACACCTGATCGCCCATCAACTGTTCGGCGACCGCATCCAGCCGCATGGCGAAGAGTGGCAACTGATCATGCGCGGCGTGTACGAACTGCCGCCCAATCGCTGCCACACCTATGACGTCAAACGCCGCAGCGTGACCCGCTACATCTACAAATGCCCGTGTGCGGACAGTGACTTTCCGTTTTCGGCCCAGCGCCATGGTTTGGTGAGACAGGGGCGGCGGTATTTGTGTCGGCGGTGCCGGAGCACGTTGGTGTTCAGTGGGGAAATGCGGGTCGAGTAGTTAGATTTGTGGCGCCGATACTGGCCCCTTCGCGAGCAAGCCCGCTCCCACAGTGGATATATGTCACGCCGAAGATCCCCTGTGGGAGCGGGCTTGCTCGCGAAGAGGCCCTGACATCCCCTACACAACCACCTTGGCACGGCGCAATTCCTCGATACGCTCAGCGCTGTACCCCAACTCCTTTAGCACCTGATCCGTATGCTGCCCTATGGCCGCACCGATATGCCTCGGCTCGGGCAATCCTTGCGAAAACTTCAACGGACACGCCATCTGCGCCTGAGTCGTCCCGTCACCACGTGGCACTTCGGTCACCAGTGTCCGCGCCTGCAACTGCGGATGCTGCACCGCCTCGCCCAAACTCAGCACAGGCTCGACACACGCATCGACCCCGGCAAACAACTCGCACAGTTGCGCAAAGTCATGCCTCTCGAACTCGGCTTTCAACTCATTCTTCAGCGCCTGTTGCTCGGCGGGTTTGGGCGACAGGCCCTTGGCCGCCAGTTCCGGCCGCCCCAGCGCCGCACACAGTTGTTTCATGAACGCGGGCTCCAGACTGCCCACCGAGAACCAGCGCCCATCGCGGGAACGGTAATAGTCGTAGAAACTGCCACCGTTGAGCAGCTGATTCTCCCTTCCCGGCTCCTCGCCACAGGCCAGATACCCGGCGCCGGCCATGGCGTTCAGGCTGAACACGCAGTCGGTCATGCTCACATCCAGATGCTGCCCCTGCCCGGTTTGCTGCCGGGCGATGACCGCCGCCAGCAGCCCGATCACCCCGTGCAACGAGCCACCGGCGATATCCGCCACTTGCATGCCCAACGGCAGCGGTCCGCTGTCGGCGTGGCCGGTGTAGCTCGCCAGCCCCGCCAGCGCCAGGTAATTGATGTCGTGGCCGGCGCGGTCCTTGTAGGGGCCGGTCTGGCCGTAACCGGTGATCGACACGTAGATCAGTTTCGGATTGATCGCCTTCAAGGCTTCATAACCCAGGCCCAATCGCTCCATCACACCGGGGCGGAACTGCTCCAGCACGATGTCGTAGTCCTGCAGCAACTGCTTGATCACCTCCAGCGCCTCGGGCTGCTTGAGGTCCAGCGCCAGGCTGCGCTTGTTGCGATTGAGGTAGGCGTGGCTGGCTGAAACTCCCTGATCGTGAGGCGGCAATACCCGCAGCAGGTCCATGCGCGTTGGCGATTCGATGCGCAGCACCTCGGCGCCCATGTCTGCCAACAACAACGAGGCGAACGGCCCCGGCAGCAGTGTCGAGAAATCCAGAACCTTGAGGGATGCCAGTGGACCGAGCATGGGCGTTCTCCGTAAACGATGCCTCCAGACTAGGCAGCCGACGGCATTGCAGCAATCACCTTATGCGTCAGTTGCGCTGACCGTTACGCTCAAATCGCAGGCATGAAAAAACCCGCCGAAGCGGGTTTTTTCAGTGCAGCCGTCTTATTTGACGTTGGTTGGGGTTGCCCCTTCGACGTGGCCCAGAACATCGTCTTTAGGCTCGTCGGAGATACCGCGACCGCCAGAAGCCAGTTCCGCGTGCATCACGTCAACGTCCAGCTCTTTGACCCACTTGGCGACAACCAGGGTGGCAACAGCGTTACCGACCAGGTTGGTCAGGGCACGGGCTTCGGACATGAAGCGGTCGATACCGAGGATCAACGCCAGGCCGGCAACCGGCAAGTGGCCAACGGCGGACAAGGTGGCCGCCAACACGATGAAGCCACTACCGGTCACACCCGCAGCGCCTTTCGAGGACAGCAGCAACACCACCAGCAAGGTGATCTGGTGAGTGATGTCCATGTGGGTGTCGGTTGCCTGAGCAATGAACACTGCCGCCATGGTCAGGTAGATCGCAGTACCGTCGAGGTTGAACGAGTAACCGGTCGGGATCACCAGACCCACAACGGATTTCTGCGCGCCCAGACGTTCCATTTTGATCAGCATGCGTGGCAGTACCGATTCCGAAGAAGAAGTACCCAGCACGATCAGCAGCTCTTCACGGATGTAGCGGATCACTTTCAGCACGCTGAAGCCGTGAGCGCGAGCGATACCGCCCAGTACGACCAGGATGAACAACAGGCAAGTGATGTAGAAGCAGGCCATCAACTGACCCAGTTGCACCAGCGAACCCACACCGTAGGCACCGATGGTGAACGCCATGGCACCGAAGGCACCCAGTGGCGCGAGCTTCATGATCATGTTGATGATGTTGAACATCACGTGGGCGAAGCGATCGATGAAGTCCAGGATCGGCTTGCCGTAGGCACCCAGGCGATGCAGGGCGAAACCGAAGATCACCGAGAACATCAGCACTTGCAGGATGTCGCCCGTGGCGAACGCGCCGACGATGGTCGACGGGATCACGTTCAGCAGGAAGCCAACGACGCTTTGATCAGCACCGGCCGCTACATAAGCAGCGACTTTGGAGGCATCCAGCGTAGTGACGTCGATGTGCATGCCGGCACCCGGCTGCACGATGTTGACCACCACCAGACCCACCAGCAAAGCGATGGTCGAAACGATTTCGAAGTACAGCAGCGCGTAACCGCCGGTCTTGCCGACCGACTTCATGTCCTGCATGCCCGCGATACCGCTGACGACGGTGCAGAAGATGATCGGGGCGATGATCATTTTGATCAGTTTGATGAACCCGTCACCCAGCGGCTTGAGGGCCACACCGGTCTGCGGGTAGAAGTGACCGAGCAGGATGCCGATGGCAATAGCAACGATCACCTGGAAATACAGGGATTTGTACAGTGGCTGACGAGTCGTCATTGCAAAGTTCCTCAAGAGTGCCCGGTGACAACATCCATCTGTTGCCAAAGACACTTCAATTGCGAACCCTCCTGCACTGGAGGGATTTGTTTTGTCGAGCTGCGCAACGGCAGGCATCTGCGGGTTGTATCGCAAGGCCCGTGCCACCTTCGTCAAATCGCCAGCAAGCCTTTTGACCTCAAGGGTTGCAGGTTTTTCTTTGTCACCAAACGGTTACCGCAAAGTGGCGGATTTCCGCCCATCGACCAAACCTCGTCCTACAAATTGGCGGATATCCGCCTTGTTCATCATCAGGCACCACGGCTACCATCCGCCGTTCAATGGACGGACTTGCCTTCTATGCGCGAACGCACCATCGCCAGTCATTTCGCCCGTGCCGCCCTTGGTGGCGCACGCCGGCTGGGTTATGACTATTCAGAACTGTTGCAACAACTGGGGATCAGCCCCGAGTTGCTTGAGGAGCCACGTGCACGCATCGCGCCCGAGCAGTTCACCCGTTTGATCCAGGGACTGTGGTTGGCACTGGACGACGAATACCTGGGTTTCGGGCCGGTTCCGAGCAAAACCGGCAGCTTCGCGATGATGTGCCATGCGGTGATCCACTGCCGCACTCTGGAGAAAGCACTCCACCGCGGCTTATTATTTTATAGCTTATTCCCCGACAGCCCGCGTCTGACCCTGACCCGCGAAGACGACATGATTCGCCTGAGCCTCGACGATTCGCAATTCCGCGACCCGGACCACTTCCTCACCGAGAGCCAGCTGATGGTGTGGCATCGACTCGGCAGCTGGCTGATCGGCCAGCGCATTCGGCTGGAACAGGCGACATTCAGCTACCCGAAACCCGAGCACGGCGCCGAATACGATTTGTTGTTCCCCTGCCCCATGGTCTTTTCCACCACCCAGAGCAGCCTGCTGTTCCACAGTCGCTACCTGAACATGCCGCTGTTGCAGGACGAACGGACACTCAAACATTTCCTCGAACACTCCCCCGCCGACCTGTTGTCGCGCCCGGACGACGGCGACAGTTTGAGCAGCCAGCTGCGCCGATTGCTCAGCCGCGACAGTTCACGCTGGCCGGACCTGGAAGAGGTGGCCGCGCACCTGCACATCAGCCCGCAGACCTTGCGTCGGCATTTGCGGGAGGAAGGGTCGAGTTTTCAGGAATTGAAGGATCAGCTGCGGCGGGACATTGCGATTTATCACCTAGGGCGGGCGGATTTGTCGTTGCAACAGATTGCCGAGCAGCTGGGGTTTTCCGAGCCTTCGGCGTTTCACCGGGCGTTCAAGAAATGGACCGGGTTGACGCCGGGCGCTTACCGCGCCCAGGAGCAGCCCTCACCCTAACCCTCTCCCAGAGGTAGAGGGGACTGACCGAGTTGTTTTAAGAAATTCTGCGACCTGAAAGACCCCGTCGATTATGGATTCGGTGCAGGACTTTCAGGTCGCAGGATAGGCCGAACATCCCCCGATCAGTCCCCTCTCCCTCCGGGAGAGGGTTAGGGTGAGGGCTGAATCCGCTAGCCCTGTGGATCGATGTTATCCAGCGCCCGATTCACCGCTAGCTCCCCCAGCATGATGATCTGCGCAATACCCAACAGCGAATTGCGACTCGCCCCCTCCATATGATCCGCCAGGTCCATGGTCATGACATTGGCCGAGGCCAGCGACTCGCACGCATGGGCCAACAGGGTTTCGGTATCGAGTTCCGGGTTGACGATGAACATGGTGCCGGGTGTGCGTGGGGTGGCTTTGATGTGGACGGCCGGGTTGAGGTAATGATCGAGGGTGCGGTCGGTGGCTTCGTTGAGTTTTTTGGACTCAGGGGTTTCGTGCGGGGAAACCGTGTCGGTTTCCGGGGGATTTGGGGTGATCTTGAACATTTGAAGCTCCTAGAGTGACGGAGCCGCTACGCATCGCTGCTAAACGAAAAAGGGGTGGCGGCTGTACGCGGGTTAGCAGACCAGGACTCTAGAACCCGGCGCACCGAAGTGCCCCACGCAAAGCCGCCATAACATCAACGGCGGACGCTGTACGTCTAGAGATGACCCGAGCTGCTAAACCCGATCGCTGATGGTCAGCGACAGGGAAACGATAGGGCCCCAGACCCAAGGCGCACAAGCCGGCGGATTCTGGCGTAGTCGTAGGCAGCGGCGCAAGGATGTGTAGCCTGAGTGAGTGTTTGGAGATGTGTTTTAAACACCGTCGTTCAAGATCAAGAGATCGCAGCCTCGTTTCACTCGACAGCTCCTACAGGCGCACGCCGAACCCTGTAGGAGCTGTCGAGTGAAACGAGGCTGCGATCTTTTCGGTCACGCACCGATCTCAAACCACCGGGAAATGAATCCGGAACGCCGCCCCGCCCATCGGCGAATCCCCCAGCGTCAACTTCGCGCTGTAGCTCTCAATGATGTCCTTCACCACTGCCAACCCAATCCCCTGCCCCGGATGCTGCCGATCCAGCCGCTCTCCCCTTTGCAGAATCCGCGCCCGCTGATCAGGTGGCACGCCCGGCCCATCATCCTCGACACACAACTCAATCCCGCTCAGGCTTTCACGCACGCTGATGCGTACTTCGCCGAGGCACAGGCGATAGGCGTTTTCCAGCAGGTTGCCCATCATTTCCAGCAACGCGCCCTGCTCGATCGGCACGTAACACTGCTCCGGCAGATCGAAGGCGACCCGCACGCGCTTGTCGCGGTAGACCTTGTCCAGGGTGTCGCACAGGCTTTGCAGCACCGGGCGCAGGCGTACCTGATGGCGTACCAGACCGCTTTTGCGCAGGCTGGCGCGTTGCAGTTGATAGCTGATCTGCTGGCTCATGCGTTCGATCTGGGTTTGCAGCACCCAGGCCTGATCGCGATCGGCCGGGCGCAGGGCCATGTCCTCGCTGACGCCTTGCAGCACGGTCAGCGGGGTTTTCAGGCTGTGGGCCAGGTCGTCGAGGGAATCGCGATAGCGGCTGCGTTGTTCGCGCTCGCTGTGCAGCAAGCGGTTGAGGGAGCCGGTCAGGCGCAGCAGTTCGCGCGGGTGTTGTTCGCTTAGGCTTTCGCGGGTGCCGCTTTCGATCTCGTCCAGCTCCTGACTGAGTCGGCGCAATGCTTGCAAACCCCAGGTCAAACCGATCCACAGCAACGCAAGCAACACCAGCAATGCGGCACCGAATCCGAGGTAGAGGTTTTCCCGCAGGCCTTCGAGGGTGGCTTCGTACTCACGCACCGGTTGCAGCGCGACGATGCTGAACGCCGCGCTCTTGCCGCCGAGCAGTTTGACTTCGACGTCGTAGACGAAGAATTCCTGACCATCGGCCTCGCGAATTCGGGCGAACTCGTTGCCGCGTCCGTCGTAACGCGGTTTGTAGTTGATCTTCTCTTCGCGGGTGGCTTTCGAGCGCCACACCAAGTGAGCTTCGCGGTCGTAGATGTAGCCGAGCAAACGGCTGTCGGTCAGGTTGAAGCGCTCGTCGGGCAACTGCGCCGGCATTTGCAGGGTGTTATTTTCCACCCGGGCGGCGGAAATCAGCGTGGTGACGTCCGACGCCAGGCGCTGTTCGATCGAGTCTTGCAACGCCAGGCTGAACGCGCCCTGCATCGCCGGCAGCAACGCCAGCATGAACAACACCGCCAGGATCGTGGCGGCGAGCATCAAACGGACGCGAAGGGAACGAATCAAGTGCAGCGCTCATTGAACAGGTAGCCGAGGCCACGCACGGTATCGATCGGTTTGAAGCCGGCCGGGCCTTCGAGTTTGCGGCGCAGACGGCCGACCAACACTTCGATCACGTTCGGATCGCGCTCGTCGTCGTCCGGGTAGAGCTGTTCCATCAAGCGGTCCTTGGCCACCACTTGCTGGTGATGCCGCATCAGGTACTCGAGGATCCGATACTCGTAAGCGGTCAGCGCCAGCGGTTGTTCATCGAGGGACGCCTGTTTGCGATTGAGGTCCAGCAGCAACGGCCCGGCGACGATGGTCGACTGGGTGAAACCGCTGGAGCGGCGCAGTAACGCGTTCAGCCTGGCATCGAGTTCTTCGAACTGGAACGGCTTGACCACGTAATCGTCGGCGCCGGCGGCGAGGCCTTCGACCTTGTCCTGCCAATTGCCGCGCGCGGTGAGGATCAGGATCGGGAAAGTCTTGCCGCGCGAGCGCAGCTGGCGGATCAGGTCGAGCCCGCCCATGCCCGGCAGGCCGAGGTCGATCACCGCCAGGTCATGGTTGTACTGCTCGGTCTGGTACAGCGCCTCTTCGGCATTGGCCACGGACTCGACCACGTGGCCGCTGTCCGTCAGGCGGGTTTGCAGGTGATGGCGCAACAGCGCTTCATCTTCGACGACCAGCAGTTTCATAACGCTCTCCCAGGCAAATCATCATCTCCAGAGGCACGTGCACCTCGATGGCTAACATGGCGACGCCGGATCAGCCGCTTGGGTTGATCCGGCTCAGGCCTTTCACGGAACGCTTCTTAGAAAGCGTAGTTCGCCGACAGGTAGGTCTGGGCGCTGCTGGTCAGGTCCAGCGAACCCTGTTTGCTGCCACCGCGTTCGCTCATCTCGGTGCTGGCGTTGCTGCGCAGGTAACGGTAACCCAGTTCCACCGAGGTGTTTTGCGAAACCTGTTGCAGCACACCCAATTGGCCGCCGATGGCGTAACCGATGTCGCTGTCGCGGCTGAAGCCTGGGGAATCCTGAGTCATTTTGGTCAACCCGGCCGTGGCGCCGCCGAACAGCTTGGTGCTGCCTCCCACCGGGTAGAACAGATCGTAGCTGCCCAGGAGGTTTTCCTGACGCAGTTTAATGCCATTGTGCGAGCCCGACACGTTGTCGTAAGTCGCGTAGTAGCGGCCCTGGCTGTTTTGCTGGCCCAGACGCACACCCCAGGTGTTGTCCTTGCCGATCACGCCGTCGGCGTTCGGGCTGTTGAGGTTGTCGTTCAGGGCGTGGGACTTTTTGACCTTGTCGCTGGTCTGTCCAAAAGTAAGGCTGGCGAAATTGTCGTCGGAAGCGAAAGCCGCGGTACTCGCGCTCAGGACAGTGAAAGCCAGAAGCAGTTTTTTGAAGCCAGTCATAGGGGCGTTCCTTATGCGCTATGTGCTATTTGAGTACGGGGCAAGGTTACTCACCCGGCCCTGAACTCCCCCTGAACGCACTCTGAACCTGAGCTGAATCAAATCGACTCGGCTGTTTTGATGACCCTTTGCAGGAGATCCGACCATGCGCATGTTTCTCGCTTTCGTATTACTGGCCTTGAGCGGGCTCAGCCAAGCCGCTATCAAGACTCAGGAAATCCCCTATCAAAGTGCTGACAGCACCAAGATGATCGGTTACTTCGCCTATGACGACGCCATCAAAGGCGCACGCCCTGGCGTGGTGGTGGTGCACGAATGGTGGGGGCTCAACGAATACACCAAGCGTCGCGCCCGTGATCTCGCCGGCCTGGGTTACAGCGCGCTGGCCATCGACATGTATGGCGATGGCAAAAACACCGAGCATCCCAAGGACGCCATGGCCTTCATGCAGGCAGCGTTGAAAGACAGTGGCGCGGCGAGCGCGCGCTTTCAGGCCGGGCTCGATCTGCTGAAGAAACAGCCGCAAACCGATCCGGACAAAATCGCCGCTATCGGTTATTGCTTTGGCGGTGGCGTGGTGCTGAATGCGGCACGTCAGGGTTTGCCGCTGGCGGGCGTGGTGAGTTTTCACGGTGCGCTGGCGACCAAGACGCCTGCCACACCGGGTAGTGTGAAAGCGAAAATCCTTGTTGAACATGGGGCGATGGACAGCATGATCACGCCGGATAACGTGGCAGCGTTCAAGGCTGAGATGGACAAGGCTGGGGCTGACTATAAGTTCGTCAGCCTTGAAGGCGCCAAGCATGGGTTCAGCAACCCTGATGCGGATCGGTTGAGCCATGGCGATCATGCCGGGCCGGATATTGGCTACAACAAAGCGGCGGATGAAAAATCCTGGGCGGACATGCAGGCGTTTTTCAAGAAGATTTTTGGCTGACACGGTAGACCGCGGCGCGGCCTTCGCGAGCAAGCCCGCTCCCACATTGGATTTGTGTCACGACGAAGATCCAATGTGGGAGCGGGCTTGCTCGCGAATGGCAACACCTCGGTCTAACGTCAAGACTACCCAGCCTGAAGAC
>NZ_JAGYGJ010000082.1:0-12452 GCF_019947405.1 Pseudomonas sp. GL-B-26 | reverse complement strand
GGGTTGGGTCAGTGCCGGGGAGGTCAAAGTGGTCATGCCCGGCGGTACGGCGCCGATTTTGCTGGAGGAATTAGAGGGGGAATTGAGTCAGGTCAGGCTATTCGGTACGGCTCGATTGATGGATTGAATTCAAAATTGCCTTCGCGAGCAAGCCCGCTCCCACAGGGGATTTGCGGACGACACAGATCCAATGTGGGAGCGGGCTTGCTCGCGAAGAGGCCCGCATAATCAGCGAGAATTTAGGGCTGAACCGCCCATTCGACCACCGGCATCTGCCGCTTCATCAACACCTTGCCATCGCGCACCGAATACAGCGGCAGGCCCTGGCTGCGGATCACCTCGTAATCGCTGTCCGCCGACAGAATCAGCAAATTCGCCGGCCGCCCGCGTTCCAGTCCATAACGATCACCCAGGTTCATGGCCTTGGCGCTGTTGTCGGTGACCAGGTCCAGTGCGCTTTGCAGGTTGCGGTAACCGAGCATGTGGCAGATGTGCAGGCCGGCTTCGAGCACCCGCAAGATATTGCCGTTGCCTAGCGGGTACCACGGGTCGACGATCGAGTCCTGACCGAAACACACATTCATTCCCGCTTCCAGCAGCTCATTCACACGGGTCACGCCACGGCGTTTCGGAAAGTTGTCGAAGCGCCCTTGCAGGTGAATGCTTTCGGTGGGGCAGGAGACAAAACTGATCCCCGAATGCCCGAGCAGGCGAAACAGTTTGGCGCAGTAAGCGTTGTCGTAAGAGCCCATGGCCGTGGTGTGGCTGGCGGTCACTCGCGAGCCCATGTCGCGGCTGCGGGCTTCTTCGGCCAGCACCTCCAGAAAGCGTGAGTGTGGGTCGTCGGTTTCATCGCAATGCACGTCCACCAGGCAACCGGTGCGCTCGGCCAGGTCCATCAGGAATTTCACTGAGCTCACGCCTTGATCGCGGGTGTACTCGAAATGCGGAATGCCGCCGACCACATTGGCACCCATGCGGATCGCTTCTTCCATCAGCTCGCGACCGTTGCGGTACGACTCGATGCCTTCCTGCGGGAACGCAACGATCTGCATGTCGATCAGGTGACGGCTTTCCTCGCGCACTTCGAGCATCGCCTTGAGCGCGGTGAGCTGCGGGTCGGTGACGTCGACGTGGGTGCGCACGTGCTGGATGCCGTGGGCGGCGAGGGTCTGGATGGTTTTCTTGGCGCGGGTCTTGGTGTCCTCTTCGGTGATGGTCACCTTGCGCTCGCCCCAGCACTCGATGCCTTCGAACAGGGTGCCGCTCATGTTCCAGCGCGGTTCGCCGGCGGTGAGCGTGGCGTCGAGGTGAATGTGCGGCTCAACGAAGGGCGGCACCACCAGGTTGCCGCCGGCGTCCAGATCATCGGGACCCAGGGTCGGCGCTTCGGTCTGTCGGGCGATGTTGCTGATCAGGCCGTTTTCCAGGTGCAACTCATGCAGGCCATCTTGGTTGCGCAGGCGGGCGTTGATGATGTGCATCAGGCGAATCCTTTTATAGATCTTGTAATGGGGCGTTGGCAGTACGGGCACCCAGCACGCCGGTCAGTAACACATACGTTAGCGCGGCAGCGGCAATCCCTACCAGTGGCGCGACCCACGGTGAACTGAACGCAGCAACGGTACCGACCGCGTAGGCGCCCAGGCCAGACCAATTGAACGCTGGCAATCGAGCATCGGCCAGACGTGGATATTGACCACGATAGCGGTAGAAGAAGTCCGCCATGATCACGCCGCCAATCGGTGGAATCACAGTGCCCAGCAGAATCAGGTAGGGCACCAGCATGTCGTACATGCCGAGCAGCGCCAGCAACGTGCCGATCACCGCGCCCGCCAGGGTTACGGTCTTGCGCCGGCCGGTGCGCAGCAGGTTGCAACCGGCGACAGCGAAGTTGTAGATGGTGTTGTCCTGGGTGCTCCAGATATTGAGCAGCAACATCGCCATCGCCGCCATGGCGAAGCCTTGCAACAGCAACACTTCGACCACGTCCGGTTGCTGGTAAACGATGGCACCGTAAGCACCGATCAACACCATCAGGCCGTTGCCGATGAAGAAACCGATCAGGCTCGCCAGCACCGCGACGCGCGCTGAGCGGGAGAAACGCGTCCAGTTGGTCGCCTGGGTTGCGCCACTGACAAAGGTGCCAAACACCAGGGTAATGGCGGTCGACCAATCCAGTGTCCCCGTCGGGACTACCGCGAGCAAACCGTCGAGCCCGCCGACCTTCACCGTGGCCACCCACATCGACAGCATCAGCAGCAACATCATCGCCGGTACGGCGATGTACGAAAGAATCTCCAGGCCGCGATAGCCGACATACGCGGTCGCGCAAAACACCAGGCCGAACAGCACCATCAGCCCGAGAACGGTGCCCTCGCTCAATTCGAAATACTTGCCCAACACCACGGCTGCAGTGGCCGTGCCCCAGGCGTACCAGCCGATCTGGGTAAAGCCGAGGATCAGGTCGCTGAGCTTGCTGCCCACTTCACCGAAGCAGAACCGACCCATTAATACCGAGTTGAGTCCGCTCTTGAAGGCGATGTAGCCAAGGCCCGCGGCGTAGATCCCGAGCAGCAGATTGCCGACGACAATCACCGCCATCATCTCGCCGAAACTGAACGCCACACCCAGCTTGCCGCCGGCAAACATGGTCGCGGTAAAAAAGGTGAAACCCAGCAGCACCATGGCCGTGGAGGCCAGGCCTTTGCGGGCATGCATCGGGACTTCGCTGAGGGGGTAATCGTTGCCGGGATCGTTCTGCGTCATGGGGCGTTCCTTGCTGAATGAGTGACGCGGGGGCATGTTGCAGTGGTCGTGCCAATGGCAGGAGACGTAGTTATTTATAGCCGAGCCGACGGGTTTGGCGCGGGGAGGGCGCGAAAGAGGTGCACCTGAAGGAATAGGTGTCCCCTGTGGGAGCGGGCTTGCTCGCGAAGGCGGTGTGTCAGTCAATACAAGTGTCTACTGACCCACCGCCTTCGCGAGCAAGTCGGATCGCCGCACCGCCGCTCCCACATTTGATCTGGTTTCTTCAGGGGGATTTGTGTTGCGGCAGAAACCGCAGGAGCGCCGCGACAATCGCTTCCGGCGCATCTTCCTGAACCAGATGCCCGGCATTCGGAATCGCCTGAAAACGCGACCCCGGAATCATCTGATGCAATGCCTGCCCGCGCTCAATGGGAATCCACTGATCGTCTTCCCCCCACAGAATCTGCACCGGACAACGAATCGTCGGGTACAGCCCTTCGGCCTCACGGGTATAACGCTCGTCCATCTGCGCAATCTGCCGATAGAACGCCGCTTGCCCCGGATCGCCGAGCCATGGCTGCACGTAAGGCGCGAGTTCGTCGTCCGGGATTTCGCGCTTGATCGCCCCGCGAATATAGGTCGGCACGATCGCTTGCTGAATGTAATCGGGCAGGCCACTGAATGCCGCCTCATGCTGACGCACATGCTGCACAAACGGCGAACCCCAGGGCGTCAGCGCCACGGGATCAATCAGCGTCAGGCTGCGGTAGTCCTTGCCGTTCAGCAGGTGAGCACGCAGAGCGGTGGCGCCGCCGAAGTCGTGAGCAACCACGTCTGGTCGCTCCAGACCCCAGTGATCCAGCAAGTGAGCCAACAGGTCGTTCTGCACACCCAGTGACACATCGCCGTCGACTTTCTCCGATAGCCCATAACCCAACAGATCAAAGTAATGCACCCGATGGGTGGTGATGAAGTGCGGCGCAATCCGGTGCCACACGTAAGAAGAGAAGGGCGTGCCATGCACGAACACCAGTGGTGGACCGTCGCCCCGTACGGCGTAGCGAACGGAGCGCCCGTTGAAGCGATAGGTCTGAGGCAGCGGCCAGTCAGTCATTGGGGGTGTCCTCTTGGCGTGGGGGAGCCAAAAAGCATAGGCAAAAAAAAACAGCCATTGAAGGCTGTTTTTACATTCACTGACGAAACGCATTACCCCACAAAGGGATTTTTATCGACCTTTAGATCGGCTTACTCGCCGTGATAGATGCAACCGCTGGTGCAGGTCTCGTGGATGCGGATCGCGCTGAGTTCCGGCAGCAGAGGCTTCAATTCATTCCAGATGAATTTGGCCAGGACTTCACTGGTCGGGTTTTCCAGACCGGGAATGTCGTTCAGGTAGTTATGGTCCAGGCGCTCATAGAGCGGCTTGAAGATCGCCTTGATTTCCGAGAAATCACGGATCCAGCCCGTGTGCGGATCGAGGTCGCCGCTCAGGTGGATCGCCACTTTGAACGAGTGACCGTGCAGGCGGCCGCACTTGTGGCCGTCCGGCACGTGGGGCAGGCGGTGGGCGGATTCGAAGGTAAATTCTTTGAAGATTTCCACAGTGATTTCAGCTCTGTCAGGTGGCGATCGCCGCGGCGATGTGGGCAGGCGGCGAGTTTAACAGTTTGCGTTTGGCGTTGCGGGAAAACACTGACTAAAGGGTCAGCAAGCGCTCCCCGAGGCGACCGCTGGCAGCCAGCTCGAGGAACTCATCGCCCATGCGACGGCTTTCATCCATCGTCGTGCGCCAGTATTTCTGCCGGCTCGGGGCATCGCCCATGAAGCGTTTGAAGTCGTTGCGGTCCGGGAGTTTGCCGTAGGGCAGGCGCGCCAGGTAATCCTTCGATGGCGCCAGTAACAGGACATCCTGCAACCGCGCAGGACACGCGCGGCGCCACGGCAGGGTTTTGTCGAACCAGCCGGGAATCACCCGGTCGGTGAAATGCGGATAGAGCACGATGTCGTTGCCGCTGTAGGGCAGGTCGAGGTGATAGTCCAGCAGACCGCCATCGCGAAACGTCCCGGCACCGGCACCCGGCAGGTCACGCACGCCTTCCATCACCATCGGGATCGAGCCCGATGCGAGCAAGGCCTGGCGCAGGTTGCCGGCATTCAGCGCAACGAAGCGCGAGGGGAAATCGTTGAGTGCATTGACCGGCGGTGCCAGACGCGGATCGTGAATGATCAGCCGCTCGAAATGCCGCGACAGCCGTGCCCGGCCGCGCAGGTTGTCGGCGATCACCGATGACAGGCCCAGCCCCAGTCGGCCGCGATGATCGTCCGCCAGCAGGCCGTGGCTTTTGACCACCATGATGTTCAGTCGGTAATGAGCGTTGTCCAGAATCGAAGCATCGCGGCCGTCGAGCAGGTCATCGAGCATGCGCCGGGAGCTTTGGCTGACCTGCGCCATGGTTACGCCCTTGGCGAAGTTCTGCTCGGTATAGAGGTGACCGAGGCGGCGGATACCTTCGGCGGCATCCGGCAGGCAAGCGCTGGCGAAGCGCCAGGCCCCAACTGACGCACCGATCAACGAGCGCTCCCGCGGCGTCGCCGGCAGCCATTCACCGAACAACGCCAGGTCCAGACCTTGAATCCCCAACGCCTTGGGACCACCGGCGGCACCCGGCAGCGTACCGACATCGGCGGCGCTCAAACCGTTTTCACGGATGTGCGCCAAGGCGCGAGGGCCGGCCTTGAGCGTCAGGGAGGGGAACTTGATGTGGATTGCGGTCATACCGGTCTCGAATGCAGGCAAGCGGGGGATTATGTGGGAGCGGGCTTGCTCGCGAAAGCGTTGTATCAGTCGGTATTAATGCTGGCTGACACACCGCCTTCGCGAGCAAGCCCGCTCCCACAGGTGATGTCGTGTCGCCATCTACAATGATGGCAATTCAGTTTCAATTAAGTTCGCCCCGTTAAGGTGCACTCCGTCGGCAACACATAAAAAATACGGAGACACCCCATGAAAACCCTGACTGCCCTGTTCACCGCGTCCATCATCGGCATGACCGCCAGCCTCGCCCACGCTCGCGACCTCGGTCCAGACGAAGCCCTGAGACTGCGCGACGCTGGTACCATCGTGTCTTTCGAGAAGCTCAACGCCACCGCTCTGGCCAAACACCCTGGTTCTACCGTCACCGAAACCGAGCTGGAAGAAGAGTACGGCAAGTACATCTATCAGGTGGAATTGAGCGATCCTCAGGGCATTGAGTGGGACCTGGAATTGGACGCTGTCAGCGGGCAGATTCTCAAGGATCATCAGGATACGTAATGAAGGTGTTTTCTTTTTCACAGCGGTGCACGAGAGGTCGAATGGCTCTGGCGCTTCTGGCTTTTTGCTCGGTGGTCATGGCCCGCGACCTGGATCAGGACGAAGCCCTGCGCCTGCGTCAACAGGGCGTGATCCTGCCGCTGGAGCAGCTGTTGCAGCAGGCGCTGGACCGCTACCCCGGCGCCAAATTGCTGGAAGCCGAGCTTGAAGAGAAACACGACGTCTACGTTTATGAAGTCGAGTTGCTGACCGCCGAAGGCGTGGTCCGCGAACTGGACCTCGACGCCACCACCGGCCAGTTACTGAAAGACAAGGAAGATTGATCGATGCGTTTGCTTCTGGTGGAAGACCATGTGCCGCTGGCCGACGAACTGATGGCCGGCCTCAACCGTCAGGGTTACGCCGTGGACTGGCTGGCCGACGGTCGCGACGCGGTGTATCAGGGCAGCAGCGAGCCTTATGACCTGATCATCCTCGACCTCGGCCTGCCGGGTTTGCCAGGGCTCGAGGTGTTGACGCAATGGCGGGCCGCTGGCCTGTCCACGCCAGTGCTGATCCTCACCGCCCGTGATTCCTGGGCCGAACGGATCGAAGGCCTCAAGGCCGGTGCCGACGATTACCTGACCAAACCCTTCCACCCCGAAGAGCTGCACTTGCGCGTCCAGGCGCTGTTGCGCCGTTCCCATGGGCATGCCAACCAGCCGACGCTCAAGGCTGCCGGACTGCATCTGGACGAAGGCCGTCAATGCGTGACCCGCGACGGCGCCGACATCCAGCTCACCGCCGCTGAATTCCGCCTGCTGCGTTATTTCATGCTGCACCCCGAGCAGATTCTGTCCAAAAGCCACCTCGCCGAACACCTCTACGACGGTGAAACCGAGCGCGACTCCAACGTGCTCGAAGTCCACGTCAACCACCTGCGGCGCAAACTCGGGCGCAGCGTCATCGAAACCCGTCGCGGCCAGGGTTACCTGTTCGGCGGGCAAGCCCAGTGAGGTCGATCCAGCGCCGCTTGAGCCTGGGTTTGATCAGCGTGATGGTGATCGTCGGCCTGGTACTGGCGCAGACCAGCCTGTGGCTGTTCGAAATGGGTTTGCAGCGCTACCTCGAAGCCGGGCTGCGCGACGACAGCGAAAACCTGCTGGTGGCGCTGGTGCGTGGGCCGCAGGGTTTGCAGCTGGATGAGCGCCACCTGTCGCCGGCCTATCAGCGACCGTTTTCCGGGCATTACTTCCGCATCGATTTTGCCGACAGCCATTGGCGCTCCCGTTCGCTATGGGATCAGGAACTGCCGCGCCTCGACCATGCCGGCCTGCACAGCAATCTGCAATTGGGGCCGGAAGGCCAGCAATTGCTGGTGCTGCGTTCGGACTATCGGCGCCTGGGCCAATCGATTTCCATCAGCGTGGCCCAGGATTACACGCCGGTGCGCGAGAGTTTCCAGCGCATGCGTCAAGTCGGATTGGGCCTTGGGCTGACGGGATTGCTGCTGATTCTGCTGCTGCAACGGATCACCGTGCGCCGCGCTTTGCGCCCGCTGGAAAAGGCGCGGGAGCAGATCGCCCAGTTGCAGCAGGGCCAGCGCTCGCAACTCGATGATCAGGTGCCGGTAGAGCTTGAACCGTTGGTGGCGCAGATCAACCATTTGCTGGCGCACACCGAAGACAGCCTCAAGCGTTCGCGCAATGCGCTGGGCAACCTCGGCCACGCCTTGAAAACCCCGATGGCGGTGTTGTTGAGCCTGGCCTCAAGCGAGAAGCTCGATGCGCATCCAGAACTGCGCAAGGTCATTAAGGCGCAGCTGGAACAGGTCCAGCAACGACTCAATCGCGAACTCAATCGTGCACGGTTATCCGGCGATGCGTTGCCGGGGGCGTTGTTTGATTGCGATGCTGAATTGCCTGGGTTGCTGGCGACGTTGAACATGATTCATGGTGAGCATCTTGATCTCAGCTACCGTGCACCGGCCGGTTTGCAACTGCCTTGGGATCGCGAGGACTTGCTCGAACTGCTCGGTAACCTGCTGGACAACGCCTGCAAGTGGGCGGATGCCGAAGTTCGGTTGAGCGTGGTCGAGACGGCCGAAGGGTTTGAGTTAAGCGTGGAAGACGATGGGCCGGGGATTCCGGAAAACCAGCGCGATCAGGTGTTCAGCCGGGGGACCAGGCTTGATGAACAGACGGATGGGCATGGGTTGGGATTGGGGATTGTGCGGGACATCGTCGATACGTGGGGCGGGGTGTTGCGGTTGGAGGAGAGTGAGTGGGGTGGGTTGAAGGTGGTTGTTGAGCTACCTCGGCGTTGAGGCTGAAAGCCACCCCTCACCCCAACCCTCTCCCCACGGGGGAGAGGGGGAAAGGGAGCAGATCTTCAAGCTTTTCAAAATTTAAGTTCGACTCGATATTTCAGGTCGATGTAGCTCCAAGAACAACTCGGTCAGTCCCCTCTACCTTTGGGAGAGGGTTAGGGTGAGGGCTTCTCAGACCCGAAACTGATCCATCAAACTCTGCTGCTGATTCGCCAGGCTATTGAGTGACTGACTCACCCGCGCCGACTCATTCGCCTGCCCCGACAGCGACTCCGTCACATCCCGAATCGTCGCCACGTTGTTGTTGATCTCCTCGGCCACGGCGCTTTGCTCTTCCGCGGCACTGGCGATCTGCAAGTTCATGTCGCTGATCACCGTCACCGCTTCACCAATCTGGCGCAGCGCCGTCACCGCCTGACCCACCTGTTCGACGCTGCCCTGAGCCTGACGATGGCTGTTGTTCATCGAGCCGACCACGTCCTGAGTGCCACTCTGCAATTGCTCGATCACCAGGCGGGTTTCTTCGACAGACTCCTGGGTCCGGCGTGCCAGGTTGCGCACTTCATCGGCCACCACGGCAAAACCGCGTCCGGCCTCACCGGCACGAGCGGCCTCGATGGCGGCGTTAAGCGCCAGCAGGTTGGTCTGTTCGGCGATGGCCCGGATCACTTCCAGCACCGAACCGATCTTCTCGCTGTTGGCCGCCAGGCCTTCGACTTGAACCATCGCCGCGCTCATGTCAGCGGCGAGGTTGTCGATGCTGGTGGTGGTGCGGTCGATCACGGTCAAACCGCGGCGGGTGGCCTGATCCGCATCCCGCGCTGCCTGTGCCGCTTGCGCTGCACTGCGAGCGACGTCTTGAGCGGTGGCGCTCATCTCGTGGGACGCGGTAGCGACCTGATCCACCTGACGGTATTGCTGCTCCATGCCGGCGCTGGTCTGGGTGGCGATGGCAGATGACTGATCCGCCGTGCTGCGCGCGTCCTGCACCGAGCGTTTGACCTCGGCGATGATCGGTTGCAGCTTGTCGAGGAAGCGGTTGAACCAGCCGGCCAATTGGCCGAGTTCGTCCTGCTTGTCGTAGGCCAGGCGGCGGGTCAGATCGCCTTCGCCGCTGGCAATGTCTTCGAGCATATGCGCCACACCCAGGATCGGCCGGGTCACGCTGCGGGCCATCAGCCACACCAGCAACAGGCCAACCAACGCGGCCAGCACACCCAGGCCGAGTTCGACCAGGGTGCCGGCGGTGTTGCTTTCATCGAGTTGTTTTTTCAGCGCTTCGGCGGGGCCGACCAGGACTTTCTCTGGCACATCGAGCAACACGCCCCAGGACTTGCCACCGGGAATCGGCTGGAACGGCGACAGCACTTTGAGCTGTTGATTGTTGTGCAGGCTTGCGGTCTTGCTGCTGGCGGCGAGCATGCGGATCAGCTCGGCACCGTTGGCCTTGTCCACGGTGTCCAGGCGCTGGCTGAGCTTGCTGGCGTCCGGGCTGTAACCGGCCAGCAAACCGACCGGGCTGATGATGCTGACGTTGGTCTGGCCGTCATAGAGCTTCTTGCTCGCGCCCTGGCTGACGGCTTGCAGGCTATTGAGGTTGATGTCCACCGACAGCGAAGCGATGACCTTGCCGTTGACCATCAGCGGGAAAACGATGCTGGTCATCAGCACGTTCTGGCCGTCGATCACATAGAAGTAGGGTTCGATCACGCAGGGCTTGAGGGTCGTGCGCGGGCAGGTGAACCAGGCGTTGGCCGGTTCGCCGCTAGGGCCGGTGCTGGTGTCGGCCATGTCGCTTTCCGGTAGCGCCATCGACGTTACCTTGCCCGGAGTCGGTTGCGACCAGTACAGGGCGAAACGGCCCTTGTCGTTGCTGCCCAGCTCGGCCTGGCCGGCGAACAGATCGTCCTTGCCGTCTAGCGCATTGGCTTCGAACACCAGCGACAGGCCGAGCAGTTCCGGGTTGGCTTGCAGGGCCGATTTGACCTGACGCGTCAGGTCTTCACGCAGGTCAAAGGCATCAAGGAAGCGCTTCTCGGCCTGATCGCGCAGGAACAGCACCTGGCGCGAAAAGCCGTGGCCATATTGATAGGCGTCCATGAACTGCTGGCGAATCCCCAGGGCCTGGTTTTCACCCTGGGATTCGATTCGGGCCTGGGCCGCTTCGGTGAGCATCTCCATGCTGGATGCTTTCACCATCTCGGAGCTGTGCTCCATGCGATACAGCGAAAGACCCACCAGTAGGGTCACGATGCCGGCCAGGCATAGCCCGGCCAACAGGGTGATTTTCCATTGAATGGAAAGTTGTCTGAGCGACATGGAGACGTCCTTTGTTCGATAAATATCTGAGACTTTGCACTGTAACGGCCGCTAATCTGCTTTCTTTATCCTCTCAATTAAATAAGCCATCACACGAAACCTGTAGCAGCTGGCGAAGCCTGCGTTCGGCTGCGCAGCAGTCGTCAAACCTGCGCATACGGTACTTCTGGCACAACCCGTCGCCTGAATTCACGGCTGCTTCGCAGCCGAACGCAGGCTGCGCCGGCTGCTACAAGGGATCGTGATCGCTTTGACAAGGCGTTGATGCTGCGGCACAGTGCGCGCCCTCTAATAAAACCCTCTCATTCAATCCGCTGGCGGCTCTTTGCAGACTGCCGGCCGGACTCTTTCCGTTTGCCTTGAGGTACCGATGATTAATGCTGTAATTGCCGCGGTCGGCGTCATGCTGATCCTCAGCCTGTCCCGCGTGCACGTAGTAATCGCGCTGATCGTGGGCGCCCTGGTGGGTGGTTTGACCGGTGGCCTGGGCATCGACGCGACTCTCAAAGCCTTCAACAGCGGCCTCGGGGGTGGCGCGACGGTCGCGTTGTCCTACGCATTGCTCGGCGCTTTCGCCGTGGCCATTGCCAAGTCCGGCCTGGCACACGCCCTGGCCGACAAAGCCTTGCTGATGGTCGACCGCCAGCACGCCAGCGGTGGCCGTCAGGTCAAATGGCTGTTGATCGGTTTGCTGTGGGTGGTGGCCATCGCTTCGCAGAACATTCTGCCGATACATATCGCCTTTATTCCGCTGCTGGTGCCGCCGCTTTTATATGTGCTGACCAAGCTGCAACTGGATCGCCGACTGATTGCCTGCGTCATGACCTTCGGCCTGATTACGCCGTACATGTTCCTGCCCGTGGGCTTCGGCAATATCTTCCTTAATGAAATCCTGTTGGCCAACGTCGCCCGTAGCGGTGTGGACATCAGCGGCATCAACGTCACCCATGCCATGGGGATTCCGGCGTTGGGCATGGTCGTCGGGCTCGCGGCAGCGTTTATCAGCTACCGCAAGAAGCGCGTCTACGATCTGGAAAAGATCGAGCAGGTCGAACAGGTCGCGGTGCAGTACAACCCGCTGAGCCTGATGGTCGCCGGTCTGGCCATCGCGGTGGCGTTCATCATTCAGCTGTTGCTGGATTCGATGATCATCGGTGCGTTGGCAGGCTTTCTGATTTTTTCGGTGTCGGGGATCGTGAAGTGGCGTGAAACCGACGATCTGTTCACCGAAGGCATGAAGATGATGGCGATGATCGGTTTCATCATGATCGCTGCCTCGGGTTTCGCCGAAGTGATGAAAGCCACCGGTGAGGTGCAGACACTGGTCGAAGCCTCGGCCTCGTGGATCGGCCACAGCAAAGGCATTGGCGCGTTGTTGATGTTGCTGGTCGGACTCTTGGTGACCATGGGCATCGGTTCGTCGTTTTCCACGGTGCCGATACTCGCCGCGATTTTTGTGCCGTTGTGCGTACAGTTGGGTTTCAGCCCGATCGCGATCGTGTGCATCGTCGGGACTGCCGGTGCGCTGGGCGATGCCGGTTCACCGGCGTCGGACTCGACCCTCGGCCCGACCTCGGGCCTGAACATCGACGGCCAGCATCACCACATCTGGGACACCGTGGTCCCGACCTTCCTGCACTACAACCTCCCGTTGCTGGCGTTCGGCTGGGCGGCGGCGATGGTCCTTTAAACACATTTCCCCTGTGGGAGCGGGCTTGCTCGCGAAGGCGGTGGGTCAGTCACGTCAATGCTGGATGTGCC
>NZ_JAGYGJ010000081.1:0-12973 GCF_019947405.1 Pseudomonas sp. GL-B-26 | reverse complement strand
CGTTACTCGCTGCTGTCAACACCTCTTTTGTTCCGCTTTCGACCGAGAAGATCGAATCGTCAATCAAGCTAAACCACCCTGCCTGACCGACTCCTTCTGGGCTTCGATGACCTGAAGCAACTCGCTGCCGAAAACTGCGTAACTCATTGTTTACCAAGGAGTTTTCCGTTTCGACTGCGCCGGAAGTGGGGCGAATTATAGACTTCCAGAATCTGCCGTCAACACCTATCTTCACAATTCTGTCATATAGGTGAAAACAGCCCCTGAAACGCAAAGGCCGGCCCCAAGGGGCCGGCCTTCTTCCCTTCTACTTACAAGCTAGGGAATGCGAACTGCGAAGCTTCATGGCTAGCCCGTTGTGGCCAGCGCTGGGTAATGGCCTTGCGACGGGTGTAGAAACGCACGCCATCCGGACCATACGCATGCAAGTCGCCGAACAGCGAGCGCTTCCAGCCGCCAAAGCTGTGATAAGCCACCGGTACCGGCAGCGGTACGTTTACGCCGACCATACCGACTTCGATCTCGTCGCAGAACAACCGCGCCGCTTCCCCATCACGGGTAAAGATGCAGGTGCCGTTGCCATACTCGTGATCGTTGATCAGCTGCATCGCCTCTTCCAGGCTGTTAACCCGGACAACACACAGCACCGGCCCGAAGATCTCTTCTTTATAGATGCGCATTTCTGGTGTGACGTTGTCGAACAGGCAGCCACCCAGGAAGAACCCTTCCTCATGACCGGCCACGCTCAGACCACGACCGTCGACCACCAAAGAAGCACCGGATGAAACACCGTCTTCTATATAGCCACTGACTTTGTCGCGAGCCTGACCGGAAACCAGCGGCCCCATGTCCAGACCGCATGAAGTACCGGCACCGATTTTCAGCGCCTTGATCTGCGGTACCAACTTGGCCACCAGCGCATCCGCCACCTGGTCACCGACGCACACAGCCACCGAGATCGCCATGCAACGCTCACCGCAAGAACCATAGGCCGCGCCCATCAGCGCGCTGACCGCGTTATCCAGATCCGCATCCGGCATCAGCACCGCATGGTTCTTCGCGCCACCCAGTGCCTGAACGCGTTTGCCGCGCTTGGTGCCTTCGGCGTAAATGTACTCGGCAATCGGCGTCGAACCAACGAAGCTCAACGCTTTGACTTCCGGCGCTTCGATCAGCGCGTCCACCGCAGCCTTGTCGCCATGCACTACGCTCAGCACGCCTTTTGGCAGACCGGCTTCCAACAGCAATTGAGCGATCAACAGCGTGGAGCTTGGATCACGCTCGGATGGTTTGAGGATGAAGCAGTTGCCGCAGACGATCGCCAGCGGATACATCCACAGCGGCACCATGGCCGGGAAGTTGAACGGCGTAATACCGGCCACCACGCCCAGCGGCTGGAAGTCCGACCAGGCATCGATATTCGGGCCGACGTTACGGCTGTACTCGCCCTTGAGGATTTCCGGTGCCGCGCAAGCGAACTCAACGTTCTCGATACCGCGCTTCAGTTCACCAGCAGCATCTTCCAGCGTCTTGCCGTGTTCTTCGCTGATCAGTTGAGCGATACGCGCTTCGTTCTGCTCCAGCAATTGCTTGAAGCGGAACATCACCTGCGCACGCTTGGCGGGCGGAGTATTGCGCCAAGCCGGGAACGCAGCCTTGGCCGAGTCGATGGCTTTTTGAATGGTTTCGCGGCTGGCCAACGGCAGCTTGTGGATCGCCTGGCCGGTAGACGGGTTGAACACGTCGGCCGTGCGGCCTTCTTCGGTCACCAATTCGCCATTGATCAAATGCGGGATAAGGCTCATGCAGCACTCCTGAAAAGTTGTCCACAGGCGCCCTTCAAAGGGCGCCTCTATATAGAGGGGAGAATCAGTCGATCTTGTTCAGCACTTCGCCGACCGCGTCGAACAGACGATCAAGGTCTTGCGGCTTGCTGTTGAAGGTTGGGCCGAACTGCAGGGTGTCGCCGCCGAAGCGCACGTAGAACCCGGCTTTCCACAATGCCATGCCGGCTTCGAACGGACGCACGATGGCGTCGCCGTCACGCGGCGCGATCTGGATCGCACCGGCCAGGCCATAGTTACGAATATCGATGATGTTTTTCGAGCCCTTCAGACCGTGCAGCGCATTTTCAAAATGCGGCGCGACTTCGGCCACGCTCTGCACCAGGTTTTCCTTTTGCAGCAGGTCGAGTGCTGCCAGGCCAGCAGCGCAAGCCACCGGGTGCGCGGAATAGGTGTAGCCGTGCGGGAATTCCACCGCGTACTCAGGCGTCGCCTGGTTCATGAAAGTCTGGTAGATCTCGGAGCTGGCAATCACCGCGCCCATCGGAATCGCGCCGTTAGTGACTTGTTTGGCGATGCACATCAGGTCCGGGGTCACGCCGAAGCTGTCAGCGCCGAACATCGAACCGGTACGGCCGAAACCGGTGATCACTTCGTCGAACACCAGCAGGATGTTGTGCTGATCGCAGATCTCGCGCAGACGTTTGAGATAACCCTGTGGTGGCACCAGTACGCCAGCCGAACCGGCCATTGGCTCGACGAACACTGCAGCGATGTTCGAAGCGTCATGCAGCTCGATCAACTTGAGCAGCTCATCCGCCAGGGCGATACCGCCCTCTTTCGGCATGCCACGGGAATAAGCATTGCTTGCCAGCAAGGTGTGCGGCAGGTGATCGACGTCCATCATCGCCTGACCGAACATTTTGCGGTTGCCGTTCACGCCGCCGAGGCTGGTGCCGGCGATGTTCACGCCGTGATAACCACGTGCACGGCCGATCATTTTGGTCTTGGTGGCCTGGCCTTTCAGACGCCAGTAAGCACGAACCATCTTCACCGCTGTGTCAGCACACTCGGAGCCCGAGTCAGTGAAGAACACATGATTCAGATTGCCCGGGGTCAGGTCAGTGATTTTCTCAGCCAGCTGGAACGACAGCGGATGGCCGTACTGGAAGCCCGGCGAGTAATCGAGGGTACCCAATTGCTTGGCGACCGCTTCCTGAATTTCCTTACGGGTATGCCCGGCGCCACAGGTCCACAAACCAGAGAGCGAGTCGTAAACCTTGCGGCCCTTGTCATCGATCAGCCAACTGCCTTCTGCCGCCACGATCAGTCGCGGATCGCGCTGGAAATTACGGTTGGCGGTGTAGGGCATCCAGTGAGCATCGAGCTTGAGCTGGCTGGCCAGGGAAGTCGGGTTGTTTTCAGGCAAGTTCATGGGCAAAACCTCGCAGGGCAATAAGCGGCATAGAGATCAAAAGCGTTCTTGCAGCTAAATTGCCACGAGGATAAAGTCGGTGAAATCCAACTCTTCTAACGTTCAGTCAGGTCATTACTAAACTATGAGCAGCCGTCGCCCCGATCCGCTGGCGCAAGTCAGTGACTTTGATATCCGCCTGCTTCGGATCTTTCGCAGTGTGGTGGAGTGCGGCGGCTTCTCCGCAGCGGAGTCGGTGCTGGGGATCGGCCGCTCGGCCATCAGCCAGCAAATGAGCGATCTGGAACAGCGCCTCGGTTTGCGCTTGTGCCAACGCGGTCGCGCAGGATTTTCCCTGACCGAGGAAGGCCGCGAGGTCTATCAATCGGCATTGCAGCTACTAAGTGCGCTGGAAAGTTTTCGCACCGAGGTCAACGGTCTGCACCAACATCTGCGCGGCGAATTGACCATCGGCCTGACCGACAACCTGGTCACCCTGCCCCACATGCGCATCACCCACGCCTTGGCGCAATTGAAGGAACGCGGGCCGGACGTGCAGATTCAGATCCGCATGATCGCGCCCAATGAAGTCGAACAAGGCGTGCTCGACGGTCGATTGCATGTCGGCGTGGTGCCGCAAGCCAGCGCGCTGTCGGGGCTGGAATATCAGCCGCTCTATAGCGAACGCTCGCTGCTGTATTGCGCGGTTGGTCATCCGTTGTTTTATGTCGACGATAAACAACTGGATGACGAGCGCCTCAATAGCCAGGACGCCATCGCACCGACTTTCCGTTTGCCCGCGGAAATCCAGGCCCATTACCAAGCGCTCAATTGCACCGCCAGTGCCTCGGACCGTGAAGGCATGGCGTTCCTGATCCTCACCGGACGCTACATCGGCTACCTGCCGGACCACTACGCCAGCCTCTGGGTGCAGCAGGGCCGATTGCGTGCGCTGAAACCAAAGGTGCGTTTTTATGACCTGAGCCTTGCATCGGTCACCCGCAAGGGCCGTCGCCCGCATTTGGTGCTGGAAAGTTTTTTGGAGAGCCTGGCTGCGACACGCTAGGTTTTATTGCGTCAGGACTTGTCTGATGCCTGTGGGTGCGCTATCAACGCACTGGTTGCACCCACCCACCTGTTCGGAAGTGCCTATGACCTTTGAAGTCCCCGCTCACGGCGGCAAACCTGCCAGCCGCATTCGTCAGAAGAACGAAGAGACCATCATCAAAGCCGCCGAAGACGAGTTCGCCCGTCACGGGTTCAAAGGCACCAGTATGAACACCATCGCCCTGAATGCCGGGTTGCCCAAGGCGAACCTGCATTACTACTTCACCAACAAACTCGGTTTGTACGTGGCGGTGTTGAGCAACATCCTCCAGTTGTGGGACAGCACCTTCAACACCCTGACCGCTGAAGATGATCCGGCCGAAGCGCTGACGCGTTACATCCGCGCCAAGATGGAATTCTCCCGTCGCCAGCCGCAAGCCTCGCGGATCTTCGCGATGGAAGTCATCAGCGGTGGCGAATGCCTGACCGAGTACTTCAACCAGGACTATCGCGCCTGGTTCCAGGGCCGGGCGGGCGTGTTCCAAGCGTGGATCGACGCCGGGAAAATGGACCCGGTCGACCCGGTGAACCTGATCTTCCTGTTGTGGGGCAGCACTCAGCATTACGCCGATTTCGCCACACAGATCTGCCGTGTCAGCGGGCGCACCAAGTTGACCAAGCAGGACATGGAAGACGCCGGCAACAACCTGATCCGCATCATTCTCAAAGGCTGCGGCCTGACGCCAACGATCTAAGACACTTATGCCTTTTACCCTCAGCGGTTTTTGCGAGTACCGCGAAGAGATTCGCAAAAGCCGCTTCATCACTTTCGCCGCGCCGATCAGCAGCCCTGCTGAAGCCCAGGCGTTCATCGAACAGCACAGCGATTTGAATGCCTCGCACAATTGCTGGGCCTGGAAACTTGGCGAGCAATACCGCAGCACTGACGATGGTGAGCCCGGCGGCACCGCTGGCCGACCGATTCTGGCGGCAATCGACGCGCAGGATTGCGATCAGGTCGCGGTGCTGGTGATTCGTTGGTATGGCGGCATTCAACTCGGCACCGGTGGCCTCGCCCGGGCGTATGGCGGCGGCGCCAACAAGTGCCTGCAAGCGGCGGCAAAGGTTGAACTGATCAGTCGGGTGTCGGTGAGTTGTGCCTGTGCGTTTGCAGAGTTGCCGCTGGTGAAGCTTCGGGTGGCGGAACTGGGTGGCTTGGTTGTGGAAGAAACGTTCACGGCCAACGGCGTAGAACTGCAATTGGCGATCGGCGAAAGCCAGATAGACACCCTGCAGACGCAGCTGGCGGATCTGAGTCGCGGACGCATTTTGTTGCAGCACTAATCGCACCAATAACGTTCGCAGCCCTTTCGTCGAACCGGTGCATTTGCCCACATCTACTGTGCACCCGGCTGTGGATAACCTGAGCACACCCGGCTGCAACCCTTCTGTCATGCGGCTTTGCGGGCTTTGCTCACTTTTCGACCAATCCGCCATCAAAAAAGCTAAATCCACGTAAAAACAATCAGTTAGAGCGGTTTATCACCTTTAGAAGAAAGCCACACAGTGCTTATGCCCGAGCTTCGGGCTTGCGCACAAATACTGTGGAGCAATCTGTGGATAACCCGTTCATGGCTGTCGCCGCCCCATGTCCGGCGTGGCTTGTCGTCGGTTGCTCGTTTTTTGATCAAACACCCTGAGCAAAACCGGAGCCTGATCAACGACGTTGCCCTCAAGTGGTGCCTGGTTCGGGATCGACATAGGGCAAGCCGTCGTCTTCCAAGCCTTTGCCTGTAACGCTGTTGAGTTTTCCTGACTCAATGGCCAGAAAATTGCTTTGTCCACAGGCATCACTTCAATCGACCCGAGCCTGTCATGCCCAACCCCGTGCCGATCCCCGATCCAACACCTCGTCTGCAACTGCGCAGAATCAGCAAGCGCTACCCCGGTTGCCTGGCCAACGACGCTATCGATCTGAGCATTGCACCCGGCGAAATCCACGCCCTGCTCGGCGAAAACGGCGCGGGCAAAAGTACGCTGATGAAGGTCATCTACGGCGTCATCCATGCAGACTCGGGAGAGATGATCTGGCAAGGGCAACGCGTGACCCTGCGCAACCCGGCTCAGGCTCGGGGGCTGGGAGTCGGTATGGTGTTCCAGCATTTCTCGCTGTTCGAGACGCTAAGCGTGGCGCAGAACATTGCCTTGGCGATGGGCGCGGCGGCTGGCACACCGAAGCAGCTTGAGCCGAAAATCCGTGAAGTCTCCCGGCGTTACGGCATGGCGCTGGAGCCGGAGCGACTTGTCCACAGCCTGTCGATCGGTGAACGCCAGCGGGTGGAAATCATTCGTTGCCTGATGCAGGACATCCGTCTGCTGATTCTCGATGAGCCGACCTCGGTGCTGACTCCGCAAGAGGCCGACGAATTGTTCGTCACCCTGCGTCGACTGGCCACCGAGGGCTGCAGCATTCTGTTTATCAGCCACAAACTCGGTGAAGTTCGCGCGTTGTGCCACAGCGCCACGGTGTTGCGCGGCGGTCGGGTGGCCGGGCATTGCGTGCCGGCCGAGTGTTCGGATCGGCAACTGGCGCAGTTGATGGTCGGCGAAGCCGCTGCGCTGATTACGGATTATCCGAAAGCCACTGGCGCTAATGCATTCCTGAACGTGACGGGCTTGTCCTGGCACAACCCGGATCCGTTCGGCTGTTCGCTGAAGGACATCGGGCTTGAAGTGCGCAGTGGCGAAATCGTCGGCATCGCCGGGGTTGCGGGCAATGGTCAGGATGAGTTGCTGGCCCTGCTCAGTGGCGAAGAACCGCTCAGCCGCAACGACGGCGCAACGATCAATTTCGCCGGGCAACCGGTGGCGCACTTGCGGCCGGATGCACGGCGCAAACTGGGCCTGGCCTTTGTCCCTGCTGAACGTCTGGGTCATGGTGCGGTGCCGGACCTGAGCCTGGCTGACAACGCCCTGCTCACAGCCTTTCAACAAGGGCTGATCAGCAACGGCCTGATCCAGCGCGGCAAGGTCGAAGCGCTGGCCGAAGAAATTATCCGCCGCTACGGGGTGAAGACACCCGACACCCAGACACCGGCCCGCAGCCTGTCCGGCGGCAACTTGCAGAAATTCATCCTCGGCCGGGAAATCCTGCAGCAACCGAAACTGCTGGTGGCCGCGCACCCGACCTGGGGCGTGGACGTCGGCGCTGCCGCGACCATTCACCGGGCGCTGATTGCCTTGCGCGACGCCGGCGCGGCGATCCTGGTGATCTCCGAAGACCTCGACGAACTGTTCCAGATCAGCGATCGCCTCGGCGCTTTGTGCGGTGGTCGATTGTCACCGCTCAAGCCCACGGTCGACACCCGCCTGATCGAGGTCGGCGGCTGGATGGCCGGCGAGTTCGACGCTCCTCAATCACGTGCAATGGTTTAACGGAGTTTCACATGCTGCTTTCTCTCGAACCTCGTGGCCACCAATCGCGCCTGATGCTGTGGTGCTCGCCGTTGCTGGCGGCTGTCCTGACGTTGGGCTGTGGCTCGCTGCTGTTTATTGCGCTGGGTCACGATCCGCTGCTCACCCTGCACACCTTGCTGATCGCACCGGTCAGCGACTTGTATGGCGTCTCCGAACTATTGGTCAAAGCGCTGCCGATTCTGCTTTGTGCATTGGGTCTGGCGGTGGCGTACCAAGCACGAATCTGGAACATCGGCGCCGAAGGTCAGTTGCTGCTCGGTGCGCTGGCCGGCAGTGCATTGGCGGTGAACATCATCGGTATGCAAAGCCGCTGGGCGCTGGTGCTGATCCTGCTCGTCGGTACCCTGGCCGGTGCCGCGTGGGCCGGGCTGACGGCGTGGTTGCGCACGCGTTTCAATGCCAATGAAATCCTCACCAGCATCATGCTCAATTACATCGCCCTGAACCTGCTGCTGTTCTGCGTGCATGGGCCGCTAAAGGATCCGGCGGGGTTCAACTTTCCCGAATCAGCGATGTTCGGTGATGCCAGCCGATTGCCGCTGCTGATGGAGGATGGCCGGGTCCACATGGGCGTGTATTTCGCCTTGCTCGCGTTGGTGGCGGTGTGGGTGTTGCTGCAGAAAAGCTTTGTCGGGTTCCAGATCAAAGTCCTCGGGCTGGACAAGCGTGCTGCGGGTTTTGTCGGCTTTCGCGAGAAGCGGCTGATATGGCTGGCGCTGTTGATCAGCGGAGGATTGGCGGGGCTGGCCGGGGTGTGTGAAGTCACCGGGCCGATCGGCCAACTGGTGCCGCAAGTCTCGCCCGGTTACGGCTATGCCGCGATCACCGTGGCGTTTCTCGGGCGACTCAATCCCATCGGTATTCTGTTTTCCAGCCTGCTGATGGCGCTGCTGTACATCGGCGGCGAGAGCGCGCAGATGAGCATGAATCTGCCGCAAGCAATCACCCAATTGTTCCAGGGAATGATGCTGTTTTTCCTGCTGGCCAGTGACGTGCTGATTCTCTACCGACCGCGTTTGAACCTGCGCTGGTCCCATCGTGCACAAGCCACCGCCGTACGAGCAGGAGCGCTGTGATGGATATCGATCTGCTGAGCAATATTTTCTACGCCATGGTCCGTTGCGGCACGCCGTTGCTGTTGGTGGCGCTGGGCGAACTGATCTGCGAGAAGAGCGGCGTTCTGAACCTCGGCCAGGAAGGCATGATGCTGTTTGGTGCGGTGATCGGTTTTATCGTCGCGTTGAGCAGCGGCAACCTGTGGCTCGGTGTGTTGCTGGCGATGCTTGCCGGGATGCTGTTGTCGTCCCTGTTTGCGCTGGTGGCGCTGGTGTTCAACGCCAATCAGGTGGCCACCGGGTTGGCGCTGACGATCTTCGGCGTGGGCCTGTCGACCTTTGTCGGCGCGGCGTGGGTCGGTAAACCGCTGGCAGGTTTTGAGCCGGTGGCGATTCCTTATTTGAGTGAAATCCCGCTGATCGGGCGGATGCTGTTTGCGCAGGATCTGTTGGTGTATGTGTCGTTCGCGTTGTTTGCGCTGGTGACCTGGGTGATTGTGAAAAGTCGCGTCGGGCTGATCATTCAGGCGGTCGGGGAAAACCCGGATGCGGCCAGTGCCATGGGCTTGCCGGTGTTGGGCGTGCGCACGTTGGCGGTGCTGTTTGGTGGGGCGATGGCCGGGTTGGCCGGGGCTTATTTGTCGCTGGCTTATACGCCGATGTGGGCGGAGAACATGAGTGCCGGCCGGGGCTGGATTGCCCTGGCACTGGTGGTGTTTGCCAGTTGGCGGGTGTGGCGGTTGCTGCTGGGAGCGTATCTGTTCGGACTCGCCAGCATCCTGCATTTGGTGGCGCAGGGGTTGGGGCTGGCGATTCCGTCGAGTCTGCTGGCGATGCTGCCGTATGTCGCGACCATTGTGGTGTTGGTGCTGCTGTCGCGAGATGCGCTGCGTACGCGGTTGTATGCGCCGGTGTCGTTGGGGCAGCCGTGGCGGGCCGGGCATTAGGGGTTAGCCGGACGGGCCTATTCGCGAGCAAGCCCGCTCCCACATTTGGACCGAGTCGAGCCTGGATTTTGTGATCAACCCACATCTACTGTGAGAGCGGGCTTGCTCGCGAAAGCGCCCGAACAGGCAACACCTGAGCTACGCCCCACGCCAATTCAAAGAACAGGAAAATCACCAATAGCGAACTCCCGCCATGAGCCAAGGCATAAGCCTGCCAGGCTGCAAACAAAAACCGCCCCACCGCGTCATACCGCCCAAACACCTGCTGCGGATCCCGAATCCGCAGCACCGCCCACACGCAGACAATCGACCCCAACAAATTGGCCATCAGCATGTGCATCGGCTCAAACGGTGGCAACTCGCCGGACAAGTTGAACGCCTGACTCACGCTCAACAAAACTCCATGCAACGCCGCAAAACTCCACGGCGTGACAAACGCCACCATGACGATCAAGTCATACCAGGCGCTACCCTTCACCAACCGGCGATATTGCGTTGAAGTCCACATCCGTCTTGCTCCATAAATTCAGGGAGCAACAAGGCTAAAGCCTGGAGTATGCTCCAGGGTCAAGCCCTCTCGAGATGTCATGATGCGCATCGGTGAATTAGCCCAAGCCAGCGCCGTCAGCCGCGACACGCTGCGCTTCTACGAGCAGCGCGGGTTGATTGCGGCGCAACGCAGCGCCAACGGTTATCGCGACTATCCGGCGGACATGGTGCAACTGGTGCAGTACATCAAGACCGCTCAGCGATTGGGCTTTACCCTCGGCGAGATCGGCAACAGCGTCGCCGCGATATGGCAGTCGCCCGATCCGGACAGCGCCGTCACGCAATTGCTGCAAGACAAACTCAAACTGATCGAAACTCGCATGGCCGAACTCGACGCGTTGCGTCAGGAGTTGCAGCAACGGCTCGGCCAGCGTTGTCCATTGAATCCGTGATCCTCATTTATCAAGGAAGCCACTTATGTCTACGGCAAAAACCGCACTCATCATCGGTGCCTCCCGGGGTTTGGGCCTCGGTCTGGTGAAAACCCTGCTGGCCGACGGTTGGCAGGTCACCGCCACCGTACGCAACCCGCAGAACGCCGAAGCCCTGCAGGCCTTGGGCAAGGTGCGGATCGAAAAACTCGACATGGACGATCAGCAGGCGGTCATCGCCCTGAGCCAACAACTCAAGGGCGAAGTGTTTGACCTGCTGTTCGTGAATGCCGGGGTCAAAGGCCCGGAAGTTCAAACGCCGGGCGGCGCGACCCTGACCGAGGTCGGCCAACTGTTCTTCACCAATGCGGTGGCGCCGATCAATCTGGCTCAACGCTTTGTCGGGCAGATTCGTCCGGACAGCGGCGTGCTGGCGTTCATGAGTTCGGTGCTGGGCAGCGTGACCATGCCGGATGCACCCGAGCTGGCGTTGTACAAGGCCAGTAAAGCGGCGCTGAACTCGATGACCAGCAGCTTCGTCACTCAGTTGGGCGAGCAGAAACTCACCGTGCTGTCGCTGCATCCGGGTTGGGTGAAAACCGACATGGGCGGTGAAGGTGCCGACATTGATGTGGAAACCAGTACGCGCGGATTGGTCGATCAGGTGAATGCGTATACCGGCAAGGGCGGGCATCATTTTGTGAATTACCGGGGTGAAACCATTCCCTGGTAACCCCCCCTTCCCCTGTGGGATTTGTGTTGTCCTGTCGGGCGAGGCTTGTCTGCCGAGCTTTTTTGATTGAAACTCCGCACCTCGTCCCCGCGGCGACCCTGGATCAGCAGACAGGGTAATCACTGAGCTGGCTAACCTGAACCCAACTTTCAGAGGAGCCGGCCAACATGCCTGCGACCCGTATCTGGTTAAAAAATCCCCTCGCGATCTTCACTGCCAATGGCCTCGATGCCCGTGGCGGCCTGGTGCTGCAAGACGGTTTGATCGTCGAAGTGCTCGCCGCCGGCCAGCAACCTTCCGCACCCTGTGGACAAGTCTTCGATGCCCGCGAGCATGTGATCCTGCCGGGACTGATCAACACCCATCACCACTTCTATCAAACCCTGACCCGCGCCTGGGCGCCGGTGGTCAATCAGCCGTTGTTCCCGTGGCTGAAAACTCTCTACCCGGTCTGGGCCCGCCTCACCCCTGAAAAACTCGCCCTCGCCAGCAAAGTCGCGTTGGCCGAATTGCTGCTGTCTGGCTGCACCACCGCGGCCGATCACCATTACCTGTTTCCGCAAGGCCTGGAAAATGCGATCGACGTACAAGTCGAGAGCGTCCGCGAACTGGGCATGCGCGCCATGCTGACGCGCGGTTCCATGAGCCTCGGCGAGAAGGACGGCGGCCTGCCGCCGCAGCAGACAGTGCAGGAAGGTGAAGTGATCCTCGCCGACAGCCAACGTTTGATCGCCGAGTACCACGAACGTGGCGATGGCGCGCAAATCCAGATCGCCCTGGCGCCCTGCTCACCGTTCTCGGTGACCCCGGAAATCATGTCCGCCAGCGCCGAACTGGCGAACAAACTCGACGTGCGCCTGCACACCCATCTGGCCGAAACCCTCGACGAAGAAGACTTCTGTCTGCAACGCTTCGGGTTGCGCACCGTGGATTACCTGGACAGCGTCGGCTGGCTCGGCCCACGTACCTGGCTCGCTCACGGCATCCACTTCAACCCGGACGAAATCGCTCGCCTCGGCGCCGCCGGCACCGGGATTTGCCATTGCCCGAGTTCGAACATGCGCCTGGCTTCCGGCATTTGCCCGACCCTGGACCTGACCGCTGCCGGCGCGTTGCTGGGCTTGGGCGTGGACGGTTCGGCGTCCAACGATGCGTCGAACATGATGCTGGAAACCCGTCAGGCGCTGTACATTCAGCGGCTGCGTTATGGCGCCGAGAAGATCACGCCGGAACTGGTGCTGGGGTGGGCGACCAAGGGTTCGGCGAGTTTGCTCGGGCGTAGCGATATCGGCGAGCTGGCGGTGGGCAAGCAAGCGGATCTGGCACTGTTCAAGCTGGATGAGCTGCGGTTCTCCGGCAGTCATGATCCGGTGTCGGCGTTGCTGCTGTGCGGCGCTGATCGGGCGGATCGGGTGATGGTCGGCGGCAAATGGCGGGTGATTGATGGGCAGGTTGAAGGGCTGGATTTGAAGGGGTTGATTGCCGATCACAGCCAGGCGGCTCGGCAGTTGATCGCGGGCGCCTAAGCCGACCACGATCTAATGTGGGAGCGGGCTTGCTCGCGAATGCGGTGTGTCAGTCAACATTGATACTGAC
>NZ_JAGYGJ010000080.1:0-13500 GCF_019947405.1 Pseudomonas sp. GL-B-26 | reverse complement strand
GGGCTTCATCTCACATTACAACCATCGCCGTTGCCATTCCGCTTCGAACCACCTGCCGCCTGCGCTGTTTGAGCAGCAAGCGGCTTAATGCTCCTACAGAGCGGTTCAAAAAAACTGAACCACTACACCGCAGGCTGCGATCTTTTCGGAGCGACGCCGCTTGAAGGTCATCCGCTCGCTTCGGCGCCAGAACGCTGGCAGACTGCCAATCCTTTTACGCCGTTCGTTTTGAGGCTGTATGCCAACGTTTTCTCAACGCCAAGTCTTGTTGTCAATCAGTTGGGTCATCATCTTCGGTGGTTTGTTACTGGTGATCCCGCTGCGATTACTGCCGAGTCTGCTGGCCGGGCTGCTGGTGTTCGAACTGGTCAACATGCTCACCCCGCAATTGCAGCGCCTGATCGAAGGTCGGCGTGCGCGCTGGCTGGCGGTGGCGTTGTTGGGGACGCTGGTGGTCAGTGTGTTGACGCTGATTTTTGCCGGTGCCTTCAGCTTTCTGCTGCATGAAGCGGAAAACCCCGGCGCTTCTCTCGACAAATTCATGGTTGTGGTTGATCGGGCGCGCGGGCAACTGCCGCCGTTCATCGACGCCTATCTGCCCGCCAGCGCTGCCGAGTTCCGTGTGGCGATTGGCGAGTGGGTGAGCAAGCACCTCAGCGACTTGCAGCTGGTGGGCAAGGACGCGGCGCACATGTTTGTGACGCTGCTGATCGGCATGGTGCTGGGGGCGATCATTGCCTTGCAGCGCGTGCCGGACGTGACCAAGCGCAAGCCCTTGGCCGCCGCGCTGTTCGACCGCTTGCACCTGCTGGTCCAGGCGTTTCGCAACATCGTGTTCGCCCAGATCAAGATTTCCCTGCTCAACACCTTCTTCACCGGGATTTTCCTGGCGGTGGTCCTGCCGATGTTCGGGATCAAGCTGCCACTGACCAAAACCCTGATCGTGCTGACCTTCCTGCTCGGCCTGCTGCCGGTAATCGGCAACCTGATGTCGAACACCCTGATCACCATCGTTGGTCTGTCGCTGTCGATCTGGGTGGCCGTGGCGGCGCTGGGTTACCTGATTGTTATCCACAAGCTCGAATATTTTCTCAACGCGCGCATCGTTGGCGGGCAGATCAGTGCCAAGTCGTGGGAGTTGCTGCTGGCAATGCTGGTGTTCGAGGCCGCGTTCGGCCTGCCGGGGGTGGTGGCGGGGCCGATTTATTATGCGTACCTGAAGAGTGAGTTGAAGCAGGTGGGGATGGTTTGATCCCCGATATGTGTTGCATGTTCTGACGCCTTCGCGAGCAAGCCCGCTCCCACACTCGACCGCATTCCATCTGGAGGAACTCGGTCGAGTGTGGGAGCGGGCTTGCTCGCGAAGCAGGCGCCGCGGTCTTTCAGCTCAGTCCATGTTGCCGTAGCGCTTCATCGCTTCAATCGCCAAGCCACTGCCGATGCTGCCGAAGATGTTCCCTTCCACATGCCGCGCGTTCGGCAACATCGCCGAGACGCTATTACGCAATGCCGGAATCCCACTCGAACCGCCGGTGAAGAACACCGTATCGACCTGATCGACTCGCACATTGGCGTCGTTCAGCAACTGGGTCACGCTGTTGCGCACGCGCTCCAGCAAGTTGTCGATGGCCGATTCGAACAGTGCCCGGCTCAACTCCACGCTCAAACCCGGTTCGATGCGGTCCAGCGGCACATGGCGGCTGTCGGCGTGGGTCAGCTGGATCTTGGTTTCTTCTACTTCCATCGCCAGCCAGTGGCCGGCGCGCTGGTCGATCAGCTTGAACAGGCGATCGATACCGCCAGTGTCTTCGATGTCGTAACGCATGCTGCCCAGCGCCAGGGTCGACTTCTGCGAGTACACCGAGTTGATGGTGTGCCAGGTCGCCAGGTTCATGTGGTGGCTGGTCGGCATGTAAGCGCCGCTCTTCATCCGGCTGCCGTAGCCGAACAGCGGCATCAGGCCTTGCAGGCTCAGTTGCTTGTCGAAATCAGTCCCGCCGATGTGCACGCCGCCGGTGGCGAGGATGTCATCGTGACGGTTGTCGTGCATACGGCGTTCAGGGGAAAGGCGCACCAGCGAGAAATCGGACGTACCACCGCCGATGTCGACGATCAGTACCAGCTCTTCTTTTTCGATGGTCGACTCATAGTCGAAGGCCGCCGCAATCGGTTCGTACTGGAACGAAACGTCCTTGAAACCGATGGCGCGGGCCACGTCCACCAGAGTGTTTTCGGCTTCCTGGTCGGCCAATTCATCGTCGTCGACGAAGAACACCGGACGACCCAGTACCACTTCATCGAACTCCCGACCGGCGGCGGTTTCGGCGCGCTTCTTCAGCTGGCCGATGAACAACCCGAGCAAGTCCTTGAACGGCATCGCTGTGCCGAGGACGCTGGTGTCATGCTTGATCAGCTTGGAGCCGAGCAGGCTCTTGAGCGAGCGCATCAACCGGCCTTCATAGCCTTCCAGGTACTCGTGCAGCGCGAGGCGGCCGTACACCGGGCGGCGTTCTTCCATGTTGAAGAAGACCACCGAAGGCAGGGTGATCTTGTCGTCCTCCAGCGCGATCAGCGTTTCCATGCCGGGGCGCAGCCAGCCGACGGTGGAGTTGGACGTGCCGAAGTCGATACCACAGGCACGGGCTGGAGATGCGTTTTTCATGTCTTTCGAGTTCCGGTTAAAAAACGGCCGCGCAGTGTATGTCAGTGCGGCGCAGATTCGAAGGCCGACTATCTGCTAAATCACCACGAATAGCGCCTTGATAAGCTGGCCCGATGCCCCAAACTTGTCTGCATCGACCCTGGCAGCCATTCGGCGGTCGCAAGAACTGCCCACCGCTGCCGATAAACTTCTGATGCGCTGCCCGGTCACAACCTTGAGATCGGTCAACCTCGCGGCTGCCAATAAGCGCATGCTGCCGGTGGTGGCGCGATATCGATAACGGATGGTGATCCTTAGATGGACTTCAAAGACTATTACAAGATTCTCGGTGTGGAACCGACCGCGGACGATAAGACGATCAAGGCCGCCTATCGCAAACTGGCGCGTAAGTATCACCCGGACGTCAGCAAGGAAAAGGACGCCGAGTCCAAATTCAAAGATGCCTCGGAAGCCTATGAAGCGCTGAAAAGCGCCGACAAGCGCGCCGAATACGACGACTTGCGCAAATACGGCCAGCACGGCCAACCATTCCAGGGCCCGCCGGGTTGGCAGGGTCGTGGCGCAGGTGGTTTCGGTGGTGGTCAGGATTCGGGCGATTTCTCGGACTTCTTCAGTTCGATTTTCGGCAACCGTGGTCCTGGTTTTGGTGGTGGACAGTCGGGCCGTAGCGCCGGACGTCGAGGGCAAGACGTGGAAATGGAACTCGGGATTTTTCTGGAAGAAACCCTCTCGAACGAATCGAAGAAGGTCACCTTCCAGGTGCCGCAGTACAACGCTGCCGGCCAGCATGTCAGCAACACCAGCAAAAGCCTGAACGTGAAGATCCCGGCCGGCGTGGCCGACGGCGAGCGCATCCGCCTCAAGGGCCAGGGTGCGCCGGGCACTGGTGGCGGGGCCAATGGCGACTTGTTCTTGATCATTCGCTTTGCGCCGCACCCAAAGTTCGACGTCGAAGGCGAAAACCTGATCATTACCTTGCCGCTGGCTCCATGGGAGTTGGCATTGGGTACTGAGGTGGCAGTGCCTACACTGACAGGCAAGATCAACCTCAAGGTTCCGGCCGGCAGCCAGAATGGCCAGCGCATGCGCGCCAAGGGCCACGGTTTGCTGAACAAGGACGGTCATCGCGGTTATCTGTTTGTACAACTCAAGGCCGTCATGCCTAAAACCTCGGACGACGAGGTCAAGGCGTTGTGGCAGGAGCTGGCGAAAAAAGCGGCTTTCAACCCCAGAGAACACTTCTGATCCAAGAGACGGAGTAGCCCATCATGAGCAACCCCCTGATCGTTCAACTGGACATGGCAGAATTCTGTGAGGCGACCGACCTGTCGGACGTCTACGTGATCGAAATCGTCGAACACGGCATCCTCGAACCTCAGGGCAACCAGCCCAAGGATTGGCGTTTCAACGATTATGAGCTGGCACTGGCCAAGCGTGCCGCCAAGCTGCGGCACGATCTGGAGCTGGAATGGGAAGGCGTCGCCCTGGCGCTGGACCTGCTTGAAGAAGTGCAGCAATTGCGGGCCGAGAACCGCATGCTCAAGCAGCGGTTGGCTCGGTTGGTGGTCGAGTAACTCTGGCGACGCCGTTTCCCTGTAGGAGCATTGATTTCAGATCTTGCGTGCCATCAACCTCTTTGGAAACAAGGGTGTTATATATGTATCGTTTAACCCTTTAATAGTTGAACGATCACGCTATTGAATAGCCGCCGGTCCAGCAGTTTTTTAGTCTTTTATTTCAGGGGGTGCCGCTTAAGCTGATCACTCCTATCGTTACTTTGGTTGTTACATGATGTCTGAATTAAAAGAGTTGGAAGGTATTGAACAAGTTCCAGTTAGTCCAGTTGCACATAAAGGCTCTCACCACGAACGCATTGTCCAGGCACTGCCCCGCGGCATAACAGAAGCGCCGGTGAGTCGACTGTTATCACTGGACGGTTTAAATGATTTAAATACAGCCTTTCCCGATTGGTACATGAATGCGTCGAGCCTCAATCGGCAATACCTCAAGGAACTGGTCGAGGAGCGCTGGCGCTTGCAAGCGAAGGTCGATGGCCCGCTGAAAAATCTGCAACAGGACATTCAGGCGTTCGCCAAACCCTTGCTGTCCACGCTTGTCAGGTCGAACTTCAACACCCATGTCGACGTCAGCCAACTGACGGTGAAGCTGTATGTGCCGGACAAGATTCTCCTGGCGATCGACCGTGGCGCCAGCTATCTGCGCGCATCTACGCTGCTGGAGGCGGCCTTGCACAACTTCGAAGAGCCGGAAACCGCTGAAGATCATTTCAGGAGCGGTTCCGGTGTGTATTCGAAGAACTTCAAAGGAGAGTTGAAACTTGAAGCAACAATGACCACCCAAAAAATCGCCATGTTGTGTCGACGACTGGACTTGGGGGCGCAGTATCAAACCCATATAAAAAGCATTCTGTTGCCGGCTGATCCAAAGGCCAGGCAGCTATTGGAAGAGCATGCGCTGGCCGCGCAGAAAGCGTCCTTTAATCTGGACGCGTTGATGGCTTATTTGAAAAAAGATATCAGCGAGTATGCCTACGGCAAACTTCAACAGGTGCGTGATGGCGGAAGCGACATCACCTTTCATGATCAGTCGCTGCATCGGCATCGGCTCTCGCTGATGGGCTTCGCGTTGCACGGCATCGTGTTGTTCAGTGCGGTGAGCCAGCCGTCCAGGCTCAAGCCGTTGGTCGACGCCTTGACATCCGACGGTCTGAAGTTCTGGAGCGACTGGTCGCAACGCACGCCGATGCTGCCGGGTAGTTATTACGACAAGTACAAACTGCTGCAGTCGTTCCTGGCCAACGGCCCTGCCGGCGTGCATGAGGACATGCTGCGCCGCGAGGATGTTTATCAGCAGAGCCGTTTGGACGGACCGGTGATTGCCTACGTGCCGGACGATCCGCTGCACCCGCTGAAAGAGTACGACTCGCTCGCCGACTTCATGAAGGAGCTGCTCAGCCAACTGCGCGATACGGAGTATCAAGCGTTTTTCAGCCGCTTCGTGGCGCAAAAGGACAAGGGAAAATTCTTCACCCGAGTCAAAGAGCGGCTGACGCGTGTTGTCTGGCAGCAACGCGAGCCGTTGGACATGGGCCCCTGGTGGCGGGAAACCGCAGTCGAAAATCCCACCGCAGAACCCATCACCAACCTGATTGCCGGGGACTTGTGGCAATGGCTGTATGTCGACAAGCGCGATAAAGCCATCGCCGATGCGCGGGTCATCGCGGTGCCGACCGGCGATGAGGATGCCACCACGCGTTGGAAGCGCCTGACCAGCTATCTGGACATTGGCTGGAACGTGTTCAACTTTGTCGGGATGTTGATCCCCGGCGTGGGTGAAGTGCTGTTGGGGGTGATGGTGGCGCAGATCGCCGAAGAACTGCTGGAGGGCATCGAGGACTGGAGCAAGGGCGACCGGGAGGAGGCCGGGGCGCACATCAATGGGGTGCTGATCAACTTTGCCCAGTTGGCGCTGATGGGCGCCGGGCATGTGCTGCCTCGGGGGGCCGTCGCAGCGGTCAAGCCCAGCGCGCTGATCGACAGCCTGCAACCGGTGGAACTGCCCGGTGGCAAGACCCGCCTGTGGAAACCCGACGTTGGGTCCTACGCGCATCCGGTAGCGCTGCCGGACAATGCCGTGCCCAACGACATCGGCCTGATTGAACAGGGCGGCAAGCAGTGGCTGCGGCTGGAGGAAAAAAACTATCAGGTGAGCCAGGACCCGGTGACGGGGCAGCATCGACTGGAACATCCGCAGCGCCGCACGGCCTACAAACCCGTGGTGGAGCACAACAAGGCCGGTGCCTGGAAGGTCGAGACCGAGCGGCCGCTGGAGTGGGAGTCGAAACGGTTGATGCAGCGCATGCATACCACGCTCGACGGCTACTCTGCGCAGACGTTAGGCATGATTCAACACGTGAGCGGGGTAGACGAAAGCCTGCTGCGCCGGTTGCATGTCGAGCATGAAACCCCGCCCGCGCTGCTGCGCGATACCTTCTTGCGCTTCAATACCTATGCCGATGCAGAGCGATTTCCGCAGCACATCGAGGCTAACCAGATTCCCGACGCGATGATCGGCTTTGTGCCAGAGGTCATGGTTGAACTGCCGCGCTGGCCCGAGAATAGGGCGCTGGAAGTTTTCGAGGCGTCGGATCGTTCCGGGACCTCCGTCAAACACGGCAATGCAACGGCATCCGAGCCGATGAAGATCAAGGTCAGTCGTTCCGAATTGGCTGCCGGAAAGCTGCCCGAGCGAGTCATTGAATCGCTGAATGAAACCGAGATCCGCGCCCTGCTTGGCGATGACGTCGTGGTGGGTACACCTGAGCGTATTGATGCGCTACGCAAGCAGTTGGTCGTGCAGGCAGGGAAGCACAAGAAAACCGTATTCGATGCACTTTACAAAAGCCGCGATGTTTCCAGCGACCCTCGTGTGCAGCGAGTGCTCAGTGACGTTCCGGAGTTGCCGGCCAGCGTTGCGCTGGAACTGCTGGAGCATGCCGAGCCGGCCGATCTGCAACACCTGAGCGAAAAACAGCGTCTCTCGCTGCGTTTGCGTCAAGAGGCCCGGGCAGTGCGTGACCGGGTGCGATTGAACCGGGCTTATGAGGGCCTCTACCTTGAAGAGCTGGCCAATGCCGACTCGCGCAGGCTCGAACTGAGCTCCTTGGCCGGCCTGCCCGGGTGGTCCGATGAGGTGCGGATCGAAATTCGCGAGCTGGGGGTTGCCGGGAAACTGCATGCCAGTGTGGGGCCGGAAAGTGCGCCGATCCGCAAGGTGCTGATTCTCGAGGAGGACGGGCGTTACCAGACGCGGGACGCGGATGATCGGCATTTGCACGGCACCGATGAATTCTATGCTTCGGTCTTGCACGCCCTTCCGGATGCGCAGCGCAACGCGTTGGGGTATGACATTCACGAAGGTGCTCGACTCAAGTTTGAAATACAACGTTCACCCCTGAGCCATGATCGGTTCGCGTCGACGTTGCTTGAGCATCCGATTCGTAAACCGGCTTACGACCCACACACCCTGAAGCTGCTCGGGGGGATGGACGGCTATCGGCGTGTTTCCAGAGACATGACGGACCGGCTTCGAATCCGCAGCCTTTACCCGTCGCTCACGGACGCAGAGCTCGACATGTTTATGGAGACCCTGCGCCAGCAACACATACCCGTCGATTTACAGATCCATGGGCTTGAGATCGAATTCAACCAGTTGGTTTCAACGCTAAACCAATGGGTGAAACGTCCCCTCCGGGATTTTCCTTTCAGCCCCAGAGGCGTGGTCGAAAGGGATACCAGAAATGCCATCGCTGGAAAGATCAGGCGTTGCTGGCAGCGCAGCGGCCCAAGGCATCTGGATGGGTACGGAAACGCTATTGGGCAGGTGCTGGACCTGAGCAACCTGGATCTGAGCCCGCACATCGATAGCCTGCCCAAGCTTGCGGCCAACTTCGATCACGTGACGCGTCTGGAGTTAAGCAATACAGGATTGTCGAACATCGAACATCCTGTTCTTCAGTCCTTTCGCAAAGTACGTGCGCTGTACCTGGCTCGAAACAGATTGACCGCGTTGCCATCAAGCCTCGCCGAGATGCCACACCTGAGGGAGCTGGACCTTACGAACAACCGGATTATGCTGAACATCGTCGATCACCAGAGGCTCAAGAACAGTACCTTGCTGACCACCTTGAAGCTGGGTGAAAACCCTCTGGGGTTGTTGCCGAACATCGGTCGCATGCCTGACTTGCATACCTTGGTGCTGACTAATACAGGCGCCACTACCTGGCCGCCCGGGCTGTTTGACCGGCCACGGTTCCGGCACTTTAACCTGGACCTGCGCCGCAACGTGTTGACCCACATTCCGCAGGTTACGCCGGGCACCTGGCATGCCGAGATGCTGGGGCGTACGTGGCTCAGTCGTGGACCCGAGTGGATATCGGCTGAAAATCTGGAAACGCTCAAAGACTACGTTCGGTCGGTGGGCATGGACCCTGAACGTCCTTATCCGCCCACAGGTGTGCTCACCAGTATCCAGTGGGAGGAAGGCTTGACGCGACCTCAGTGGATTGAGAAACAGTACGTCTGGAACGAGGTTGAGGATGAATTCAATTCGACGGATTTTTTTGAAGAAATCAACGCACTCACCCTGTCTGCCGACTTCACCGCCAGCAAGGCCTATCGCGCCGATTTGACAGCCAAGGTCTGGCGAATGCTGGACACCATGGCTGAGAACGCACCATTGCGAGAGCAGTTTTTCAGGGAGGCCAGCGTACGATCCAACTGCGTCGACGGTGCGACACAGCTTTTCAACGTCATGGGCGTGGAGGTGCTGGTTCACGAAACGTTGGCGCTCGGTAACAGCGGTTTGATCGAGGCTGAGCTGGTGAACCTGGCAAAGGGCAAGTCTCGACTGGACGAGCTCGAGAGAATTGCCAGGCGCCACATCGTGGCGCGCGAAGCGGCCGGTGAGCGGTTTCGACGTGAGGATGCCGCCCGCAATGTCACTGGCACCATTGATGAGGTGGAGGTTCACCTGGCCTTCATGACGGATCTGGCAGAGCGACTGGACCTGCCATGGCAGGCACGCGGCATGCAGTTCCGCAAGATCGCAGGCGTCACCAGCGAAATGATCGAGGATGCCTGGCAACGGGTTCTGGGACTGGAGGAGGGGGATATGCTGCGTAACTCGATTGCCGAGCAACCTTTCTGGAAATCCTTCGTCGAGCGCTTGAATCGCTCGCGCTTCAGGGCGATTGATCGCAAGACCATTGCCACCACCGAGTTCAAGGTTGCCCTGGATGAGCGAGCCGACAGCGCAACGCTGTCGCTGGAGGAAAAGGCCGGTTTGAAAGAGCGAATCCGCGTACTGGCGGCTGAGCTTGGTGAGCCGGAAAGTACCTTCGCCCCCGGCCAGATCATGACCGACGAGGCCTATGCCCAAGCGCTGGAAACGATCAAGGCTGAGCGTGAAGCCTTACTGCTGCAGCTGACCCAGGAAGCCATGGACCGGGCGAAACTGAATCGGGTTGAAATACCTTTTACGGTTGCCCCGGGCAACTGATACCTGAACGTCTCAGCCCCGAGTGCCGCATTGTGCACTCGGGGCTTTTGTGCGCTTGAGGTGTCAGAACAGGAAATAGCGCTGCGCCATCGGCAACACCTCGGCAGGTTCACACCACAGCAAAACCCCGTCAGCCTTGACCTGATAAGTCTGCGGATCGACATCGATGCTCGGCAGGTAGTCGTTGTGGATCAAGTCGGTTTTCTGCACGTCGCGGCAACCTTTGACCACGGCGATTTTCTTTTTCAAACCCAATGCTTCGGGCAACCCGGCATCCGAAGCAGCCTGGCTGATGAAGGTCAGGCTGGTGGCGTGCAATGAGCCGCCGTAACTGGCGAACATCGGACGGTAATGCACCGGTTGTGGCGTTGGGATCGACGCGTTGGCATCGCCCATCAGGCTGGCGGCGATGGCGCCGCCCTTGAGGATCAGCGTTGGTTTGACGCCGAAGAACGCCGGGCGCCAGAGCACCAGATCGGCCCATTTACCCACTTCGACCGAGCCCACTTCATGGCTGATGCCGTGGGTGATTGCGGGGTTGATGGTGTACTTGGCGATGTAGCGTTTGGCGCGGAAGTTGTCGTTGCCTTCGCCATCACCGGGTAGCGGGCCGCGCTGTTTTTTCATCTTGTCGGCGGTCTGCCAGGTGCGCGTGATCACTTCTCCGACCCGGCCCATGGCCTGGCTGTCGGAGCTGATCATCGAGAACGCGCCGAGGTCGTGAAGGATGTCTTCGGCGGCGATGGTTTCACGACGGATACGGCTTTCGGCGAACGCTACGTCTTCGGCAATGCTCGGGTCCAGGTGATGGCAGACCATCAGCATGTCGAGGTGTTCGTCGATGGTGTTGCGGGTAAACGGCCGGGTCGGGTTGGTCGAGCTCGGCAGCACGTTGGCAAAGCCGCAGGCCTTGATGATGTCCGGCGCGTGACCGCCGCCCGCGCCTTCGGTGTGATAGGTGTGAATGGTGCGGCCCTTGAAGGCGGCGAGGGTGGTTTCGACGAAGCCCGATTCGTTGAGCGTGTCGGTGTGGATCGCCACTTGGACGTCGTACTGGTCGGCGACGTTCAGGCAGTTGTCGATGCTCGCCGGGGTGGTGCCCCAGTCTTCGTGCAACTTCAGCCCGATGGCACCGGCCTTGACCTGTTCGATCAACGGCTCCGGCAGGCTGGCGTTGCCCTTGCCGGTGAAGCCAATGTTCATCGGGAACGCATCGGCGGCCTGGAGCATGCGCGCCAGGTGCCATGGCCCGGAGGTGCAGGTGGTCGCGTTGGTGCCTGTGGCCGGGCCGGTGCCGCCGCCGATCATGGTGGTGACGCCGCTCATTAGTGCTTCTTCGATCTGCTGCGGGCAGATGAAATGGATGTGCGTGTCGATGCCGCCCGCGGTGAGGATCATGCCTTCACCGGCGATGACTTCGGTGCTGGCGCCGACTGCGATGGTCACGTTCGGCTGGATGTCCGGGTTGCCGGCCTTGCCAATGGCGGCGATGCGTCCGTCCTTGAGGCCGACGTCGGCTTTGACGATGCCCCAGTGGTCGATGATCAGCGCGTTGGTGATCAGGGTGTCGACGACCTCGGCCGCGAGCAATTGGCTTTGACCCTGGCCATCGCGGATGACCTTGCCGCCGCCGAATTTCACTTCTTCGCCGTAGGTGGTGAAATCTTTTTCGACTTCGATCCATAGCTCGGTGTCGGCCAGGCGGACCTTGTCACCGACGGTGGGGCCGAACATGTCGGCGTAGGCTTGTCTTGAGATTTTCATGCGCATGCCTTGGGATTCAATTGTGTTTGAGACCGCTCGCGTAGCTCGCTATCGCAGCCTCGCTGCGCTCGACAGCTCCTACAGGTGTTCACGCAAATTCTCGGTTGCGCCCGGTCTCTGTAGGAGCTGTCGAGCGAAGCGAGGCTGCGATCTTTTGATCTTTAATCGAGATCGCCCATGATCCTGCCGGCAAACCCGAACACCCGGCGATGCCCGGACAGGTCTACCAACTCGACCTCGCGGCTCTGTCCCGGCTCGAAGCGCACGGCGGTGCCGGCGGGGATGTTCAGGCGCATGCCGCGGCTGGCGGCGCGGTCGAATGTCAGCGCATCGTTGGTTTCGAAGAAGTGGTAATGCGAGCCGACCTGGATCGGCCGATCACCGCTGTTGGCCACCTTCAGGCTGAGGGTGCGGCGGCCAACGTTGAGTTCGATGTCACCGGGCTGGATCTGGTATTCACCGGGAATCATCAATGGGCTCCTTGGAGAATCTTGTAGTAGAGGGCGGTCGGTTTGTAGCGACCGCTCGGGTCGCAGGCATAGTCGGGGATTTCGCCGGCGCGGGTGTAACCCAGAGCTTTGTAGAAGTCTTCGGCGGGAGAGCCGGCCTCGGTGTCGAGGTAGAGCATGCCGCGCTTGTGCTGGAGGGCGGCCGTTTCCAGCGCACTCATCAACTGCTGCCCCAGACCCCGACGACGCGCATGTTCACGCACCAGCAGTTTTTGCACTTCGGCGCGGTTCAGGCCATTGGCTTTCTGGCACAGGGTCAGTTGCACACTGGCCTGCACCTGCTCGTCCTTGACCACCACCCACAGCAGCACGTTGCCTTTGTTCAGGTTCTCCTGGACATCATCGAAATAGGCTCGGGCTTGAGTGGCGTCCAGATCGGCCATGAACCCGACGCTGGCGCCATAGCCGACGGCGTCGAGCAACAGATCAATCAAACCCTGACGATAGTGCGCAAAGCTTTCAACATTGACGCGGCGCAGTTGGGCGGCGTTCATGGGCAATTACTCCTTGTTGGCGGTCGGCGGCTCCGCGCCAGGATTAAGGGTCAGTTGCATAAAGGTCAGGTCCAGCCAGCGACCGAACTTGGTGCCCACCTGGGGCATCTGCCCGGTCGTCACGAAGCCGGCTCGCTCATGCAGGCGAACAGAAGCGGCGTTACCGCTTTCGATGGCGGCGACCATCACGTGTTTGTCGCAGCCTTTGGCGCGCTCGATCAACTTGGTCATCAATTGCGGGCCGAGACCATTGCCGCGCTGGTCGCTGCGTACGTAAACCGAGTGCTCGACGGTATGGCGGAACCCGTCGAACGGTCGCCAGTCACCAAATGAAGCGTAGCCCAGCACGGTATTGTCGCCGTCGACGATCACCAGAATCGGGTAGCCCTGGGATTGGCGGGCGCTGAACCAGGCCTGGCGGTTACCCAAATCCACGGCCTGCTCGTTCCAGATGGCCGTGGTGTTGAGCACGGCGTCGTTGTAGATGTCGCGAATCGCCGGCAGGTCGGCATGCGCTGCATCGCGGATGTGGTAAGTCATGGCGCGGCCTCAGGCGATCGGTTGGTGAACGGTGACCAGTTTGGTGCCGTCGGGGAAGGTCGCTTCGACCTGGATCTCCGGAATCATTTCCGGGATGCCTTCCATCACTTGTTCGCGGCTGAGCAGGGTGGTGCCGAAGTGCATCAGCTCGGCCACGGTCCGGCCGTCGCGCGCGCCTTCGAGCAGCGCTGCGGAAATGTAGGCCATGGCTTCCGGGTAGTTGAGTTTCACGCCGCGCGCCAAACGTCGCTCGGCCACGAGGCCGGCGGTGAAGATCAGCAGCTTGTCTTTTTCGCGTGGGGTCAGGTCCATCGTTTGGAATCCATCTGGGCAGATAAAAAAAGTATTCGGATTTGTAAACACAAAACCCTGTAGGAGCGGGCTTGCTCGCGAAAGCGGACTTGCATTCAACATTTTCGGTGTCTGACACACCGCTTTCGCGAGCAAGCCC